>JAJRTE010000064.1 GCA_024278455.1 Myxococcota bacterium
ACTCGATCCCAAAGGGATTTGCCACGTTGGGACGGTGGGCCAGGGCCACGACATGGTGGCCTTCGTCCCACGGCGCGAGCACGGCATATTCCGGTGCGGCGGCGCTATCCCCGCCCTTCATGAACGGTGGTTCACGACCGGCCTCCAGGCGATACCCGGACGTGAGAGGGGTGTGGGTCCGTATCCATGCCATGGCCTGAAGCAGCGCTTCCTCCTGCACGGGGGCGGTTGCCTGGGCCGCGAGGAACAGGCCGGTCGGCAAGAACAGCAACGTCCCCAGGGCTGCGACAGCCGCCTGCACCCCCCTGCCCCGCTGGTTCACCCATCGCCAGATCTCCGGAAGCGCCGCCCCCACCCAGACCGCGTAGAACGGCGCGAAGAGGACCGCGTAACGGCGTTGCGCCAGGGCGACGCCCAGGAGCGGGACCGTCCACAGCACCAGGGCGACCCAGTCGGGAAAACCGGTGCGGCTCGAGCCCCGTCCGGTCCCATTCACTCCGCGCAGCCGCGGTAACGCCACCCACGCCAGGCCGGGAAACAACACGACGAACGCGCCATAGAAATAGACGGCATACGTCAGGGTCACGCCACCGGCCTCGCTGACGAAAAGCGGACGCTGCTCCGCGACCGCCTGCACGAAGGCGTCGGCTCGAGCCAGGAACCCCAGCCCGGCGGCTACGTTCCGGGCGAATCCGGGGACCAGGCCGATGGCCAGGGCCACGGGCACCGCGGCCGCAATCCCCGCGACCAACACCCGGCGGACCGCCCACTGCTTGGACGGACGCCGCACGGTGGCGAGGTGTCCGGCCTGCTCCATCGCCAGGAGCACGGCGGACGCCACCGCGAAGAACAAGGGCTGCAGCAGGCTGATGGTGAAATAGGACAAGGGTTCCGCGGCGGGAAACCAGGCGCCGATGGGCAGCGAGACCACTGCCGCGACCCCGAAGGTGACCGCCCCGCCGGATCGAGCGGTCCTGCCGGCGTCGCCTCGCCATGTTCGCCACAGGATCCCGATACCGAGCATCGTCGCCAGCAGGCCGGCGGGAAGCACAACCCCGCGCCAGAACGCCAGGGCGATACCCAGCGCCACGCCTGCGCCCCCTGCAAGCCTCAGCCGGTTGGGCCTGGCGTGCAACTCGAGTCCCACCAGAAACGCCAGCCCCACGACCAGGGGCTCCAGCAGATGGTGGTCCACGTATCCCAACGTCGAGGCGAACGTCGCACCGGGAAGCACTGCCAGGAGGAGTGCGGTGGCCATCGCCGCACCATGACCGGCCAGGCGCCGTGTCACCGCTGCATAGATTGGCAACAAAAGGAGCCCCAGCCACGGCATGGCCAGGGAACAGACCGCTCGAGTCCTTTTTTCGGCCAACAGGATCGCGCCATCTGGGTCCGCGGCCGCGGCTTCCGGCTCGAGCGGCCACACCGCGAACGTGAGCCGGGTCGCCGAGGCGAGCAACAGGTCGAGCCCGGGCTCGTAAGGACACAGAGCACCGTCCGGGTGGTCCATGTACCGGTCGAACGCTGGGACGGATGGGTAGTCCTGCGCCATGGCCGCCACCCGCCTGGTATGGTAGTAGGCGTCGGGCCCGATCAGGCGAACGCCGTCCGATCCGAAGACGGGCCCGAAATCGATGCAGCGCACGGCGAGCGCCAGCAACAGGCAGAGAGGCCAGAACCAGGCCGGTATCTTCTCAGGGGTGCGGCGAGAGCCGGCGTCCTTCATGCCTCCCCCTGTTCGAAATGGGGGCTGGCTACCGGCACTGCTCGATTCCCCTGGCTATCCGTTCCTGGACACCCGGCTGCTGCCCCACGCTCCTGACCATCTCGAGATACTCGCCGGGGTCGTCGAAGCCGTGGCGCTGGTAGATCTTCCACACGGCACCGACCCGTTCCCGGGGATCGGCGACCCGGCTCGAGAGGCACGCGATGTCGATCGTGGCCTGCACGAAGGCGTCGACCGGGGGCCGAACACTGCCTTCCGCGTCAGCCTCGATCCCGGCGACGACCCGCTCCCCCGGCCGTTCAACGACCCTCGAGCAGGCGGCCGGACCCATCGTGGAGGCGACGAGAAGAAGCGAAAGGAGCAGCACTCGAGCCGATGCCGGCCGAGAACCGGGGTTCGGCGTCCTGCCCGCTCCGGGGGACTCCCGACCCACGACGACAGCGACGGCACCCGGGGCGATGTTCCTGCTGACGATGGCGCTGGTCCTGGTGACCTGGTCGATGGTAGTAATCACGAATAGACCTCCCAGCGGTCCGGCAGGCCTATCCATCTTCGGATTCCGGCCGGATGGTGAACGGATAGTCGTTCTCCAGGTCGATCCCGTCACCGGCCAGGTGCAGCCGCGCCACGTAGGCGCCCGGGCGGTCGCAAACCGCCCTGGGCACGGCAACCTCGATGGCCACGCAATCGGCGGGCAAGGGCAACTCGAACTTGCGTGCAAGCAGGCCCTCCCCTTCCGGGTCCTCGAGCGAGAACTCGAGGATGACGTTGTCGAACCGCCGCCTCGCGTCGTTGACCACGTAGAGCGGGAAGGCCACTTCGGTCCCCGGTGGAAAGTCGTCCGCGTCGAGGAGCAGAAAGGCGTACTGGGGCGAAAACGCTTTCCGCATGGCGTGGTAACTCGCCTTGGGTACCCGGTTGTAGTCCACGATCGACCACTGCACGGCCAGGTTGGGGTCGGTGAACATGAAGGGAAGGAGACCACCCGCGGGCCGATACTTGAGCTGCCGGATCCGGTCGATGTAGTACCGGTTGAGCATCACCTGGTAGGCCTGGGAGGCTTCGATCAATGCCTCGAGGGAGGGGTGCTCCAGTCCCACCCAGTGCTTCATCAACTCTACCTGGAGACTGTGCCGGCGCTCGAGCCCGTCCCAGTCGATGCGCGCGATGTCCGGGTCCATGAACTCGAGACAAGTCTCGAGATTGGGGAAACTCTGCGCGCCGAACTCCGAGATCATGCGGGCATTGTGCGGGGTCAACCGCAGTACCGTCTCGAAGTTCCGCCGCTTCCCCTCCGACCGGTACCAGCCGAAGTAGAAATGGGTGTCGCTCCCCTTCTTCTTGCGCACCGCCGGATGGCCGGAGCACCAGTTGACGTACCGGCCGGTGTCCTCCGCCCTCACCACCTCCGCCAGTTGCACATCCATGACATCGCGGTTCCACGACCACCCGAAGATGGAAAACGCTGTCCTCGAGATACTCACCAGGTCCTCGTCCTTGGTATCGACGATGTAGATCGGCTCGTTGTGGCAGCACCACAGCGCGATACTCGGATGGTTGTAAAGCAGCCGAACCATTTCGGCGATCTGCTGCCTGGCGATGGGCAGTACCTCCTTGCGGTAGCACCACTGCAGGGGAAAGTCCTGCCACAGGAGGACCCCCGCCCGGTCCGCGGCAAGGTACAATGCTGGGTGCCCGACATGGGCGTGCACACGCAGCATGTTGAAATGGCAGCCCTTGGCAAGCTCGAGGTCCTCTTCCACCCGCTCCCTGGTGGTGGTCGCAATCCGCGTGTCGGTGGGCGGGTAGTTGTTGCCCTTGATGAACAGTGGTACCCCGTTGACATAGAAACGCCAGTCCTGCACCTCGATGGTCCGAATGCCGATCTCCGCCTCCCACCGGTCCGCGATGCCACTTTTTCCTCGCACGAGGGACAACTCGAGCCGGTACAGGTCCGGCCTGCCCAGGTCATGTGGCCACCACAACCTCGGCGCGACCAGTTCATGGTCGAACTCGAGAAGGTTCTCGCCCGCGACGAGCACCACGTCGTGCTCGAACGTGACCACGCGACCCCGGAACGTCGCCGGCCGGTATCGCGCGCGCAGCACCAACGCCTCGCCGGCAACAGCCGTCACGGAGGCACGAACCCGGACTCGAGCCGCATCCTCTCCGGCCTCGAGGGTCTGGACACGAACGAGATCAATGAAGGCTCCCCGGGCTTCGTGGAGTTCCGGCGCCAGCCAGATCCCTCCCGGGTTCGTCTCCGGGTCGAGACAATCCCAGTGCGAGAACACACCGGTGATCATCCGCTTGCCGCTCTTGGCCTTTTCGTCCGGGCAGTCCACCTGGACCACCAGCTCGTTTTTCGGCTCGAGGATGTCCGTGACATCGTATACCTGCGGGGTGAAGTACCCCTCGTGGGAACCCAGGTGCGACCCGTTGAGGTACACCGCCGACCAGTAGAAGGTGCCGGGGAGGACGATCCGGTAGGAAGTGCCCTTCCGCCGCCGCACGTCGAACCTCTTGCGATAGACCACCTTGCCCGACCACGCCTCGAGTTTCGGGTGCTGCTGCCAGTGGGACGGTACATCCATGGTGAACCAGTTCTCGAGGTCCTCGGCGGGTGTGCCGAAATCATCGACCGGACAGAGTTCCCAGGTCCCGGAAAGCTCCCGTTTCTTCATCGCACGCTCCTCGCGGCTGGCGGTTGTGGGGAAACGCGCACCGAACTCCACGCAGGGCCGGGTGCGCCAGCGGCCAGGCGACCGCATCCCATGCCGATATCGTCGCTGCTGAAGCGTCGCACATTCGGGCTGGAGGATCAACGGTTTCGTCGATTGAGACCACGCAGCACCGAACCGCCAACGCGGCTTCAGAAGTAGATCTGTTCCGAGGTGGAGCAGTAGTAGGAGGCATGGCCGTTCCAGTACTCGCACCAGGCATTGGCCATGTAGTCCGAACTCAGTCCACTACGCTCGCAGGTCGTCCCGTCGTCGGTGGCGGGAAAGGTCCCGCGCCATTGACAGGCTTCTCCCGAGAGACAGAACCGGGCGACGTAGTTGAAGCAGTAGACCTCGAGGCTGTCTCCAACGCCGCTGCCTCCTCCATCGTTCATGCACCCGTCCGAGATCACGTGGATCAGCCCCGTGCCGCTGCAGGCGAGGGAGTCGGGACACCCCTCGTCGACCAGCGCGTCGCAGTCGTCGTCGATGCCGTCACAGCTTTCCGTGGCGGCGGGGTTGACCGCCGGGTCGCCGTCGTCGCAATCGGTGGCGTCCGTGGTGGCGTCCTCCGGGAGCGTGCAGGCAAGCACGGTCTGGTCCGGGTCGCCGAACCCGTCCCCGTCCAGGTCGGCGAAGAAGAAGGAGAGGACATCCTCGTCGACGGCGCCGTCGCA
>JAJRTE010000065.1 GCA_024278455.1 Myxococcota bacterium
CTGACTCCAATTCCTCAAAGCCAGGCTAAAACTCAAAGCCCACATTCCCACTATTCAGTTTTCAAAGACCACCCACAAAACCTGCTCCCAAACCCTACTATCTTGAACCAACCTCCATAACTTGTCAAGCCGTTTCGGCAAAGAAAATCGATTTCGATAGCAGGGTACCTTGGCTTGCTGCCGGAAACTGAGACGGGAAACCGTGTTTCTCCGCAGGTTCTCAGCAGCTCTTGCCCAGGCGGCGGTGTAATATAGTCAGGCGGCCGATGCGCGTCAAGGTTTTTTTGAGAGTTTTTTTTGCCGGACGGTTACGGCGCATTGGGGAGAAGCCTGGCGGTTCCACGGTGGATTCGTCTCTGGATCGCCCAAGTTCGCCAAACTGCGTCTATTCTCCCGATGTCCGCAACTCAGTAGTTCCCAATCGATCGCGTTCGCGACCGGCCCTGGTGGATGATGCGACGTGGGCGCGGCTTCCAGTCGCGGGATGCTCCAAAGCAGCGGGACGAGCACGGGGGGAACAGGTGGAGGGGGTCGAGCACGAGCACGAGTACGAGCACGAGCACGACGATCTCGGCCCGGAGCACTTCGATCGCCTCGACAAGACCAAGTCCGTCGCCCGGCTCGTGCGCTGTCTCAAGCAGCTCGGATGCGAGGTGGAGATCAAGCATGCAGCGTGAAGCTTCCTAGTAGGTCGTGGTCTCATGGCCTGCTGCGCCCGCTTGGGTCACGGTTTCCCTGCATTTTGGGTTCCCTGTACGAGTGGCCGGATGCTAGAATAGGCGTCCTTGTCGTAGCGGCGCCAGGTCCCGGTGGTCGGAGGTCGATTCCCGGGAAGCAGGTTGCCGGCGGAACCCCCCCCCCCCAGAAGAGGACGATCGCAGATGGAACATGAAGGCATGCTACCCCCGCTGACCGCGCTGACCGAGGACGAACAGATGTTCAAGGATGCTGTGGCGTCGTTTGCTCGTGAGCAGGTAGGCCCCAGGGTCCACAAGATGGACAAGGAACAGCGCATTGACCCCGACCTGGTCCGCCAGTGCTTCGAGCTTGGGATCATGGGCATAGAGATCCCTTCGGAATACGGCGGTGCAGAAAGCTCGTTCTTCATGGCCTGCCTGGCGGTTGAAGAACTTGCCGCAGTGGATCCTGCGATCGCGGTTCTGGTTGATGTCCAGAACACGCTCTGCGCGAATGCGTTGCTTCGGTGGGCGACTCCTGAGCAGAAGCAGAGATACCTTCCTCGCATGGCAACCGAACTCGTCGGCGCTTACGCACTGAGCGAGGCTGGGAGCGGTTCCGACGCCTTTTCGCTTCGCTGCCGGGCGGAAGATCGTGGGGACCACTGGGTTCTCAACGGTCCCAAGTTGTGGATTACGAACGGCAACGAGGCTGGTCTGTTCATCGTCTTCGCGACGGTCGATCCCTCGTTGGGCTACAAGGGGATCACGGCATTCCTGGTGGAGAAAGAATTCGATGGCTTCAAGGTGGGCAAGAAGGAGGACAAACTCGGCATTCGTGCCAGCTCCACCTGCGAGTTGATCATGGAAGATTGCGTGGTCCCCAAGGAGAACCTTTTGGGGGAGGTCGGCAGAGGATACAAGATCGCGATCGAAACGCTCAACGAAGGCCGAATCGGCATCGGCGCCCAGATGGTCGGCTTGGCGCGGGGGGCACTCGACCACTGTCTCCAGTACACCACGGAGCGCGTGCAGTTCGGCAAGCCGATTGCGTCCTTCCAGGGTGTCCAGTTCCAATTGGCCCAGTGCGCTACGGAAAACGAAGCTGCAAGGCTGATGGTATACAATGCTGCGCGGTTGAAAGATGCGGGTCGCCGGTTCGTGAAGGAGGCGGCAATGGCCAAGCTGTTCGCGTCACAGGTGGCAGAGCGAACCGCATCCACCGTCGTGGACCTGTTCGGCGGCTATGGCTATACCACCGAGTACCCTGCCGAGAAATACTATCGCGACTGCAAGATCGGCAAGATATACGAAGGCACCAGCAACATGCAGCTCCAGACGATCGCCAAGCTTATCGAGCCCAAGGTCTGAGCTGTCCGCCTGTTCCCTCCGGGATACTCTCCTTTCGCTCAAGACATGTCTGTGCTCGAGCAGGAGCGCTGACATCGCCGAACGGCCGGGGGCTACCGGCGCCCACCGGGTTTCCACGATCCCACCCATCCAAGGGCGCGGGCTACCGCGCACACCCGCCATCCCCCGTATTGCCCGGCGAGAGGGAGCGTACGGCGTTGCGCCGATCCTCGCTCGGCCTGCGGCCGCGGTCTATCCCGCTGGCACCTGGGGCGCGCCGATAGGCCAGGATCCGGTGATTCGGTATTGTTCGAGACTAGTGGAAAGAGAGTATGGGCGCGATATCCTCGCCGGAGTCAGCCAGTTCGTCGTCCTCGAAGTAGGCGGACAGGAGTTGTGCTTGGTCGAACACCTTGGAACGATGACATCCCCAGATGTTGCACAGTACGACCACACGTCCGTCGTCGAGATCGGGGGTGAGATACAAGGCCACCATGTCACCGGAGCCACAAGAACACTTGAACAGGCGAGGCAACGGCGTCCCGCAAATCGGGCAGGCGATCTGCACCCGGGTTCCTTCCGCGAATTCCGTGAAGCCGTGCCTGCGGTGGTCGCCGTGGAATGGACTCAACACGACCTCCCCGGAGAGCCCCTCGGTCGACACCCTGAGCCAAATCCCGCCTTCTCCCTCGAACTGTCCCCTCGATGAGTTGACCAGATTGTGTCCCTTGGGGCAGAAGACCTGCGTCACCTGGATGACAACGTCATCGACCTCCCTGATGCGGGTGTCTTTCGACAAAGGCCGGAGTTCTTGCGAACGAAACAGCCGGTCGCGCTGGACTTTTATCGTGGCCACAAGCAACACCTCCCTGGTGTGGTGCGCGAGCATTGCGGAACGCGACCTCACGGCTCGCGCGACCTCCAATCGCCTTATAGACCGGGTCAGCCCGAAGCACAAGTTTTTCCTTGTTCGTGCGCCCCGCGCGTGCATGCACTGGTGGCTCCCGGCGATTCCAGGCTACAATCGGTCGGTGAGAGGTAGCTTCGGTATCACCATGCGAGGACGAGGATATCCCGATGTTTTCTGACACACGGAACAAGTTGCCCTGCCAGACTCAGCCCAGAAATATCCTGCCGGCGATACTACCGCTTTCGAGCGTCCTGGAAGCGCCGCCGTTCGAGGTTTCCGACTTCGTGCGGCGAGCACTGGGGTTGCTGGCCAGCAGGAAGGGGCGAAAGCTGGCAGGTGCCGACTTCACCCAGACTGGAACCCTTCCATGCAAATGGACCTGCGCGGATGAGTCGCTCTTCACCATCGATCTTGTTCTGTATGCCTGCACGGGACGCTTTCCCTTCGACAAAGGTCAACTGGGCGGGCGATTCAATCCGGGGACCCTGGGGGCCGGGTTCCACCACGGACCGCTCCACATCGACCTGGGAGGCGCCCACGTGGGCGCCGTCGAGGAATCAGGGGGGACGTTCCGGTTCGGCCACGTCCTCCGTCCCATCGCGGGAACGACGTCGACCGACTGCGGTTGGCTCATGCAGCTCCTCGCGCCTTTCAAGCGTGTCTACGATCAAGCATGCGAAAACATACTTATCACGAAAACACTCGGTAGCCTGGTCGCCAGCATACCGAACGAGTACGTGCACCCGGGCTGGACCGGTGACACTGTCAAACTTCTCGTCGACCTCGAGGCCATCGGGGCCGAAACGTCCCCTGTCTCTTCTCGCGCTCGAACCGGGTTCGTCCATCCAGATCACCGGGAACCCTCCCGCGATGGTCGGCCATCGAGCCAGTGCCCCCCCCCTTCCTGTGCGGGCCGCTCGACCTTCCTTCTCCCTGAAGGGTTCGCATCACGCCTCTCGAGAGATCGGAGAGGACGACTCGAGATGGGCGACACGGTTCCGATGGGTCGAGCGCTTCGTGCACAGGATTTCCATCTCTACGATGCTGGCACGGTGGTGGACGAGCAGGGGCTTCCTCGAGACCGCGTCCTGTTGTATGTAAAGGATATTCTCACTGCCACCGGGACGCAGTATCCGCTTGGAGCGGCGGTGGTCAGTTCCTGCATCGAGTACAACATCCTCACGGATAGCCTGCGCCACGAATCGTGTCGCAAGTACGGGGCAGCGAGTTTCACCGGCGTATTCATCGACTGGTACAGCGAAGAGGCCGGAAACTACGTCAACCTGTTCGTTCCTATCGGCTTCTCGGTGAAACGCCCCGGATCGTGCCAGATCCTCGAGTTCAACCCCGAGGAGATTCGTGCCATGTTGCACGATTGCAAGCCAATCCAGCCCCTGAAGGATTTGAACGCACTGCTGGGGTACGATCCGGATCGACTCGAGATCCCCGCGTTCCGGTTCCTGTCCGGCGGGGCATAGTGTCACCCCCCGGGCGTTTCTCGTTGACAGGGTGACTCCTGCGAAGTAAAAGCGCGCTGTAGCGAGTGCTCAGTCCAACACCACCCAGCCCTACACCATGGCCAACGGTCCATGGGGGCAAGAGAACAGGCCATGCCCAGCAGGACACAGGCGATTATCGGTCCATTGCCATTTCAGGTCGAAAACCGAACTTCTCCTTGTCGCGTTCAAGGAAGTCCGCAGCGGTATCACTTGAGAATTCGAGACTTGCATCGCTCTGAGGGATTGCCCGGCGGGAATGCAAACATGCGAGGCGGTCATCGCGTTCCTGTTTTGTCTGCCCGACCGCTGCGGGCAATGCTTCCTGTTGTGGCGACGTTACCATGCCTTCGATCTGGCGAGGACGAATCCGGATTGCAGAGAGCATCTCGAAGCCATCTTCAACAGTCGCGTTGGGCTATTCGAGAGCGCAGTCCTGCGGGCCGGGAAGGGGGGAGCGATCAGGCTGGGCCCGGCGAAGCGGACCGTGATTCTGTTGCTCTCAAGGTCTACGGCCCCCGTCGTGGCTGAAGTTGCGCGACGTGGATGATGCCGCGCTGCTCTGCGAAGCATTGCCTTCTTGCCTGCGCGAGAATCCTGGAGCCGACCACGGCTGAGCCGAGAGGAGCATCTCCGTGTTGACTCGAGTTTTCCCCTTTTTGGACTGGTTTCGGGGCTATTCTCCGCGTGCTTTGAGAACGGACCTGGTCGCCGGTCTCACCGTGGCGCTGGTCCTGATTCCACAGTCGATGGCCTATGCGCAACTCGCGGGATTGCCACCCTACTATGGCCTGTATGCCTCGTTTCTCCCGCCGATGATAGCGGCCCTGTTCGGGTCGAGCAGGCAACTGGCGACCGGTCCGGTCGCTGTCGTCTCGCTGATGACGTCGGCCTCTCTCGAGCCGCTGGCGACCGCAGGCAGCGAGGGCTACATCGGGTACGCCGTCGCATTGGCGGTATGCGTCGGGCTGTTTCAGTTGGCGCTGGGCATCCTTCGCCTTGGGCTCGTGGTCAACTTTCTATCCCACCCGGTAGTGAATGGTTTCACGAATGCCGCGGCAATCATCATCGCGACGTCCCAGCTCTCGAAGCTGTTCGGGGTCGACGTGGACAAGGCCCCGCACCATTACGAGACCATCTGGCGAGTCTGTCGTGCCGCCTACCACTATACCCACTGGCCGACTTTCTTCATGGGTCTGTTTGCCTTCGGGATCATGTACGGGTTGCGCCGGTATTTTCCTCGAGTCCCCAACGTTCTCGTGGCGGTCACGGCGACCATCTTGATTTCGTGGGCAACGGGATTCGAGCACAACATGCGAGTACCGGTTTCGGCCATCGACTCGAACGACGTGGTTCGACTGATAGGAGAATTCAACGACACGTTGACCGAGTTGTCGCGGTTGGGCGAAGAGAGAGCGGTCCTCAGCCAGAGATTGGAGGAGGCTCGAGGGGCCGAAGATCCGTTCGAGACGATAGACCTGGAGCGAGATGTCGCGCGGGTCGGCCTACTGATCGAGCGCGCGGGAGAGAAGGTGCACCGGACAAGAACGCATTTGCGGGGTCTTCTTTTCTTCCTTGTCGAAGCGCCTGATGGATCGGCCCGGTTTTCGGTGGGAATGCGTTCCGGGGGCCAACGGGTTGCTGGCCGCGTGTGGCGGCTGAAGGTGGGAAACCGCCCGCTCGAGACCAGCAGGCTTTTGATGACGGGAGGGGGGGCTGTTGTGGGGGTGGTGCCCGAGGGCCTTCCGTCCATCACGGTTCCTGATCTGGACCTCTCTTTGCTTCTGAGACTGCTTCCGTCCGCGATCATCATCTCACTGCTTGGGTTCATGGAGGCCATTTCGATTGCCAAGGCCATGGCCGCCAAGACTGGGCAGCGCCTCGATCCCAACCAGGAACTGATTGGTCAAGGATTGGCGAATGTTCTCGGGGCGATGGGGAAGAGCTACCCTGTCTCGGGATCGTTTTCGCGGTCCGCGGTGAACCTGCAGGCCGGGGCGATTTCCGGCATGTCGAGCGTGTTCACAAGCCTGGCTGTGGTCGCCGTTCTCCTCTTCTTCACACCGTTGCTCTATCACCTGCCCCAGGCTGTACTTGCAGCCGTGATCATGATGGCGGTCATTGGTCTCGTCAACGTGTCCGGCTTCGTGCATGCGTGGCGCGCGCAGTGGTATGACGGCGCGATTTCGGTGATTTCGTTTCTGTGCACGTTGGCCTTCGCGCCGCACCTGGACAAGGGAATCATGGTAGGCGTCGCGCTGTCCCTCGGCGTTTTCCTGTACCGCAGCATGCGCCCGGCGGTGGTCTCTCTTTCCCGGCACGAGGACGACGCCTTGAGGAGTTCCTTCGCGCACGGCCTCGCCGAATGCCGATATGTGGATCTCGTGAGATTCGACGGTCCACTGTTCTTTGCCAGTGCGAGCTTTCTCGAGGACAAGATCAACGAAAGACTGCTCACCAAGACGAGCCTGCGCCACATCGTGGTGGCGGCCAATGGGATCAACGACATCGATGCCTCAGGGGAGGAGGCACTTTCGATGCTGATAGACCGGGTTCGCGGTGCCGGGGTCGACATATCGCTGAGCGGCGTGAACGAGAACGTGATGAAGGTGCTCAAGCAGACGCACTTGTTGGAGAAAATCGGCGCCGACCATATCTATCCCACGATGGAGAAGGCGATCTGCTCGGTGCATGCGGTCGCGCATGAGGGTGGGGTTGAGCAAGACTGCCCGCTCACGACAGTGTGCCGGATATCGACCCAGAGCCGCGGCCAGGGAGATGGCTGATGGCGGTTTTCCCGGCTGTCGGTGGTGCTTTCTGGCAGCGAGATTCTGTAGTGATCGTGCTTGGTTGCCATCGCACGGCGGAGACCGTGGGGCTCGGCGCGCGGTCGCTCCGGTAGGTGGTCAGCGGGGACGACAAGGATCCGTTCCGAGTGGACACATTTCGGTACGGGAAACCTCGACGCAGTGCTTTGAGGGCCTGCGCGCAACATGACAAGAGACGCTATCCATGGAAAAAGCACACCCTCGAGGGAGGGCGCTCGCAGCCCTCACACTGGGCGCTCTCGGCGTCGTGTATGGCGACATCGGAACCAGCCCACTCTACGCGATGCGTGAGTGTTTCTACGGCCAAAACGGGATAGAAGCCGACCCCACCAACGTGCTTGGCGTTCTGTCCCTGATAAGCTGGTCGCTCATTCTCGTGGTGACGGTCAAGTACCTGTTCTTCGTCATGCGGGCCGACAACGAAGGGGAAGGGGGAATGTTCGCGCTCAGCGCCCTTCTATCCCGGGCAGCGGCTCGAGGCACGAGGTTCAAGGGGAACGCGAAGTTTGTAGCCGTGGCGTTGTTCGGTGCGGCGTTGTTCTACGGTGACGGCATGATCACGCCAGCAATCTCAGTGCTGAGTGCTGTCGAGGGGCTGGAAGTGGCGACGCCGTTGTTCAAGCCGTACGTCGTTCCGATTGCTATCGTCATACTTGTCGGGCTGTTCCTGTTTCAGCGCCGCGGGACAGGGCGGGTGGGGGAAGTCTTCGGCCCGATTACGGTCGTGTGGTTTGTCACGCTGTCGGTGCTCGGCCTGGCCTCCATCTTACGCACGCCCGGCGTTCTGTGGGCGTTGAACCCGGTCCATGCGTGGCACTTCTTCGCTGCGAACGGCGGCCGGGGCCTCCTCGTGCTCGGTGCTGTGTTCCTGGTGATCACCGGGTCTGAAGCCTTGTATGCGGACATGGGCCATTTCGGGCGCCGTCCGATCCGCCTCGCCTGGCTGGGACTGGTACTTCCCTCGTTGCTGATCAACTACTACGGTCAGGGTGCGTTGGTTCTTCGGGAGCCGTCGAGTGTCGAGAACCCGTTCTACTTGCTCGCGCCATCGTGGGCCGTCTATCCGCTCGTCGTCCTGGCCACCATGGCCACGGTCATCGCCTCCCAGGCGGTCATCTCCGGCGCGTTCTCATTGACACGCCAGGCTGTCCAACTCGGGTACCTTCCGCGCATGGAGATACGCCACACGTCAGGAGAGCACCGGGGTCAGATATACGTCCCCTGGGTCAACTGGCTGCTGCTGGTTTGCGTCGTGCTGCTCGTTCTTGGCTTCGGGTCGTCCAGTGATCTTGCGGCAGCATACGGGATAGCGGTTGCGACGGACATGGTGATCACGGCCGTACTGGTCTTTGCCACAGCGCGCAGCGTATGGAACTGGCATCCGCTAGGCGCGGCGGTCATGCTGGTTGCCTTCCTTGCCATCGACCTGTCCTTTTTTGCCGCCAATTCGATAAAGATTCCCCAGGGAGGGTACTTTCCGCTGATGGTCGGCGCGACGGTGTTCGTACTGCTCACGACGTGGAAGCGAGGTCGCGCCTTGCTGTACGAGCGGATGGCGTCGGGGATGCTTCCCATCGACACCTTCCTGGCCAGCGTTGGCCGCCACATGCCCACGAGGGTGCCAGGGACAGCGGTGTTCATGACCGGCAATCCCGGGGTCGTGCCTCACGCGCTGCTCCACAACCTGAAGCACAACAAGGTGCTGCACGAACGGGTGATCTTCCTGAACGTGATAACGGAAGAGAAGCCCTACTCGGGCGAGGAACACCGCATGGGAGTGGAACGGCTCGATGACGTATTCTGGCGGATTACCCTCCACTATGGATTCATGGAGTCTCCGGACGTGATGTCCGTGTTGGCAGGGTGTAAAATAGGGGGAGCCGCCATCGAGCCCATGGACACGTCTTTCTTTCTGGGCCGGGAGAACCTCATCGCGACGCGGAAGAAGGGGGGGGTGGGCTACTGGCGCAAGAGCTTGTTCGTGGTCATTTCCCGAAATGCCGTTGGGGCCACATCGTTCTTCAAGCTTCCTCCCAACCGAGTTGTCGAGCTAGGCCAACAGTTGGAATTGTGACCGGGGACCCGGTGGCGACGGTGCACCGCGAGCGACGGTTGCGCCGAGATCGGGCAGTTGCGGGCAGAATCGTCCAGGCGTTCCCTGGCCACCGTCGCGATCGCCGCCGCCGACAAGGCCTGTATGCGCCGATCGTGTTCAGTTATCGCCTGTTTCCGGGTGTCGTATCCTGCAGTGAAGGTTGGTTCACCAGTTCGAAGGTACATTCATCTCCCTTCCCGTGCATTCTCTGCGAGATTCGGCGATACTCCTCGAGGTCTCGTGACCTGGACTGTCCTCAGCAACCGACGTGCCACCACCACGCGGCACGCGACACATGACATGTGGCGGCGAACGAATCGAAGCGCCAGTACGACACATGCGGAACCGGTAGACAAAGCCACCACAGCGGCCGCAGGGACCAGACGTCCAGTACCTTCGGGTGGAAGGAGCGAGGAATCCCCCCTCCGGACCCGGCCTGCGCGGGCTCGTGGTCTGCTCTGGGGGGATGGCTGTTGCCCGCGCTCGGCGACTCGGCCCGCGGCTCGAGTTGCGAGGGCCGGGCCGTCCGCCGTAGGGGGAGGACAGTCCAGGCTTGCCAGGCCACGCGATCGGTCGAAACACGTAAACTGAACATCGGTGCAGATCTTGGAGGAAGGTGAAAGATGGTTGAAACGTCACGCTGGAGCGACGTATCGTCGTTGCTGGAGGACTTGGTGTGCTTGCTCGTCGATCAGCCGGAGGCTGTGCGGGTGAAGGCGTTGCAGGGCAGCCAGTCCACGGTACTCGAGGTCAATGTCGCGCGAACGGATTTTGGTAAGTTGATTGGGAAGAAAGGCTGCCGTGCAGCGGCCATGCGGCAGTTGCTCGTGGCCATCTCCGGCGCCCACGACCGCCGTTTCCTGCTGGAACTCCTGGAACCTGGAGATACACCGGCGTGCGTGCCGGGAACGAGAACGGATGCTGCCCGGCAGGAGGATCCGCTCGAGTCGACGACGCGGGTTCTTCAACGCCTGGTGGAACTCCTGGTGGATCATCCGGATGCCGTGAGGGTGACCTCGCTTCCGGGGACCCAGGTCGTGGTCTACGAGGTGGCGGTCGCCGATGATGATGTGCCCCGGCTGATAGGGGGAGGGGGACGAACCGCTTCCGCGATCCGGGAATTGCTCGTCGCCGTCAGCGGGAAGCTGAAGCGGCGACTGATACTGGACATCTCCGAACCGGCCTCGAGACGGAAGGGTGTGGAGCGGTTCGAGCGACGAGCGGCGAAGCGTTCCCGCCGCGTGTGGGAGCCGGACGCGGAAGGGCATGCCTCTCCCGATCGTGGGATCGGACCGCAGGCGGAGCCGGATGGGACGAATCGGGCCGCGTAGCAGGCGCCTGGACGGGCGCCACACGTCATTCTCCCGGCGAGCGTTCCGGTTGCCTGCAGCCGGAAGCGACCCTGTGTGGCTCGCGTCCATCCCTGGCCGGCTGGCGTTCAGTCTGCGATGGACCGGGTGTCCAGCTTGGCGATGGCAGGGGGTCCGTCGAAGGAGACCCTGAACCCGTCCCGGCAATAGTCCTTGTGGACCACTCTCACCAATTCTCCGCCGGCGATCTCGTACAGATTGTAAGTGGCACGCACCGGGCAGTCGAGCCCGCGATCGAACGAGGCGGACCCCGAGTTGTACAGCACGGTTGCGCGTTCATCGTCATGCTGGATGAGGTTGACGTAGCGCACGTGGTCATGGCCATGGAGCACCAGGTCGACGGGATGGCGCATCAACACGTCGACGAGGATCTCCCTGTTTTCCAGTCTTCTCCAGAATCTTGCCGTGACCTCGCCGCGGTGGTCGAACAGGGGGTAGTGGATGAGCAGGACCTTGAAGCGCCTGGCCACTTCGGGCCGGAGGAGCACGGCCTCGAGCCGTTCGGCTTCCACGGGATCGATGCGACCCGCCGAGCCCAGGGTGGCCTTGTTGGGGTTCATGCCGAGAATGGCCACGTCGCCAAGGAAATGGAGTGTCGGGTAGGTGGGTTCATCGAGCGAGGCGCCCGGAGTACGGATGAAAGGTCCGAAGTACTGCTCTATCCTGTGGTACCTGGCGGCACCAGCGGTGTAGTAGTCGTGGTTACCCGGCACGACGAAAGTGGGGAAGCGGGTGAGGATTGGCTGCAAAGCGTCTCGAGCCGCCAGGAATTCCGCCGGAGACCCCATGGCGGTGAGGTCCCCGGTTATGACCACGGCGTCCGGGGCGTCCTCGACGACGGACAGGATAGCCTGGCGAGCTATCTCGGGGTTGAAGCGTTCGACTCGTCCGAATGCGAAGAGATTGGTCAACCCGAGGATACGCTTCGTTCGCAACCCGGACCAGTCGGGGAATCGGTAGAAGTGGAAATCCGACAGGTGCGCCAGTAGCATGGGGGACTCCAAAGTCGGCCGGCAACCGTCAACGGGTTCAACGCTGGCGGCGAGCTGTTGCGGGCCGCGCCTTTCGCCGTCGATACGTGGGACGTCTTCTACGAGGTCGTTCCCGCACACCGCGCGGGGGGGCCGCGGCGAGTGCGGCGGCGACCTGTTCAGCGGACAGGGGGTCCGGCAGCCCTGGAGGAGATTCTGCCAGGGACCTCAACGCGTTCAACTCCTCTGACGTCAGCTTCCTGAATGTGCCGGGGGCCAGGCCCTTCACGGCCACGGGACCGAACTGGATGCGCTTCAGCTTGGTCACGGGATGCCGGAGCTTCATCATGACATGCCTGATAAGGTGATGTCTCACTTCTCTCACCGTGACCCGTAGCCAGGCGTTGCGGCCGGTGACGGAAACGAGCCGGACCTCCATCGGCAAGCTTCGACCTCCCTGGAGAGGCACGCCATTCCTCATTCTGTCGAGCGTTCTCTGGTCGGGCATACCCCTGACCTTCAGCAACAAGGTCCGGGGAATCCCTGCACGCGGCTGGTTCAGGGCGTGTGCCATTTGCCTGTCCGACGTCATCACCATGACACCCTCGTCGTCGGCTTCCAGACGTGCGACGGGTACGAGCAACCGTTTGACGCCCTTGAGCCTGGCGAGCACTGTCGGCCGCCCCAACGGGTCCGATGGGACCGACAGCACGCCTCGAGGCTTGTTGACGACAAAATGGAGCGGGACAGGAGGGCGAACGACCTTCCCGTCCACCTTGATGACGTCATGTTCCGTGTCCACCGGGTGGCCCGGTTCGCAGATCACCCGGCCATTGACCGCGACGCGGCCATCCTCCACCATCTGCTCGGCGACGCGCCTGGAAGCGACGCCGAGGCTGGCGATAGCTCTGGACAATCTCTCTTTCATCCCGATAGTCCTCCGCGCAAGAACGGCGCGTGTTTCTCTTCTTGTCGGCCATCCCGGGTTCGGCGTGCTGCGCGAAAGGGCTCCGCGGCGACGGTACGAACCTCCGGTGGCACCAACGCATTTCGCGTTGTCAGTTTCCCTGGCCGGTGTGCTCCCCGTCGCTCAAGGCATTCAATTCTCCCATCGCCGGTAGCTCGGCCAGGCTCTTCAAACCGAACATTCTCAAGAACTCACGGGTCGTCCCGTAGATCAACGGCCGCCCGACGTCGTCTTTTCTGCCGAGAATTCGAACGAGCCGTTTCTCCAACAGGGTTCTCAACACCGAACCGGACTCCACTCCACGAACGGCCTCGACCTCTGCCCGGGTCACCGGCTGCCGGTAAGCCACGATGGCAAGGCATTCGAGCGCGGCCTTGCTCAGTTTTGGGGGGCGCGCCTGCACCAGTTTTCTGATCCATGCCGCCAGTTCGGGCCTGGTGCGGAACACGAGGCCGCCGGCCACCTCTTCGAGCGCGACGCCTCGATCTTCCTTCGAGAGACTATCTTTCAGCCGGCGAAGCACCTCGAGAACCTCCTCACGGCCGGTTCCCAGCAGTGCCTTGAGTTCGCGGACGCTGACCGGGCGTTCGGCGGCGAAGATCAGGGCTTCGACGAGGCCGATTTTCTTTTTCTCGCTGAGCGCATCC
>JAJRTE010000066.1 GCA_024278455.1 Myxococcota bacterium
ACGTCGCTGCCGTACCCGTCGCCGTCGGCGTCCAGGTAGTAGGTGTTGGTCACACCTTCGTCCGCGGTCCCGTCGCAGTCGTTGTCCGTGCCGTCGCACACTTCGGCTGCCCCGGGATAGATTCCGGCGTCCCCGTCGTCGCAGTCGTCCGCGTTGGTCACGTAGCCTACCGGAGCCTCGCACGCTTGTACCCATTGTTCGTCGGCTCCGTATCCATCGCCATCGGCGTCCCTGTAGAAGATCGATTTCTCCAGCCCCTCGTCGACCTGGCCGTTGCAGTTGTTGTCCTGTTCGTCGCAGACTTCTTCTGCACCGGGATGGACCAGGGAATCTGCGTCGTCACAGTCTCCATCGATGCGGGAGTACCCATCTGGCTGTTCGCAGGAGACGGTGGTCGAGTTTGCGGTGCCATAGCCATCGCCATCGGCGTCGAGGTAGTAGGTGGATGTCAGGCCGTCATCGATGACGCCGTTGCAATCGTCATCCTCGCCATTGCACACCTCGGCCGCTCCAGGGTAGACGTCCGGGTCTTGGTCGTTGCAGTCCAGATCGGCGTCGTATCCATCGCCATCGGCGTCTATTGGGCCGCAATCGGTGAGATCCTGTCCATCGCAATCCTGGTCGACGCCATCGAGGCATACTTCTGTCGCCCCGGGGAAGATTGAGCTGTTACGGTCGTTGCAGTCGCCTTGGTATTCACTGTAGCCGTCACGGTCGTTGTCGAACCAGAACGGCCACCTGGGTTGCGCCGACGCCTGGGAAACCCAGAAGACGAGGAACGGCAAAGAGAGCACCTGGAGGACCACTCGGCAACGTCGCTGGTGAGTTCGAGACATCCTGAACTCCTTGATAGGTGTCGATGGATACGGGCGGATAGGTGGGTACACCGAGCCGCCAGGGAGGCCCCTGCAAAGCCACCACTACATCACAAGATATTTATAGCAGTGTTCCCTGGCAATCGCCAGACAAACCCGGCCCACGGGCGGGTTTTCTCGGGGGGTCTCAAACCACCGGCGGGGCAGGTCCCCGGCAGGGTCCCGGGGGGTGTGTGGGCACTTCCCGGGTGGCGTCTTGGACGGGTCTCTTGTTGGCGGTTCGGACCGATCTCGGGCCGGGTTGATTCGAGCCTCCTGGTTGCTGGATTTGCCCGCGTGGTGCAATCGGGACCGGTGGCTTCGGGCTGGCTGGAGTCAGTCTGCCCAGTCGAGGGAGTAGCCGATTTCGAGCGTTTCCTTGCCCTCGAAGGGGTCGGTTTTCGATTCGAATTCGTGGATGGGTTCGCCCTCGACATGTTCTCCCCCGGCCAAGCACTTCGAGATCAACCGATCATACTCGTAGCGCATGCGCCAGGTGCCGAGGTAGTCCTCGTGGGTCATCAGGTCCACGTCGAAGGCTTTGACAAGGACCTCGAGACGCAGTCCACTGTTCAGTGGGACACGGATGGGCAAGTCGATGACTGCGCTCGGCCCGAGATGACCCTGTTTCGGAATGCGAAGGTTCTCCATGCCTGGCAAGGGGTTCCCATTCGCGCGCACGGTGATGTAGAGTGCCAGTTCGGCGTTGTGGGTGTCGTTTCGCAGCGAGGGCCCGTCCCGGATAGCAAGCTTCTGGGCCACGTTGTCTAGCCGGAACATCACGGCATGTTTGACCTCCGAGGTGCCATCCGGGCCAAGGACGACGATACCGCCGTCGAAGCTCTGGTAGGTCACATCCTGGTTCTCGAGTCGCTTGGGGATCGAAGTGGGGAGGCCAAGAGGGCCATCCGGACCGCCGGTGCGACGATAGTGCTCGCGGATTTGTCCATACACTTCGTTTGCGTTGATGTCCGATCGCCAGTAGATATCGCCGGCCAGGAAACGTCGCACCCAGCCGTTTCCTGCCCGGTTGAGGTCGACGGCCGGAACGCCGAGGGGGCCGTCCATGGAGCCGAGGACCTCGTACCTGCACCCCAACGCATGTCGCGCCTTGTCAGCCTCTTCGAAATCGGCGAAACGATCGTAGAACATGAGGTCCGTGACACCGTCGGGTGTGTACTGGCCCGGCACGATGGTGCACCAGGTCTTTTTCCAGTCCTCGTACTTCCGGACGACACGCGGTTCGCCGTCGTCGTCCAGGTCGATGAGTTGGGCGAACCCGATGGACCTGTCATAGAAGAGGACTCGCCTGGTGTCCGAGCCGCGTACCGGCAGCGGCGTGATGAGATCCCACCCCCTGCTCCAGTCGCGATGGGTCTTGACGTGACGCAACCACCCACCCTGCTCGACCGAATAGAGCCTTCCCATGCGTTCCCTGCGACTGTAGCACAGCAGTTCGGAGAGCCGGGTCGGGCGCATGGATAGTGCGACGATGGCGTCCCAGTCCCAGAACTGGTCTGAGTAGTGGCGCAAGATCTCGAGGTTGCCCCGCTCGCCGATGCAGTAGAGGGCCAACGTGCCGTCGTGGCGGTTGTAGAACAGTAGGTCCGTGCGGTCGCCGGGCGCGAAACGTCCGGGCACGATGATGTCCCACCCGGGTCGCCAGCCCGGGAATGTCGCGAGCGGGAGGAGCCGGCCGAGCCCATCGGTGCGGGACAGTTCCAGGTCTCCAGACTCGCGGTCGTAGAAGAGCAGCCCGGCCCAGGGATCCTCGCTGAACGATCCCGGGACGATGTGCGACCAGGTTTTGCGCCAACCGGTGTGCTTGTGAATGCGCTCGAGATTCCCCCGGTGGTCCACGAAACACAAATCCGCCTCCCCGGCCTGCTGGTCGTAGAAGAGGAGGTCTGTCCGGCTGGACCCCCCGAAGCTGGCAGGAATCACCATCGAGTAGGATTCGCGCTCCCCGGTCAACCGGCTCAGCGGGCTGAGTATGCCCTTGACGTCCACCGAGAAGAAGGCCATTTCGCCATGTTGCGCTCGAGACTTCTCCGTCATGACCACCTCCGCATCCACATCCGAACCGACAGCCCGTGTCCTGGCCGAGTATACGCCACTTTGGGCCGTTCGGGAACCGCTTGCCACGGGTTTGGTGCTTGTTTGGGTAGCGCCCGGCTAGTCGCCGGGAGGACGGGAGCGTGCCGCCGCGGCGCCTCACTTTGGCGGGCGGCCGCAATCGTGCTAGGATCGTCTTCCAGGAACGACCGTGCGAGGTGACGGCCTGCGGATATCCAAGGGATGGAGGCTTAGGGCGTGAGAGGAAGAGGAGTCGTGGCGATGCTTGCGATACTGATGACCCCGTTGTGGGGAGTGGCCCGGGATGTGGGCGGTGTTCGAATGCCGGAACGGCTCGAGTTCGGGGAGACGAGCCTGGTGCTGAACGGGGCCGGGGTGCGTTCCAAGTACTTTGTCGAGGTTTACGTTGCCGCGCTGTATCTCAAGCAGAAGATGCGCGACCCGGCGCGCATCGTCGATGCGGACGAGGCCATGGCGGTGCGCCTGCAGATCGTGTCGTCCCTCATTACGCCCGAACGGATGGAGGAAGCGCTGATCGATGCCTTCAAGAATGCCACGGGCGGTGACCTCGAGTCCATTCAGCCGCAAGTGGATCGGTTCATCGACGTGTTCCGGAACGACATCGGGCCCGGGGACGTATACGATGTGTTCTATCTCCCCGGTACCGGGGTCCAGGTCTACAAGAACGGCGAACTGCGTGACACCGCGGCGGGCATGGCGTTCAAGCGGGCTTGCTTCGGTGCCTGGCTGGGCGAGAAGCCGGCCCAGAAGAGCTTGAAGAGGGCCATGCTGGGGGGGTGACTCGAGCGCCCGGGACACGGGCTCAGGAGATGCGCCCGATTGCCGCACGACATGGCAGCTTGCACCCCGGATTGTCCGTTCGGGGATTCCAGTGGATGCCCGCCTGCCGATCGGGCAAGATGGGTCGTCCTCGGCGTGTGGGTAGACTCGAGCC
>JAJRTE010000067.1 GCA_024278455.1 Myxococcota bacterium
ACATCGAACGGGAGGCACATCACCGGACCGGACGGGGGAACGCGTTTCACGCCCTGGTCCTAGAGAATAGCGGCGTCTGCGGCGTCGAAGCGGTGCGGTCGGCGAGAAGGCCACGGCCTGGAAGAGCTTGTCGGCGTCTTTCAGCGAGCCGTCGGGCGTCGAACCGGTGCGGTCGGCGAGAAGGCCACGGCCGAGGTGCCCTTTTCACGGTGGATCGAAGAGAGGTCGTCCACGGGCGCCACCGACTTACGAGAAGGCCACGGCCGACGTGCCTGCCCCACAGAGGTTTGAAGAGAGGTCGTCCACACGGGCCATCGACTTGCGAGAAAACCACGGCCGATACGACGGTCCCACGGATGCCGGGTCATGACGTGGTTCTCTGCGAACGAATCAACGAGCACGTCAAAGTCGCCGAGTCCTTCCGACTCCCCGGACAGCTACGGGACACCAGAACATCGTGTTCATGGGAAGAGCACGGGACGAAAAGAATCCACATCCACGAAAGAAGGAGGAGAACCACGGATGAGCGATTCCTTCACGCAACCAGGGGACGCAGGTTCGAGCCGCGAACCACGGGCCGCCCTTCCCTTCCATCTCGCTGCTTTTTCAGGGGCCTTTCTCCTCTTCACCCTGGAACTCATGATCGGCCGCATGCTGTTGCCGGTCTACGGGAACAGCGCTTCGGTCTGGACTACATGCCTCGTCTACTTCCAGGGCCTGCTGCTCCTGGGCTACTGGTACGCGGCCAGGATCTCCTCGACCCGGTCTCGATCCATCCCCTGGTGGCACCTGGGCCTTGTCATCCTCCCGGTCGCCACCTTCCCCTTTCATCTCGTTTCGTTCGATATCCCGCCCATGGCCGGCGTCGTGCTCTCGCTGTCCGTGGCGATCGGTCTTCCATTCTTCGTGCTGTCCAGCGCCAGTGTAGTGGCCCAGGCATGGTTCGCACGGACCGGGCACCCCCGGGCAGGCGACCCCTATTTTCTCTATGCCAGCTCCAACGCGGGCGCGCTCCTGGCCTTGCTGCTGTATCCATTCGTCATCGAGCCCGCCATGGGGATGGCACGGCAGCGTCTCGCCTGGTACGGTGCCTACCTGCTCCACATCCTGCTCATGGCGTGGTGCGTCTCGAAGGTACGAGCGGCACACGAAAGGCGCGCACAGACGGGCGGCAATGAGAGTCGCCGCCCGGTGCCGGTCTCCATGGGGGACGCTGAAGCCGGTGACGGGCCGCCGGTTCGTCAACTCGGTGAGCCAGGACGCCTGGACACCCTCCAATGGCTGATGCTGTCCGCTGGGGCGAACGCCGTTCTGATGGCCGCCACCAACGTGATGACCCTGGATGCGCCGGTTCCTTTGCTGTGGGTCGTGCCCCTGGCCATCTACCTCGCGACGCTCATCATCTGCTTCGGGCGCCGCGCACCCGGCCCGAGACTGATCGGCACCCTGGGCGGCGCAGGCATCGCGGTCGCGATCGTTGCAATGCTGTTCCTGGTGGCCAAGGTCCACATCCAGGGGGCGTTCATCACGTTCCACGCCGCCATGTTGTGGGTGGGGTGTCTCCTGTGCCACTTCCGGCTCGTGCGCGCTCGACCATCCGACCCGAGCCGGCTCGGAAAGTTCTACTTGTGCATGTCCGCCGGCGGATGGCTGGGTGCCCTCCTGGCCGGAATCCTCGTCCCGCTCGCTCTCCATCGCGTGACCCTGAGCTTCCTCGACTACCTCGCCGCGTTCGGGCTGATCCTGGCGGCACTGATGATCCGCGACGCCCGGGTCGCTCTCGCCTACTTCAGATTGCGCCCGTCTCGAGCCGTGGCCCTCGGGCTGCTTTTCGCCCTGGCCATCTCTCTCGGAGTGACCGCCGCGGCAAGGCTCCTCGAGGAACAAGTAGACGGCGCACGGACGTTCTATGGTATCTACCGGATCGCGGACAGGGATGGTCTGCGCTGGTTCCAACACGGCAACACCATTCACGGGGTCCAGTCCCTGGACGACACTTCCGGCCGCGTCCCACTCGGGTACTACTACCCGGACTCCCCTATCGGCCGGATCTTCACCTCCAGCCTGGCGTTCCAAGCGGTCGGCATCGTGGGGTTGGGTGCGGGGGCGCTGGCGGCCTACCAGCAACCGGGGCAAACCTGGGACTTTTTCGAACTGGACCCCGAGGTCGAACGGATTGCACGACAAGATTTCACGTTCCTACGCGGCGCCGTGGCTCCGACTCGAGTCATCATAGGCGACGCCCGTCTCACGCTGCGCGACGTGGAAGCGGAACGGTATGACCTGCTGGTCCTGGATACCTTCTCGAGCGACTTTCTGCCGTTGCACCTCGTGACCCGGGAAGCGATCGAACTCTACTTCGACAAACTTGCCCCGGACGGGCTGCTGGTGTTTCACATCTCGAGCCGTGTGTTCGATATCTTGCCTGTGCTGGAACGTCTCGCCCTGGACCTCGATCTGTTCTGGGCCGTAGGCGGCGAGCGGGTCGCCACGGGGCAACAGACCAGGGTGGACCGCTTCCCAGGCCTCTGGTTCGCCGCGACATACAGCTCGAGCCGCCACGAACAGGTGCTCGAGCTGCCGCCCTGGCAGACATGGGAAGTCAGCGAGGAGATCAAGGCGAGGCGAGTCTGGACCGACGACTACGTCAACCTGTTCGACGCTCTGTGACAGGGCAACCCGCTGTTCCTGCACGGCATCGAAGCTCGCAGAGACTTCTTCATGGATGAACATGGCCGCCAGGGACAGCTCCCGCGCACCCCTACCCGGCGTCGAGGCAGGATGAGACTTCTCGCACCAGCCAGCCAAGGATCGCCTTCTGCCAGCGCTCGGCCTCGGCACGTTCGCGCGCCGAACTCTCCGGCGCGGCGAAAGTCTCCACGTAGGGGCGGACGACGGGCTCGGTCCCCGACGGCCGCACGCCGAACCACCACCCGCTGTCGAAAACGATCTTGTACCCGTCGAGCGTGAAGACCTCTTTCACATGGAACACCCGGCCGTCGATCTCCACGGAACTCTCCGGGGTGATGGTGCCGAACCTGGCGGCGAGCCCCTGCCGCAGCGCGTCACCGCCAAGCGCACCCCGAACTTTGGTGCGCTCGAAGTAGTAATAGCCCAGTTCGCGCTCGAGTTCCCACAGGAGTTCCTCCGGGGGGGCGTCATAGTGAAGCACCATCGAGATGAGCGCGAGCGCGGCGATCAAGCCGTCCTTGTCCAAGGTCCATCCCTGGGGCGACATCCCGTCGCTCTCCTCCCAGCAGTTCACCGACGTGGCCACGTGGGGACGCATGTACTGGAAACCGACCCTGGTCTCGTTCAACACGCCCTCCGGCAGGTAACAGTTCAACGCGGCGTCCGCCATGTGGCTCGTCATCACCGATCGGGTCACGTCACCGGTAATCCCATGCTCCTGGGCGAGATACTTGACGACGAGAGGCCCGAACTTGTTCATGACCAGAGTCGCGGTGCGCCCCCCCCCGACGAAGCGGTCCCCGTCGCCGTCATTCATGAATCCCACGGTCAGACGAGCACTCGAGGACGCCATCTTCTCCTGCAAGGCCCTGAAGTTCTCCTTCGAAGGCTCCCGCTCCTTCCCTCCGAACAGGTAGTCCACCACCCCATTGAAGACATGCAGCTTGCCAGGCACGACGCCCTCGAGCAACCGTTCGTACTTGCCCTGAGTCGCACCGAAACCGTTGTCCACGAACAGGGCGACATCGCGGCTGTTGATGTTATCCACAAGAGCG
The DNA here is from genome assembly GCA_024278455.1 of Myxococcota bacterium. Classification (GTDB taxonomy): domain Bacteria; phylum Myxococcota_A; class UBA796; order JAJRTE01; family JAJRTE01; genus JAJRTE01. The sequence continues at coordinate 3,747 of JAJRTE010000067.1, forward strand.
TCGAGTTCCAGCCAGGGGATTCGCCTGGACAAGGCCTCGCGGTACAACACCATGGGGTCGGCAGAAACGTAGCGACCCGGCGTCTGCTTCGCCGCCTCGATCTCCGCAACGCCAAGGGCATAGTAGCCGGTGCCGTTGCGGAAAATCTCGCTGGCCCGACCGGCGATGGGGCCCGTGAGTTCCTCGGGCGCCGGCCCGCCGTCGGCAGGGTTGAACTTGAACCCGTGGTAGTTGAACGGGTTGTGGCTGGGCGTGAAGTTGATGGAGAAGGCCGCGTTCGTCTCGAGGATGGCAGCGGAAACTTCGGGCGTGGTGGCCATCCCGAGGTACGTGACCCGGATCGAATGCGCGAGCAGGATGCGGGCCGCCGTCTGGGCGAATTCAGCCCCGGCGATGCGGGTGTCGTGCGCGAGAATGCAGCCCCGATTCTTGAGGTCCGCCATGTCCCTCACGCCCAGTGCCCGGAAATGATCCCGCTTCAGAACCACGTCGACCACAGCCTGCGTAACACACGCGACGTTTTCGACGGTGAAGTCATCCACAAGAAGCCCGCGCCATCCCGATGTGCCGAACCGCACCCCGGTTTTCGTGGGATCCGCCCGCTCACGCATGGCCTTGAGCACCAGAGAGAACAGGGCATCCCGAAGCTGCGCCGCCTCCACCGAACGGTCCGCCTTCGATGAACCGTCCGGATAGAGCCAGGGCATGATCCGCTCGAGTGCCTCGATGTACGCCCCTCGCGCCACCAGGTCGGCTACATCGAACGACTCGGCAAGTGCTGTGAAGTCAGGTTTGGTCTCCATGATGTCCGGGCTCCCTGGACGCGGCTGCTCACGTTTCCGGGGTTGGCTGTCACCCACGTCGGCCGGTCAAGATACTACGTTCGGGACAGCAAGTCCAGTACCTATTTCGACACGGTGAGGGTCGGGCAACGCTGGCACGATATGCGACGTCACCCTGAACGCGCAGACGGTCACTGCTGGAGCGAGAGACTCGGGCACGTAGGGAAGCCGGCTCCCCCGACGAAAAAGACTCACGTGCCATCCTCACCCAGGACGGACTCTCGCCACGCTTCCTCAGACGCGACGCCGATACCATGCTCGAGAAAAAGCGCAGACGTGACGCCACGGCCCGGACGGCTCCTGCCCGTGAAACTCCCGTCCCGAATCCTCGTCACGCCACAAGAAGGACTGCCATCCTTGAAAACCGCTCGATCGGCACCGGCCGCTTCGGCCAACTCCAGGGCACGGCGAGCCCCGGCCAGGAAAGCCGATGTCACGTCGCGCCCTTCCACGGTCACGACTCGAGCCCGCCCACGCAGCACATCGGAACCGTCTCCACCCCGGATCTCGGACGGCGCTCGAGGCGTGTCCAGACCGCCGAGTTCCTCCGGGCATACCATCATGACACCGCCAGCGTTCACAAGCGCCTCGATCCCCGGATCCGCCCTGGAGTCACCGTCGAAGCGGCAACGACAACCAGCCAAACAGCCGCTCACAACCAGCACGGCAGCCTCCCGGCTCGACAGGAAACAGGATCGGCAAGGCACCGATCCCCGGCCGTCACCATTCGGGTGCCAGCTCCAGCCCACGGAATGGCGCCAACCGGCTCGGCGAGTCCGGCGAGACGTAGGGAACCAGGTGACCACTGTAGTCGGCGTTCACGAACCCACCGGGAACACGACTCACCACGTCGAAAACGATCTCCCCGCTGTCCGTGACGTACTGCGGCTGCACGTTCATGTCCCAATACCCCGTTTCCCAGTAGTAGGCGATGGCGCCGGTGCCATCCAGGGGGACCGGGTTGCCGGTATGGGCCGACGCGTAGGCCGCGTCGTAGAACACCAGGATCTGAACGCCGCCATCCCATTCCCAGGGATACTTGAAGTTCCCAATGGATATGACATAGACCTCGTACCCCTCGATCTCCTCCAGCATCACGTAGGTCTGGAAATCGTCCGTGGACGTGAAGTACAGAGGGTCCCCGCCGACATTGAGACAGATCTCCTCCACGTAGGCGTAGGTCTGCCCAACCAGGTCCTCGCTGTACAACACACCGTTGAAGTACCCCATGATGGACATGGGCTCATCAGCACACGGTGGTGGGGATCCACACTGGGTGGCATCGGCAGACATGAAGAACAGCCCGAACGCCCCCCAAAACAGCAGTGAGACAACACGCTTCGATACCAGCATACGTCCTCCGTCGTCGTGGGTCGCAGCAAGGTTCGCAGACCGGTCTGCCCACAAACCGGTGCTGCCGAGTGCTCACCACGAATCCTGGCCTGCAGGGGGAGGCATGTCAAGCTGGTCGGCGAGAAAAGCGTACACATCCGCGCCCCGCTCCACGGCTTGCGTCCTCGACCCGGAACCCCCGTGTCCAGCATGCCGTTCGATACGCAGCAACACCGGTGCAGAATGGCTCGAGGCGACACTTTGCAGGCGTGCAACGAATTTCCGGGCGTGCATGGGATCGACGCGATCGTCGCTGTCAGCACTCAGCACGAGTACCGCCGGGTAGCCGGCTCCTGGAACCAGTTGATGGTAAGGGGAGTAGCCGAACAAGACCTTGAAGTCTTCCTCCTTATCGGGCGACCCATACTCCGGTATCCAGGTCTGGCCACCGCCCGAAAGATGATAGCGCACCATGTCCAGGAGGGGTACCGCGCAGACGACCGCCCGGAACAGCTCCGGCCGTTGTACCATCGCCGCACCCACCAGCAAACCGCCGTTGGACCCGCCCTCGATGGCAAGACTCTCCGGCCGCGTGTACCGCTGCGCCACCAGGTACTCGGCCGCGGCGATGAAGTCGTCGAAAGTGTTCTGCTTTTCGTGCATCATCCCGGCCCGGTGCCATGCCTTGCCGTATTCTCCGCCCCCTCTCACGTTGGCCATGGCGAACCCCCCACCGGCATCCAGCCAAGCCAGGACTCCACCCTGGAACCGGGGGGCCAGGCTGACATTGAACCCGCCGTAGCCGGTAAGCAGGAACGGCGTCGAGCCATCCCGCACCATGCCCCGCCGGTAGACCAGGAACATGGAGACGAGCGTACCGTCCCTCGAGCGATACCGGACCTGCTCGATCTCTACCCGGGAAGTGTCGGCGTCCAGCGACACCGAGGACCAGAGAGCCGTCTCACCGCTCGAGATGCTGGTCCGGTAGACTACCGGGCGTCGAGTGAACGAACTGAACTCGATGAACATCTCGTCGTCGCCCGGGGTGCCGGTGAACCGCGGGATCGACCCCCATTCCGGAAGCGGAACCCGCCTGACCATCTCACCATCCAACGTGCGCACCTCGAGAACTTCGCACGCACGTTCCAGGTAGCGGAGCACGAGGTGCCCGCCCAGCACGGCCATGCCCTCCAGGGGCATCCCGGGCCGTTCCGGCACGACGGTGCGCGCATCATCGAGTGCGGTGGTACCCTCGGGCACCGAGATGACCTTCCAGGCCGGTGCCCCATCGTCGGTCAGCAGGAAGAACCGTCCTCTCCACGCAGTGACGTCGTAGATGGCGCGTCGTCCGGTCACCAGGGGCACGAAATGCGCACCCGCCTCCTCGAGGTCCCGGAAAAAGATGTCCATGGCTGCCCATCCGTGCTGAATGAGCACGAACAGCCACCGGCCGTCCCTCGAGAGCTTGGGATACATGAAGGCCGTCCGGTCTCCCGTGGAGGGGTGAACGAGGATGTCGTTGCGAGGCGACGTTCCACACCGGTGAAACCGGATCTCCGCCTGTCCAGGCACGTCGACGGATGGTATCGAGGGATCTACCGGCACCCAGGTGTAGTAGAACCCTGATCCGTCGGGAGTCCACTGTGGATCCGCATACTTGGCGCCCTCGATCACGTCGGCGGCCGACGTCGCACGGGTCTCCACATCCATGACGTGGAGAGTGGCCTCATCGGCATTGTTCGGACTGAGTGCATAGGCGAGGCGCTTGCCGTCCGGAGACGGCGACCAGGCACCGAGCGAGACGTGGGGATCCGAAAAAGCGTTGGGGTCGATCAGAACTCGAGGCTCGCCAGACAGCCCCTCCTGCCAATACAAGACGGGCCTTTCCCGGCCCGGCAAGAAACGCAGGGTGAAGTAACGACCGCCTTCCGCGACCGGTGCCCTCGCGTCGTCGAAGAATGCGTAGCGCTCGAGTCGCGTTGCGAAGAACTTTCGGGCAGGCAGGGATGAGAGGTAGTCGCGTGCGAGTCGATCCTGTGCGTTCATCCATGCCTGGACATCCGGGGCGCGCCCGTTCTCGAGCCACCGGTACGGGTCATTCACGACGTTCCCGAAATGCACCTCGGAGACATCCTCCACTCGAGTACGGGGGTAGTCGATTGCACGAAACCTCGCGCCTCCGTCCGCGGATGGGTGACCTGCACGCCCGGACGGGCCCCGGGTCGGTTCGAGGGGCGGCGCCACGGCGGTTCGTCCGCCGATGCTCCCGCAAGCCAGCATGCCAAGCACAGATGGGGTGGCCATCGCCAAACGTAACGTCCCGTAGTCCATCGAAGTCTCCAATCTGCGTGCGGGTGGTCGAGTCCCAGCGGAGTGCCGCCTGATCCTGGTCACATTGCCAGGCGGTCTCATTGTGGCACCGTACCGGCGATGGTACAACAGTATCGTTGCGACCACACGGTGTTCGACCGTGGCACACCGGCTCCCTCCATACCCGCCGGCCCGGAAGCCGGCTCGACCGTAGCACATTTTTCAATTGGGTTTTGCCGAGTTGCGTGCCAGACTCGAGACAGTCCCGCGCTTGCTCCCGCCTGGACGGCCGGTGGTCGTGCTCGAGGCGAGCGGGGCGTGAGGGACGCCATCCCGAACCGAAGTCGGCCTCAACTGGGCAGGAAAGGAGCACAGCATGAAAGCACGACCGCGATTCCCTGTCATTCTGGCCCTGGCGACCCTGGTAGCCACCTGTATCGCAGGTGGAGCGGCAGTGGCCCAACCCCAGACCTTGCCGGTGGTCAAGTATCCGGACATTCCTTATGGTCCGTCGCCGACGGACTTCAGGAACTGGCTCGACGTCTACGCTCCCAGCGACGCTGCGGCTGCGCCGGTGGTCATGTTCGTCCACGGCGGGGCCTGGGCGTCCGGCGACAAGTCCGAGTATGTGGAACTCGGGCGCACCCTGGCTGGGTACTATGGCATTGTCGCCGTGGTGATCAACTATCGCCTGTCCCCGGACGTGGTGCACCCCGCGCACACCGAGGACGCGACACTGGCCGCGGTCTGGACCCTGGAGAATATCGCCGACTACGGTGGAGATCCGACCGAGGTCTTCCTTTTCGGCCATTCCGCCGGCGGCCATATCGTTTCCTTGATGAGCACGGACGAGAGCTTCTTCGAGGCACAGGGGCACAGCACGCACGAGATCGCGGGCGTGATTTCCATGAGCGGCCTCTACAACCTGAATGCCGTGGTTCCGGCACTCCTCGGCACGATTTACGATACGTTCGGGACCTTGAACCCTGCCTACCTGGCCGAGGTCTCCCCGGCGACCCATGTGGGCGACTGGCAGCCGCCCTTCCTTATCGAGTATGCCGAGACGGACCTGCCCACCTTCGATCGCCAGGCCAGGAACTTCTACCGCAACCTGACCAGGCATGGTTCTCCCGCAACCCTTGCCAGGTTCGACGGATATACCCATGTGTCCGAGATAGAGGCCATCAGCACCAAGACACCGGAAAGCGAACCCGCGGCAACGCTCGTCGATTTCGTCTACGGCATCGCGGACTAGGGAAAAAGGCGCCTGCGCCGGCCATGCGCGGCGAGAATGAAGGCGTGCAGCCACCACCCTATTTGGGCTCTCCGGCTCCCTTCGCTGCACTCCTGGCGTAGCAACTCAAGTGCCCGTCGGTGTAGATCCTGCAGAACCCACCGCCCAGGTAGGAACCCAAACAATCCGCCACGCTGAACACCACCACGTCGAAGGGGGCTGCCTCGAGGTTCTCGGCAATCCGTCGATACAGCGCCTCTCCCTCCCCGGTGGGTCGCGCCGGGCGATAGAGATAGACGAAGTCCACGCTCCGCAACGAGACCGAGGCGATGTCGGTGTGCGCCCAGACCAGCCGCTCGACCGGGATGCCGAGAAGGGCCTGGATCTTCCGGCCCGTGGCGATCAACTCCCCGGACAGCTCCACCTGGATGGTCCTGCGGTGCGGGTAGAGTTCCTGGAGCAGGATCCCCTGCAAGCCGTTTCCAGCGCCGAGGTCCACCGACGTCGATTCGGGGCGCAACCACGACCGTGCCTGCAGAATGGGCGACAGGCCACCTGGATAGTTGATGTAGCCGTGGATAGAGTCCAGACGCATCCGTTCCTCCGCACTGTAGCTGGAACCGAGTTCGTGCAGCCTCGAGTAGAGTTCCAACAACAGGGCCTCGCATGCCTCCGCCGAACCGGAGCCGACACTGGCCAGCAGCCGACGGGCCAAGGGGAAACACTCCGGTGCGATGGACCTTCCGAATCCACTCTCGGCAATGCGGACGAGCGCCCAGGCGACTTGGGCAACCTGGACTTCATGGTCCCGGTATTCAGGCAGGGCAGCGAGGCGAGAGCCCAAGAGCTTTAGAGAATGCCGCGCGAATGGCGCCGGACCGTGGGGGGAGTCAATATCTTGACACATCTTCGTGGGTCCACGGTGCATGTCGATATCCTGACACTCCCGCGAATCGTAGCGTGGTCATGGTTTCACGCCGCGCAGGTGTCAACGTCGTGACACCCAGACGGCGGCCGCCGCCGACGCCGCACAGGATACCTCGTGACAACGTGCCGTTATTGCTAAGGTTTCTCCTTCGTGCCGATAATCGGCACAGATGGCACAGGACTTGAACATGAAAATGAGCACGAAACGGAACCCAACGCCCCCAGGAGGAATATCCCATGACTGGTGAAGCAGGACAACTGAAACCGCTGCATGCGGTACAGCAGCGCAATACCATGGTGCAGAAATACGCCCCGTTGGTGCAGAACATAGCCTATCGCCTGGTCGGGCGATTCCCCTCGTCGGTGGATGTGGAGGATCTCATGAGCGTGGGCATGCTGGGTCTGATCGACGCGGTGGACAGGTACGAACCGGAGCGAGATGACAGCTTTGCCGCCTACGCGGGATTGCGCATTCGAGGCGCCATCATCGACGAACTGCGGCAGTTGGACTGGGCGCCGCGTTCATTGCGCCAGCGCATGCAGGAGGCCGATCGGGCGCGGCGGAACCTGGCCACGGAGTTGGGGCGGGAACCGACCGAGGCCGAGGTTGCCTCCGAGATGAGCGTCAAGCTGGACCAGTACCGGGAGATGCGGCGCAGGGCATCGAACCTTTCCGTGATGAGCCTGGAGGACATGGGTGGGGGGAATCGGGAAGGACGGGACGTTCTCCAGGTTCTCGCCGGCAACTCCGAAGATCCGTCGGCGGCGCTCGAGGCCAAGTGCATGGCAGAGAAGCTGGCTGCGGCCATCGACACGCTCCCTGAGAAGGAGAAAATCGTCATCACCCTCTACTACTACCATGAGTTGACGCTCAAGGAGATCGGGAGAGTACTCGGTGTGACCGAATCCAGGGTGTCACAGCTCCATACCAAGGCGCTTGGCCGTCTGAGCAAGCGGTTGCGGCGCCACAAGGTGCTGCTGAACTGAGATCGCATTCCCAGCCAGCGATCTCCTGCATCCCCTCTCCCCTCGCATGAGTCACTAGCCGTCCCGGCCCTGGTCGGCCCTCGTTGTGAAGCCGGGGGCCACCACCCACGGCATTCCAGCAGCCCAACCATGGCCTCCAGCCCGGTTCGACGCGTCTGTCGATGTCCGGGTCTGACCCCTTCCGGCTGCTTCGGCGCACCGCCGCACCGGCGTCTCGATGCTGTTGTCACCCGCGGACCTGCCGAGTGTGGTAGAATGGTTCCCCAGCATGCCGCGACGGCAGCAGGAACGGAAGGGTGGGGACACGGGGAGACTCGAGGTGAGCAGCCTTCAAGGGGTCACCACATGTTTGCTTGTTCTGGCCTATCCATGGGTCGCCAATTGGTCGGTCGAGCGCTTCCGGTGGCTATCGTGGTTTTCGCCCGTCGTCCAATGCTACTTGTTCGGGATTCTTCTGGCAAATCTCCCCTTCGACCTGGTGCATGAGGATGTTTCCAAGGTGTTGATGATGGCCTCCGTGCCGCTGGCCATCCCGCTGTTGCTCTTCTCTACAAACTTTCAAGGCTGGCTTCGGCTGGCTCCTCGCACGGTGCTCAGCTTCGTGCTGGCCATGGTGGCGACCATGGTGGTGGCCACCCTGGCGGCGCTTTGGCTCAGCGTGCCCGGGGCAGGAAGCTGGAAGGTTTCCGGCATGATGGTGGGTGTGTACACCGGCGGAACGCCCAACATGTCCGCCATCGGTTGGGCGCTCAAGGTCGAGGAGAACACCTTCATCTTGATAAATGCGGTGGACATGGCCCTCGGCGGGGCGTTCTTCCTGTTCTTGATGACGGGAGCCAAGCCACTTCTGAGCCGGTTCCTCCCCCCGTTTCCCGCCGCCGGGGACGTGCCGGAAAGCGACCATCCGGTGTCGGCGAAGGAGTCGCGTGGACGCGCCAGCAGGTGGAAAGGCGGCACCGCGGCACTGGGACTGTCCGTGGTGGTCGTGCTCATCAGCGCCGGTATCGCGTTCGGCTTCACGCGGGTGGTCCGCGGCCCCATGCCGACCGGGGCCGTGTTCGATCAGCCGACATTCAACTCGACGATCGTCATTGCCATCTCGTTGCTCGCCATCGGCGGTTCCTTCGTGTCCCGGATACGGACACTCCCCGGTTCATACGCGCTGGGGGACTACCTCATCCTCGTCTTCTGCGTGGCCATTGGTTCTCAGGCGAACGTCGGTCAACTCGCCGACGCCGGCGTTCCCTACTTCATCTACGTCGGTTTCGTAATGTTCGGGGCCGTCGTGCTTCACCTGCTTCTCGCCACCGTTTTCCGTATCGATGTGGAGACCATGATCATCACCAGCACGGCGGCGATATATGGCCCCGCGTTCATCGGACCCGTGGCTCGAGCCCTCAAGAACCGGCAAATCCTCGTCTCGGGCATAGCCTCGGCGATGGTCGGCCTCGCCCTGGGCACCCAACTCGGACTGCTGCTCGCCTACGCGCTTCAGCCGTGACCCCTGGTCTTGCCCGGGACGGCACCGCCCTCGCGGCCCCATGAATCGGCGGGCGGCCCACCGGACTACTCGGGCGCCGGCCTGCGACCGCGGTGCCGCTTGCCCGGGGAAACGCCATCTTCCAGCAACGAGTGCGCGACGCTACTCGGGTTCGGTGGGTGTGGCAGCGCCGGTCATGGCCTCGGGACCCCCATAGGCGCCCATGTCCGGTGCCGTGCCGTCCACGTCGAGCCCGACGGACGGATTGCCGGTGTTCCGGCAAGGACTGTCCACGGCAAGATGAAAATCGCTGTTTTCGTAGCTCTCCTCGTCGTACAGCACGAACTTCGGGTTGGTGCTGATGTTCCCGTCGCTGCCGAGGACACCGGCATAGTCGTTGAACAGTCCGGTCAGGGCGTCCCCTTTGAACGAATAGATGTCGTTGTGATCGAACGAGACGACGTCGGCTTGCGTTTCCACGCTATAGAAGTTGGAAGCCAGGCTGACGAAGTCGACCATGATGTTGTTCCGGACCAGCATGTCGTCGACATCGAACAGGTACAGGGAGGCGCCGAACGTGAGGGCGCTCTTGTTGTTGATCATGGTGTTGTTGACCAGTGCGATGTAGCTCGGGTCAGTGGTGGAATCGTTGACATGGACGGCGCCTCCTGCCTGGTCGCCCGAGTTTTCCCAGAAGATGGAGTTCTGGACGGTGGACATGGCGCGGAGGTAGAGGGCGCCGCCGTAGTCGGCCTTGTTCTCCAGGAACTGGCAGCGTATCACCTCGGTCGGATTGTAGGCTGCCCCACCCATGCCGAAAGCCGAGGTCGCCTGGTTGCCCTCGAAGTAGGAATCGGATACCACGGCCTGGTGTCCCAATTCCACCAGGATGGCGCCTCCCTGGTCTTCGGCCGAGTTGTCCAGGAAGGTCGAGTCCTCGATCGTAACCGATGACACGGTGATGTCATCCAGGGAGTTCCCGACAATGATAGCGCCTCCAGCCTGGCCCGCCTCGTTGCGCTGGAAGAGGCAGGAAGAGACCGAGACATCAGACGTGTCCACGGCGAGCGCACCGCCGAACTGTGCGCGGTTGCGGCTGAAAGTCGCACGACTCACCGTCACGCCGGTACTTGACATGACGGCAAGACCGCCTCCCCCCTGCAGCTCGATTTCAATCTCACTCTTTTCCAGCACGACATTGTCGAGGGTGACTTCCGAGGAACCGAATATCAGCGCGGCGGCACCCGACCCATATACCGGGTCGGAGGCTTCCAGCGTGACGCCCTCGACCCTGACGTCGGACACCTCCTCGAGGTAGAGGGCTCGCTCTCCGAGCGATGTCTGGATGCGCGTACTCTCCGGTCCCTCGAGCCCACGAATCGTGATGTCCTCCTCGCCGACGATGGAGATGCCGGAGTCGTATGTTCCCGGCTCGAGCAACACGACGCGGCAGCTTCCAAGGGAGTCGAGGGCCGACCAGATGATGTCGAGTGGGGCACCTGGGGTGCCATCGCCGTCCGAAGTTCCAGCGACGGGGTCGACCAGCATGGGATGGCTGCCGGCATCGGTGTCGTCGCAGTCTCCCTGGAGGGCGGAGCGGTTTTCCGGGGTGTCGCAGGCCATCACCACGTCCGTGCTGCCGGAAAGTGCGAAGCCATCGCCATCCAGGTCGGGGTAGAACGGGGTCATCAGGCCTTCGTCTACCTCGTGGTCGCAGTCGTCGTCCAGCCCGTTGCACAGTTCTTCGGCCGCCGGGTAGGCATCGTCCCGCGAGTCATCACAATCGGAGTTGTCCAGGACGTACCCGTCGGGGGCTTCGCACGCCTGGAGGATCTCCCGGCCGTCCCCGTAGCCGTCGCCATCGGCGTCCCGGTAGTAGTTCAAGAACACCAGGTCCTCGTCGATCTCGCCGTCGCAGTCGTTGTCCAGGTCGTCGCACACTTCGTCCGCCCCGGGCCACACCTCCGGGCGAGAGTCGTCGCAGTCCTCGTCGGCGCGAAACCCATCGGCGTCCTGATCTGCCGGCGTCGGCTCCGATGTCGGTCCCGGCGTCGGGCTACCGTCGTTGTTGCCGCTATCGTAGCACCCCACAACGCACAATCCAGCCAGCAGGGTGGCTAGCATGGCCGTCCATCGCAGTATCCGCATTTCCCGCTCCTATCAGTGTGTCGTGCCCCCATCGATCGCCTGGGACCACCGTTCTCCGTGACACCTGCACGGGTCTCGGCCCCACCCGCAACCGCCGCTGCTCTCCCAGCGCCGATGTCCGTGGCACGCTCCAGGGTCACCGCGGAAGCACCCGGCGTGCCCGCTCGCGCACATCGCTCGCTCCGGGCTCGACTCTACCTGCACCTCAGTCCTGCTCATCACGGGGGAAGCCGTATTCCTCGAAGACGAAGTCGAGATCCTCCAGCACCTGCTCGCGAGAGATCCCGAACGCCTCGAGACTGATGATGCGGTGCTTGCGGGTGTAACTCTTCTGCCTCTCGGCCTGCTCGCGAATGCGCTGCCGGAGTCCGTCACTCACCTCGAGTTCCGCGAAGGTCACCAGTTCATCGAATGCCCGCTCGAGATCGCTCAGGAACTGATCATACAGGATCACTTTCACACGGTCGGCCGGAAGCTGCCCACCCGCCCACAGCTCGTGGAAGTACCGGTACAGGTCCACGTTGTGGCGATAGCGGCGTTGATAGTACCGCATGAGGCGGTCTTCCGGGATGTTGTCCAGCCCCCACCGGTTCGAAAAGAACGTGCGATGCAACGACAGGTGCGATGGCATGGTCCGGAAAGGAGAACGCACCAGGTAGATGAAGCGCCCGTCCGGGAATTCGTCCATCAGGGCCTTGATGCGCATGGTGGAGTAGGGCATCTTCGCCACGATTCGCGTCCTCCCCGTGGCGTAGATCTGCCGCTTGAAGCACTGGCGGAGAAAGCGCGTCGACGCCTTGCGCCGCCTCTCGCCCTGGGCGTCGTTGAACACGATTTCCGACCAGTCCGCGTCGGAGAAGGCCAGTGGCGTCAGGAAGATGTTCATCTGCGTGTCGTTGCGCCACAGGAAGAGCAACTCCTCCTCTTCCACCGATTCCTCGTCGGTCACGTGGGAGCCGTCCGGGAACACCGCCGTCGGATCCTCGAGACCCCACTTGACGAATCGCATGGGGTTGAAAAAAGGCCGGATGACCGCTCGAGCCGTAAGGGAGGGAAGCAGGATGTCGACGAACTTGAACGTCGCAAACTCGTCGGTCTGGGTCAGCAGGCGATGAAAGAACGTCGTACCGCTTCGCGGATGCCCGAGAATGAAGACCGGCTTGTGCACCTTCACCTTGTTGAACCCCGGAAACACGACGTAGTCCATGGCGAGAAAGGCGTGCATGGCGAGGTCGACGCCGAGTTTGACAGATGTCCCGAGTGCGATGCGGAGCCCGAAAGTCTTGTAGGCGGCCTTGATCATCGTGACGTGAAGCCGGAAATTGATCATATCTCCCCCTTGTGCATCGTGGCGTCTGGCCTGGCTGTCCCCTACTGTCTCTATTCAGTAGATCACTCGCCCGTCCCATGCAAGCAGTATTCCGCTGCACGGACTCGACAGATTCACATCGCGAGACGGGTTCAGCGGTCCCGGCGACACCTGACTCGCAACCGTCGAGGCACATTGTTCGGAAAGGGAATTCGTGCAGTCTTCGCGAGGCGGAAGGTCCGGCGACCCGGGCGAGGGATGTCTGCCTCGATGGCGCGCGGGGCGGGCGAGACGATGTGTCCCCTTTCGTTGACCGCGGTTTACCCTGGTTGACCCCTGTCATCCATGGGGCCCAGACCCACGACCGTTCGTGCCCGCCCGGCACCTCGTGACGCGCGCTTCCCCCGGCACGCCCGGACGGCGTGACGGACGGCCTGCCAGATCGAGCCGGCCCGGTCCAGCCTGGCACGCCACGTGCAATCCACTCGCCCGTTGTTGCACAAAGGAGGTCACCATGCGCGCGTTTCATCGCTTATCCGATATTCTTCCTCACAACTCGCTGGTCTCCCTGATCCTGTTGGCCTGGTGCGGTTTCCTGGCTGCGGGGGCTTGCGAGTGCGACCCCGGGGACTGCGGGCAGATCGTCCCTGCCGATGACCCCGAACTGCCGGCTCGAGGTTTCTATACCGGGACACTCCCCATCCCAGCCGACGACCAGGAACTCGCAGACGCCTACGCGCAGGCATCGACGGCCGTGGATTTCGTGCCGATTTGGGGCGAGAGTGTGGGGGCAGACGGCTTCTGGGATTTCGCCGACGCCTTGGCTGCCCCGTTCGGAAAGACCGTCATCGATGAGTACACACGCGGCAACGGCATGTTTCCGCTGATCCAATTCTCGTTCATGGACCGTGATTCCGATACGGGAGACCTGATCTTGAAGCTCCCCCCGGGTATTTCGGAGGCGACGCTCGAAGATCCCGAATGGCGGGCAGCATACAAGAACGCCGTGCTCGACGCCGTCAGGAGCGTGAAGCCACTCTACCTCTCGACGGGGAACGAGGTCAACCGCTGGTACGAGCAGAATGGTGCGGGACCCGGCGACCCGAACGGGTTCCAGCATTTCATCAGCCTTCACGGGGAAATCTACGACGAGGTCAAGGCCATTTCGCCGAAGACCAACGTGTTCTTCGTGCTCGCGCGGGAGATGGTCGGCGAACTACGGGAGGCGCGGCTGGACGTGCTGGACCAGGTCGACCCGACGAAGCTCGACCTGCTCGTGATGACGAGCTATCCCTATGCGGTCAAGCTCGACAGCGACGGGACCCCTCTCGAGGCACCCTTCAACAGCCCCGCGGACATCCCGGATGACTACTACTCGCGCGTTGCCGATGCCATCCCGGGCCTGCCCGTGGGGTTCACCGAGATCGGCTGGCCTTCCACGACATTCTACGGGGGCGAAGCTGGCCAGGCCGATTTCATCCAGGAAGCGACCGGGCGCTTGACCGCGGATCTCCCCTTGCACCTCCTCGGCTGGCCCTGGCTGCACGACCTCGACGAGAACGACGAGCTTGGACTGCGCTATCGAGACGACGGTCCGAAGGAGGCATGGGCCGTCTTTTCGACCCTGTAGAACGCGTCCCACTCCGAAGCGGGGGCGTGTCCCAGCAGCCAACCGCACGAGTCTCAACCGACAGAATCGTCGTCGACGCAACCCGGTGCGCCGGGACGCCAAGGCCGTGCAGTGGTGCCGCGTTGGTGCGGCCAGAACAGCAGATTGTCACCCGATTAGGCACTATCCGGGGTGCAGGAGCTTGACGGCCGCGCGCTCGAGATGTAGCAAAGAAAGAGGCGCTCGGAAACATGCTTGCTCACGGCACACCGTCACCGGGACCGCCATGAGACCGAGGATACCATTCAGCGTGGGCGCTGTTGTGGAGAGGAGGGGAGGCGAGCCGGCTTGCGCATCCGAAGACCCGCGGGGCGCGTGGTGAGATGGACGCGCGCGGGACCCGGACCGGTCCGCCATTCGAGCGATGAGAGTACCCAGGCGCACAGCCAAGTCGATTCTTTTCACTCTCACGCCTGCATTCGCGCTGGGTGCCGGGGCCACGCTCGTCCTGTCCCTTCTCGAGCACCGGGGCCTCATTCATACCGCCCGCCCGGATGACATCCTCTCGTTTCCTCCCCCGGATTTCGTCACGCGACAACAGGCCGACGGGGAGGATTTCTGGGAGATTCGATACGCGCGGCCGGGCGACCCAATGGCCGTGCAGCAGCGGTTCCCAGCGCACAAGGCAGACAACACCATTCGAATCGTTCTGACCGGAGGGTCTTTCGCGATGGGAGACCCGTATGTCGACCCGGCAAGACCGTCACCAGGTTTCGGCGGCATTGCCGACTGGGTCCGGGCGGAACTCTCGGCACGACTCCGGCCGATTCACGTCGAAGTGATCAATGCCTCGCTCGGCGGCACCAACTCGACAGGAGTCCGGGAGATCGTCGAACAGCTTGGCGTCACCGATCCTGATATCGTAGTGGTGATCACCGGGAACAACGATGGACACGTTTTCCCCACCCCCTGGAACAGGTGGCTCAACCACTGGATCGTCTATCGCGCGCTCAAGAAGGCACTGCTGCCCCCACCACCGTCCCGGCCGCGTTTCGCTCCCCAGGACGCCGACGTGGAGGCGATTCGCGCCAACTTCCGGGCCAACATCAGGCGCATCATCGAGGTGGCGGAGGAACGCGGCTTCCACCTGATTCTTGGCACGTTGCCCATCAACTACCGGTACGAGGTCTCCGCCGGGGTACCTTCGAGCAGCGCCGGCGCCCCGGAAGGCTCCCACGCACCTGCGACAGAGGAGTCGTGCAACCGGCTCCTTGCCACGCCCACCCGGACCGCGGCGCCACCGGACCTCCTGCGCAAGGGGAGGTGCCTGGAAAAGCTCCGACGTTTCTCCGAAGCCCTCGAGACCTACTCCGCGTATGTGGAATCGATGCCGCTCGGCCGCACGCGCCCCTCGCTCAACGAAATCGTGCGGGCACTGGCCCGGACGAGCCACGTTCCCTTGCTGGACATGGAACGAATCGCCAACGAGCAGTCAGCGACCGGAATCGCGGAACGGGAGTTGTTCTTCGACAACTGCCACCTCCTCTGGCGCGGGTACGCGATGATGGCTCGATCCGCGGTGGACCTCATGCTCGACAAGGGCTTGCTCGACAAGGCGAAGAAGCAGCCGGGCCCCAGGCCCACCGTCGGCGAAATGGTGCAGGCCAACCGATGGCAGGCGCTGTACACTTTTCGACCGCAGCCGATCCCCTACACCGGGCCCGGCCCTGTGCTGGAGCAGGGCCCGGCAGAGGCTTCCCGCTGAAGTTGGAATGGCAAAACATCGCACAGACGGCTCCGTCCGATCCCCCCTGTACTCGACGCCACGCTCGAGATACAATCTCCGTGGACGCCGGCACAGGCCCACGCGCGTGGGTACGCCGGTGATGATGGCGGTCCGAACGGTGCGCTGCTGCACGGGGTCGGCGGCACGCTGGAGCGGCCTCGACCGGGCACAGACGCCCGCAATGCTCATTCGCCTCGCGACCCGTTGGCACCGAGCACGGGGCACAGGGGGAAGAACATGTCTCGAATACGCATGCCTGGATCACGACGTCACCTGGCCACACGCGCGATCGCGGTGTCGGCCTTCGTGCTCATCCTGGCCGGCTGCTCCAGGCCGACCCACCCCGCTTCATCCACGCCCGCGCCGAAGAACAGCCCAACCCCATCGAGCGACGCGGCCAGCGAAGACAGCGCCCCGACCGGGACGACGATACGGAGAATCTGGTCCCTCGAGGGGTTCAAGGCGCCGGAGTCGGTGCTGTTCGATGCGGACCGGGACGTGCTCTACGTGTCGAACATCAACGGAACGCCGACCACTCGGAACGGGCTCGGGTTTCTATCGCGGGTCTCCCTCGACGGCAAGATCCTCGACCTCGAGTGGGTGACAGGCCTGAACGCACCCAAGGGTATGGCTCGAGTCGGCAACCGGCTCTTCGTCGCCGATATCGACGTCCTGGTAGAGGTCGACATCGACAGGGGCGTCGTGTCGAAGCGCCACAACGCTGCCGGCGCCCGTTTCCTCAACGACACGACAGCGGACTCGAACGGTATCGTCTACGTCTCCGACATGCTCGGCGACGCCATCTACCGCCTCGAGGACGAAAAACTCACCCTGTGGCTCCAGGACAAGAGCCTGGAATCCCCGAATGGACTCCTGGCCGAGGAGGATCGCCTGGTCGTCGCCTGCTGGGGGGCGATGACCCACGGGTGGACGACCGAGGTTCCCGGGCACCTGAAAGTCGTGTCGTTCCAGGACAAACAGATCGCTACCATGGGTTCCGGCGCGGTCGTGGGCAACCTGGACGGCCTCGAGCCGGACGGAAACGGGAACTACCTGGCCACCGACTTCACCCTCGGGCGGCTCTTCCGGATCCACCCGGACGGGACGTTCGAAACCCTGCTGAGACTCCGGCCGGGAAGCGCCGACATCGAACGCATTGCGGCCCGCAAGTGGCTCCTGATTCCCCTTATGAACGACGGCCGCGTCGACGCCTACCAGTTGCCCTGACGGGCGGTCCCTTCCAGGACGGACCCCGGCGACATACCCAGTTCCGAAAGGATCGCACGGGCATGCACCACTTCGTCGAGGTACCAGAGGATCGCACGCACGTCGACCATGATGTTGCGTGACAGCACCGGGTCGTACCCGTAGTCGCCCACGATGTTTTCGTACACGCGATCGAAGTTCAGGCCGACCAGGCGACCCTGACCGTCCAGCGCCGGACTTCCCGAGTTGCCCCCTGTCGTGTCGCAGTTCGACAGGAAACACAACGGCACGCCAGCGGCGGTATCCGTCCGGTACCTGCTCGAGACGCGAGCCGCCGCGGCGAGCACGTCGTCTGGCGCATCGAACGGCGCCTTCCCCGTGTGCTTGGCCACCAATCCCTGGAGGCTCGTGAACGGTGTGTACCAGACACCATCTCGAGGGGCATAGCCGGCGACGGTCCCGAAGGTGACCCTGGGGGTCCCATTGGCGTCCGGGTAGAATCGCTCGCCCCGCATGGCGATCAGCGACTCGATGTAGGGAGGGCGCAGTCGGGACAGGGCACCGATCCGTGCCTTACGGGCTTCCCGGGAGGCCTCGATCGCCGGCGTCATGGCCAGAACCAGGCGGATGAAGGCGTCATCACTCGAACGGAGCAGATCGATGGATTCGTGGAACCGCGCGATGCGCTGCTCGAGGTCGAACAGGGTCGTGTGCGCGTACAGGTCGTCCAGGTATCGCTCGATGGCGGCCGCGGAGTAGTCGCCGTGGAGCGCCTCGTCGAGCTGAGGGATGTGCTCCGCCGAGGGAAGTTCGCCCAGCCTGGCGAGGAACATCGCCAGGACACGCCGGTCCGCTTCCGGGTGGATGCTGCCCTGCACCGCCTTCAGGTCGGCCTCGATCCGGTCCCGGTCCCGCTCCTGGTAGCCCGGTTCCCGGTCGGCGTCGGGCAAGGCCTGTTCTCGAGCCCACTTGGTGATCGTCCAGGCGGCACGCAACCCGTGCGACCCCCAGAGGGCGTACCCCAGGAGAAGGTCGCGGTCCCGGCCGGCTCGAGACGAAATCACGAATGCGATCAGCTCGTCGAGTGTGCGTCCATACTGCGCTTGTCGATCCGGCGTCTCCGCGACCCACGAACGCCATGCCGCCTCTTCCCGCCTCTTTCTCTCCAGCACGCCCGATCGGGCCAGCCCGGCGATAGTGCCGCGCGCATTGGTCAAGGCGTTGTTCAGCGACTTCACGGTGGCAGCGGTGGCCAGGCAGCTCTCCGGGACATCCGTGCAGGTCTGCCGGAGGATGCCTATCCACTCCTCGAACAGCCGGGCACGCACCGGGTAGTACCAGTTCAGCCCGTCCTCGACCTCGGCCGACGTGAGGTAGCGCCGGGTTCGGCCGGGGGTTCCCGCGACCATGACCAGTTGTCCGGGCCGGACGCCATCCATGGAGATGGTCAAGGAGACCGGTGGGTGGTAAGGGACGTTGTCCGGGCTGTAGGCGGCCGGGGTCCCGTCCGGAGCCGCGTAGGCCCGTACCAGGGCGAAGTCGGTGCCGTGGCGAGGCCAGTGCCAGTTGTCTGTTTCACCACCGAAATCGGCCAACCCCGCAGGTGGGGCCACCACGAGCCGCACGTCGGTCAGCTCCGTGGTCTCGAGCAGCACGTAGGAAAGGCCGTCGTTGTAGGCGTAGACGGAGCACCGGCTATGCGGTGCCGCTTCGCACTCCGCCACGATGGCCTTCTCCGCCTTCTCGATCAAGAGGGTTCGTTCCAGGTCGGATACCCCGGCAGGGACCGCATCGAGCACGCGCTGCGTGACGTCCGTGTGCCTGCGGAAAACATGCGCCCGGATACCCTTGCCGTCCAGTTCCTCGCTGCGATCACCGGCGGCGAAGCCGTTGCGTATCAGGTCGTTCCCAGGGCTCGAGTTGCGCTGGAGCGCAGTGTAGACACAGTGGTGGTTGGTGAGCATGAGTCCGTCCGGAGAGACTAAAGATGCCGAGCACCCTTCGAGGCCGGCAACGGCTTGCAACAGTCCTCCTTCGCCGGGCGTCCAGAGGTCGGCAAGAGCGACCTGGAGGCCTCGAGCACGCAACGCGTCCTCATCGAGGCCGGCGAGCGACGTCCATGGCCACATGCCCTCACCACTGGGAGGCAGAGGCTGTTGTTGCGGCAGACACCGTGTCACGGCGGACGGCGGCAACGCGCCGGCCATCCCCGTCTCTCCACCCGTGCCGTGCAGGCAGGACAGGCCGAATAGCGCCACGCAACACGCGGCAACCATGGATCTGAACTCGTGGATCATGCTCGTCGTCTTCCTGTGAATGGGTGGACGGTGGCCCGGGGCTGCTGCGGACGGCCGCACGACTCTTTTTCCAAGAGCCTCCCGCACGCCCTTCCCAGCGGGTCCAGCTTGCTCCGCACCATGTCCCAGATGATCGGCAGGCTGACGCCGAAGTATGGGTGGACAAGGATGTTGCGAATGCCGGCAGTCTTGCGCCACTCGATTACCAGGGGCCGCCGCGCGAATCTTCTCCGGCAAATGCTCGGCCGCCTCTCCGACAACCTCGAGGTTGCGCACAACCGCATCCTGCGTCTCCTGACTTCGCTCCTCTGAGAAGACACCCGGAACCGCCCGGGATCGTTCCGCGCCGTGCATCTCTTCGATCTTCATTCCCGAATCTCCCAGAAATGATCCGCGGCGACCAGGCTTGTGGGCAACGCGCAATCGCCCCGGCTATTGGAGCCATGCCCAGTTCACAGCATGCCTATCCGGTTGCGGATGCTAGCGCCTGGCACCTTCTCGAGCTGCCCGGTCGATCATCCAGACCAGGGTGCCGTCGGTGGGTTTGACCAAGGCGGCAGGCAGGTGCTCGCCCGATTCGACTCGATTCACAGCGCCGGCCACCGCCGGGCCGGAGGCCAGGAACATCACGTGCCGCGCACGGTTGAGCAGTGCCAAGGTCATCGTGACATAGCCCAGTTCCTCCTGCTCGATCGGCACGTCGGTTACGTAGACCGACGACTGGGACAACGCCGGGTGCTCGGGTAGCAGCGACGCGGTGTCGCCATCGGGCCCCATGCCCAACAGTACGAGATCCAACCTGTCGCCATGGCCGATCGTGTCCCTGATGCGCGCCTCGTAGGCCGACGCCGCCGACGCCGGATGGGCCTCGGAGATGATGAAATGGCATTGATGGAGCGGAACGGGCACATGGTCGAGCAACGACTCGCGCAACAGCCGGTAGCGGCTCGACGGGTGGTCATACCCTGTCCCTCGTTCATCGGTGAGGAACACGTGGACACGCGACCAGTCCACCTTGGAAGAGAGTTTTCCTGTCGCGAGAAGGCGGTAGGTGTCCTGCAAGGTGGGTATGCCGGCGAGCGCCACGAGGAAGCGGCCCCGGCCCCGGATCGCCTGATTCGCGATCGATACGAACCGTTCGGCTGCTGCACGAGCAAGTATCGACGTGTCCTGAAAGACTTCCATCTCTCCCATCATCATTGTTCCCCAAGCGCGTCAACCATTCATGCCAACCAGGCGATTGGCCAAAGCATGGCGTTCGGGACGGAGATTGTCAAGAGGTTTGCGGCAGGCCTTGGCTAGCGGGGTTCGGGAGGTGGGTCGCCGGCTGTCGAAGAGTCCTTCCCCGGACGCTGGGCGACCAGGGACTGGAGGAGGGCTTCTACCCTGCGAAAACCGTCCTCGCCAAGGTCTTCATGGCGGGCAGCCCAGTGATCGAGTTCCGCCTCGAGACTCGCCGCGGCCTCGCTGACTGCGGCGAAGCCGAAGGTAGCCCCGCTTCCCCTGAGCGCGTGGACGCGGCGGCGGAGGAGATCTCGGGCCGCGCGGTTCGCGGGATCTGACCTGGCTCTCTCGAAGCATGCAACGATGTCGTCGATGCGGCCAGGGAGTTCACTGGCGTATCTTCGAGACAGGGCGGAGAGCCTGGCTTCAACCGTCGGATTCCGGGCCGTGGTCGGTCGGATTCCAGGCATGACGCTTGCTCCATGCGTCCCGCACCTGGTCGGCCAGGCGCATAGGGTCGAAAGGTTTCACCAGCACATCGATGGCCCCGAGCCGCCGGTAGCGCTCGATCTCCCTGGCCTGGACCCTGGCGGTCAGGAACACGACCGGGACGGACGTGCCGTTGGGCAGGGCGCGGATGGCGGCCAGGGTCCGGGCGCCATCCATGCCGGGCATCATGTAGTCCAGGATGATCAGGTCCGGGACCGCCTCCTCGAGTCGTGTCAGCGCCGCCTCCCCGGATGCGAGCGCCTCCACCTGGAATCCGCCGACAGTTTCGAGGGCCATCAAGGCAACGGTTCGGATATCTTCCTCGTCCTCTATCAGCATGATCTTCTCGAGTGGCTTGTCGCTCATGTGTGGGTCCAATCAGGTTGCGAACGTGACCAGGCACCTCCGGGGACCCTACCGGGCGCGCTACCGCAAGGCAACGGCGGCGGCGCTGCGATGAGGGCCGGGAACGCGCCTCTGAGGACGGACGGGAACCGGGCGTTGCTGCCGGAGGTGCGCGCGGGCCGGAGACCCGCCGGGCGCCCCTCCCGCACGGTGCGTTGTCTCTGCAGAATAGATACACGCTCGTCTCCGCGCGTCACCCCAGTTTTTTCGTTCGCCGTGGCGAGCGGGCAATTTCCGGCCACCGGCCGGGCCACGGGGACCGTCGCACTTTGATACGGCGTCCATGCGAATCGGCCGTCACGGCACGACTTCCTTCCCCGCAAGCGCCGCGAACGGTCCATTGCAAACAGGTGCCCGTTTCCCGGAGCGCCTATCTCTCCTCCCCGAGTCGGTCCTTGTACCGCGCCAGGCGGCGGTAGAACGTCGCCCGGCTCCATCCCAGCAGGCGAGCCGCCGCTGCCCGGTTGCCACCCGTGCGCATCAACGCCTCGCGAATCCGGCTCAGTTCGTCCTGGACCGGCGCGATCCCGGCTGCTCGAGGCGAGGAGGGAACCGGCGAGAGTTCGGGAGGGAGATCTTCGGCCTGGATGACCGAACCACGGCACCGGATAAGGGCGAACTCGATGGCGCTTCGCAGCTCGCGCACGTTCCCGGGCCAGTCATGGGCGAGGAGGCTGCCCAAGGCGTCACCGCCTATCGCGTCGACCCGTTCGCCCGTCTCTGCCCGCAGTTCCTCGAGGAACGTTCGGGCGAGCAGGGGGATGTCTTCACGGCGTTCCCGCAGCAGTGGAATCCGGATCCGAGCCACCCGTATCCGGTAGAGCAGGTCGGCTCGAAACCGCTGCCGCGCGACCTCTTCCCCGAGATCCCGGTGGGTCGCGGCGATGACGCGCACGTCGATTCTGCGCGGGCGGGCATCCCCGACCCGGATGATCTCCCGCTCCTGCAGGACGCGCAGGAGGCTGGTCTGGACGTTCATCGGGATGTCACCGATCTCGTCGAGAAAGACGGTGCCGCCGGACGCGGCTTCGAAGAATCCCTCCCGATCCTCGATCGCCCCAGTGAATGCCCCGCGCCGGTGGCCGAACAGTTGGCTGGCCAACAGGGAGTCGGTCAGACCGGCACAGTTGACGGCCACGAACGGGCCGTGGCGGCGGTTGCTGGATTCGTGTATGCTCCGGGCGACCAACTCCTTGCCGGTGCCAGTGTCGCCCTCGATCAGCACCGTGGTATCCACCCGTGCGACATCGTCGATAAGCCGGAACACCTGCTCCATCCCGGCGCTCTTGCCGACGAGGCGACCGAATCGCCCTCTTTCCCCCAGTTTCCGCCGGAGAACATGAAGTTCGGTCAGGTCATATATGGCCAGTATCTTCCGTCCAGGCTCTCTCGGATCGTCGTGCACCTCGACCTCGAGGGATCGAGGCGGCCGGGCCGGGTCCTGCAGAGTGGCCGGGACCCGATGCCGCTCCCTCACGGGCATGCGGATCGCGGCCTCGATGTCTCTCACCGCTTTCCCCGCAGAGCGAAACAGGGCGCTCCAGTGCCCCCCGGCCGGCGGCCGGCGGCCCGACGGCGCCACCATGTCGCGTGCCCCCTGGCTCAGGAAGGTCACCTTGCCTTCCGCGTCGGTGAGGACCGTGCCCACGCCCAACCCATCGAGGATGGTCAGCAAGTCCCGGTTGTTCTGCTCTAGCCTTGTCATGGCCTGCTCGAGGTCACCCTGGGCCGCCCGGCGCTGGATACGCTGCGCGACCCCCCGTTCGGCGATGGCCAAGCGTATTCCCATCAACTCCGGGTCGATCGGCTTTGTCACGTAGTCGTCAGCACCTGCCTCGAGAACCGCCTTGAGGTCCTCGGGTTGATCTCGCGCGGTGACGACGAGGATGACGGTCGTCTCCCCCTGTGGCAATCGTCGCATGCGGCGGCAGAGTTCGAGACCGTCCATGCCCGCCATCATCCAGTCGAGAAGCACGAGCGACGGCGACATGCGCCGGTACTGGTCGAGTGCTTCGGCGGTGTTGTCGCACGCGACCACGTCATGGCCCCGTGACGCCGCCAGCACCTCGAGGAGTTCCCGCATGAACGGGTCGTCCTCCACCACCAACGTCCTGAGAGGCATCCGGTTTCCCTCCTGTCCGGCAGATTGGGCTCACACACCTGGTTATAGGCGAAGGACGCCTGGATGGCAAGCCTGGGCAGGAGAGCCCCACCGCTCACGGCGATGGCCTCCCCCCGGGTCGTGTGCTATCATGACACCCCGAACTCGAGGCGTGCCGCCAGGGGGAGGAGGCTGCCATCGGCGCACCCGAGCGGTACCAGGCGCCGGAGAGGTCTCAAGCACGAGACATCGAACAACGCGGGGCAAGAATGGGGCCAGGCGAGTCGAAGACGGATCGAAAGGACCCTGGGACCGGTGGCCAAACGCCGCCCTACCTCCTGGTCATCAACTCCTTGCGAGGCGGCGGTGCGGAACGGCAGGCCGCCCTCCTGGCAACCCACCTTCCTCCCACCGCAGTATGCACCCTCGAGCCTGGACAGGTCTACGACACCGGACGAACGCCGGTGCGGGTCCTTGGTCGACGGGTGCGCAAGTACCCCGCGGCACGCATGCTCGATGTGCCATGGCTCGCCTGGCGGCTGACCGAATACCGCGAACGGGTCGTGGTGAGTTTCCTCGAGCGGTCCAACTTCGTCAACCTGGCGTCCAGGTTCCGTTTTCCCCATGCGGCGGTCGTGTCGGAGCGCACCCACCTCTCCCGCCACTACGATCAAGGACTTCGGCGGGTGCAGCTTGAAATCATCAAGAGATGGTATCCTCGAGCGGAAATGGTGGTGGCCAACTCGCACGGCAACGCCAGAGACCTGGTTCACCACCTGGGCGTGCACGAGTCCAAGCTGAGAGTGGTGCCCAACATGCTCGACCTGGAGAGCATTCGGGCGGATGCAGGTCGCCCGGTGCCCCCGGCGCTTTCGCGCTTGTTCGAGCACCCCGTGGTGGTGGCCATGGGCAGGTTCGTGCAGCCGAAGGGCACCTGGCACCTGGTGCGCGCCTTTTCCGAGGTCCGGCGCCGGGTCAACGCGCGCCTCCTCCTTCTCGGCGACGGCCCCCTGCGACCCTACCTCTCCGCCCTCGTCACCGGACTGGGCCTCGAGAAGGATGTGCACTTCGCAGGATTCGTCCCGGATCCTTGCGCCTACATCGCGCGCTCCACGCTATTCGTGCTGCCATCGCTGTGGGAGGGGCTGCCGAATGCCCTGCTCGAAGCCATGGCGTGCGGCGTGCCGGTGGTCGCCACGGACTGCCTTTCCGGCCCGAGGGAAATCGTCGACGGGCCCGATCGCATGGACCGGCGTGCCTTGGCCGTGGAACCGTGCCGCCACGGCGTGCTGGTTCCGGTCCCGTCCGGACGACATCTCGCGGCGAGGGATCCGCTGGAGCCGGAAGAGCGGGTCCTGGCGGACGCCATGACGGGCCTTCTCGAGGATGGGAACTTGCGCGCGCGGTACCGGCGGGCCGGGGCGGAACGTGTGTCGGTGTTCTCGCCGTCGCGGATCGTGCCGCTGTGGAGAGATCTCATCGCCGAGGCTGCTTCCTTGGGACCTCCGGCACCGTGAGTGCCCCCATCGACGCTCGGACGCCCGCTCAAGCAGGTCGTGCCGCCGGGGAGATGGCCTGCAAGGCCGGGGCAGCGCTCGACGCCGGGAACGGGGACGTTCGCAATACATCCAACCAGGCCTGGAACATGAGGAGCGTCCAGAGCTGGGCGTGCCATCGCCGCCGTCCGTCGAGGTGTTCCTGCCAGAGCTGCCTCACGCGGGCGGAATCGAAGTAGCCGTCCTCCTTCAGCCGCCTCCGGTCGAGAAGGGCTTCCGCCCACGAACGCAGGGGGCCTCTGAGCCATTCTCCCACCGGGACGCCGAAACCCATCTTCGGGCGATCGATCAGGTCTCGAGGCAAGTACCTCGCGAGCAACTGCTTCAACACCCATTTCGTCTCGCCGCCTCGCACCTTCATCGTCATGGGCAGGCGCCAGGCGAATTCGACGACCCTGTGATCCAGCAGCGGGACTCGAGCCTCGAGGCTGACGCCCATGCTCGCCCGGTCCAGCTTGACCAGGATGTCATCCGGGAGGTAGCGGCACGTGTCGTGGTGCATCATGCGCAAGGTGATGTCGCCCATCTCCGGTGAAGGCAACGCATTCCAGAACAGATCGTCGTCCTCTCGAGCACCGAGCGCCACCTCCCCCGGGTCACGGAAGGTCGAGGTCACCAGTCGATAGAGTTCGTCCGGGCCTCGAGCAACCGCCACCTGCGCGAGCTTCGCGAGCTTGTCGCTCGGGCTTCCGGCATACCCGTACCGTGCAAACAGGGGACCGAGGGGAGCCAGCACGACGTCTGGCCACCGGTCCGGCACGTGCGACCAGAGGGCGGCCCCCAGGCGCCGGCCGGCAGGTGGGATCGGAGCGAGGATGCGCCAGAGGCGGGCGACCATGGCATAGCGAGAGTATCCGGCGAACAGCTCGTCCCCTCCATCGCCGGAAAGAGCCACCGTCACGTGCCGGCGCGCAAGCCGGGAAACGAGGAATGTCGGGATCTGGGATACGTCCGCGAAAGGCTCATCATACAACCGGGGCAGGTCAGGCACGATCTCCATGGCGTCTCGAGGCGTCACGTACAGTTCGGTATGCCTGGTCCCGAGGTGCTTCGCGACACGGCGGGCATGGGGTGCCTCGTCGTATTCCTGCTCCCTGAACCCAATGGTGAACGTCGCCACCGGCCGAGAGGACGCTGCCTGCATGACTGCCACCACGGTGGAGGAGTCCAGTCCGCCGGAGAGGAACGCCCCGAGCGGAACATCCGACAACATCCGGCTCTCCACCGCCTTCCTCACCAGTGCCTCGAGTTGGTCCACGGCTTCCGTGGCGGACCCCGTGAACGGCTCGCGGACACCTCTCAAGGCCGCTTCGCGAAACGACCAGTAGGGGCGAATCTTGAGTCGCCCCGCGCCGCCTCGAGCAACCGGGAGTTCCAGGATGCAGCCCGGCTCGAGCTTGCGAAGGCCTCGAAGCATGGCCTTGTCGCCGGGTACGTAGCCATGGCGCAGGTAGTCGGCAAGAACGTCGCGGTCCACCACGGGCTCGAACCCGGGAAACGGCCGAAACGCCCCCGGCTGGGAGCCGAACAGGAAGACCCCGCCAGAATGCCCGTAGTACAAGGGCTTGATACCGAGCCGGTCCCGCACCAGGTACAGTCGTTCCGAGCCGTTGTCCCAGAGTGCGAACGCGAACATGCCGGCGAAGCGTTGGAGAGCAGCCTCGAGACCCCACGCTTCGATGGCACCGAGAATGACCTCGGTATCGGAGTGACCACGGGGACGGAACCCGGTTCCGGCCAGTTCCCTGGCGATTTCCGGAGCGTTGTACACCTCACCGTTGTAGACGATGGTGAAGCGTCTCGAGGCGGATTGCATCGGTTGGTGTCCTGCGGGCGAAAGGTCGAGAATGCTGAGGCGGCGATGGCCCAGTCCGGTGCCCGGGCCGGGCAGGTACCACGAACCATGGTCATCCGGCCCCCTGGACGCCAACGGAGCTGTCATCCTTTCCAGGAGCCGCCTGGCGTCTCCCGGGCTGACATGAAAATGGGCGAAACCGGCTATCCCACACACAAGTGCCTCGAATGCCACGGCGCCGACCCGCACGCCAGCGCACCGCTCCGGCCATTATCCCCTGCCGGCGACGGTTCTGCCACCACCTTCGTGCGTGCGCCGAGCCCGATACCAATCCCCCCTGGAACCCACATCGGCACCCAAAGTCGACATGACCGCCAACTACCCGCATAGCGGCTCTTTTCCGCTCTCACGCGGCAAGAAGTCGGCACTTCCGGCCGTCCCGGAAACTATGCCGCCGGTGAGCCGATGGCAGGGGAAATCTGGTTGACACCCCAGTTGACCACGTGGTACCTCAAACTGAGGATCAGGGATCTCCTGCCTCATGTCCACACCTGAACAACCGAGGAGGCCAACCATGACGAGTCAGAAGTGCATCTTGCTGGCTAGCCGAAGCGCCAGGCTACTGGTGCTGCTTCCGATCCTGCTCTTCTTCATGGGCATCGAGCAATGCCCGCAACTGGAGGACCAGGATGGCGACGGGTACACGCCGAACCGCGGGGACTGCGACGACACCGACCCCACGGTCAACCCCGAAGCGAACGAGGTCTGCGACGGCATCGACAACGACTGCGATCACCTCATCGACGAAGGGGTCACCAGGACCTACTACCCCGACGAAGACGGCGACGGATACGGCGCTCCGGCCGCCCCCGTCCTCGGCTGCAATCAACCTATCGGCTACGTTCTCAATGACGACGATTGCGACGACACCAATCCGTCGGTCAATCCCGGCGCCGACGAGGTTTGCGACGACCTGGACAACAACTGCAACGGCCAGGTGGACGAGGGTGTGGGCACGGCGTACTTCCCCGACAACGACGGCGACGGCTACGGCCTCGATGCCGGTGTCATCATCACCTGCAGCCAACCCGAAGGGTTCGTCTTGATTGGCGGTGACTGCGACGACGACCATGCCGATGCCAACCCCGAGGGCGTCGAGGTGTGCGACGGGCTGGACAACGACTGCGACGGCCAGGTGGACGAAGGTCTCCTCAACGTTTACTACGCCGACGCCGACGCCGATGGGTTCGGAGACCCCGAAGTCGCCGTTCCCGCCTGCTCGATGCCACCCGGAACCGTCGAAAACTGGAGAGACTGCGACGACACCAACCCTAATGTCCACCCAGGCGCAGAGGAAATCTGCGGCGACGGCATCGACCAGGACTGCGACGGCATCGACCCAGAATGCCCCTGCACCGACCAAGACGGCGACGGGTTCTGCGCCGAGGATGACTGCGACGACACCAATGCCAGTGTCCACCCCGGCGCAGAGGAGATCTGCGGCGACGGCATCGACCAGGACTGCGACGGCATCGATCCGGAATGCCCCTGCACCGACGATGACGGCGACGGGTTCTGCGCCGAGGATGACTGCGACGACACCAACCCCGCCGTCAACCCGGCCGCCGAGGAGACCTGCGACGGCATAGACAACAACTGCGACGGCCAGACCGACGAAGGCGTCCTCAACGCTTGCGGCGAGTGCGGCCCGGTGCCCGAGGAGGTTTGCGACGGCGAGGACAAC
>JAJRTE010000068.1 GCA_024278455.1 Myxococcota bacterium
CCCGCGCCCGCCCGGGTTGATGGTGCGCCGGTGCGGGCCGTAGGGGCGGGTTTGAAACCCGCCCGTACGTGGTGTTGGTGCGCCGGTGCGGGCCGTAGGGGCGGGTTTGAAACCCGCCCGTACGTGCGCGGGTTTCGGGCCGTGGTGATGGCGTGTCGTGCCCGCCCGCCCCCGCCCGGGTTGATGGTGCGCCGGTGCGGGCCGTAGGGGCGGGTTTGAAACCCGCCCGTACGTGGTGTTGGTGCGCCGGTTGCGGGCCGTAGGGGCGGGTTTGAAACCCGCCCGTACGTGCGCGGGTTTCGGGCCGGGGTAATGGCCGGTCATCCCCACCCTACGCCCTACGCCGTCGGCGCATCGCCCTGCCGGCGAGGATGAGGAATGCGATCGCGGGCGCCGGGATGGCGCCGGACGTGCCCGGCTGGCTGCACGAGCATCCTTCGCCCTCTTCGGCGACCGGAGTGGGGCTGGCGATGGATGTGGGCTCCGGGGGCACATCGGACGGCCGTGGTGTTGGCTCTGGAACGATCGTGGGAGTGACGGGTGTCGGCGTCACCGCCACCGGCGTGGGCTCGAGGGGCGTGGGAGTTGCCGCGACGGGCGTGGGTCCGGGAGGCGTCGGGGTGGCCGCGACGGGCGTCGGCGTGGCGGGTTCGGGTGTCGGCGGAATCAGCGTGGGTGTCGCCGGTTCGGGAGTAGGAGTGGGCGGGATCGGTGTGGGGGTTGGTGGCAGTTCATCGATTTCGCCGTCGCAGTCGTTGTCCACGCCGTCGTCGAGGATTTCCTCTGCGCCCGGATAGGTCTGCTGGTCGCTGTCGTCGCAATCGCCGTCCAGTTCGGTGAATCCGTCACTGTCGTCGTCGTAGGCGACGGTGCCTTCGTCGACGATCCCGTCGCAGTCGTTGTCGAGCCCGTCGGCCTGCTCGAGCGCTCCGTCGTAGACCTCCGGGTTCTGGTCGTCGCAGTCCCCGCCGCCGCATGCGGTATCGAAGTCGCCGTCCACGTCGGCGTCGCGGTCGTCGGCGATGCCGTTGCAATCGTTGTCGATGGCGTCGCAGATCTCTTCGGCGCCGGGGTAGGCGGACGGGTCGTTGTCGTCGCAATCGTCGCCGAAGGGGAGGGCGTCATGGCCGTCGTCGTCGACGTCGGTCAGGTCGGAGCCATCGCAGTCGTCGTCGATGCCGTTGTAGGGGATTTCCGTGGCAGCGGGGTTGACGTCGGGGTTGGACTCATCGCAGTCGCCCTGGACCTGGGAGAAGCCGTCCCCGTCCAGGTCCACCTCCTCGCAGCCCAGGTCGTAGCCGTTGCAGTCCTGGTCGATGCCGTCGTCGCAGACCTCGGTGCCACCGGGGAAGGCGCTGGCGTTCGTATCGTCGCAATCGAGGCCGTTTTCGACGGTATTTTCCGGTTGTGAGCAACCCTCGACGGGGGCGTTGGGGTCGCCGAAAGTATCGCCGTCGCTGTCTGCGTACCAGGTTTGGGTCACACCTTCGTCGATGCCGCCGTCGGGGAGGCCGTCGTCGCAGTCCTGGTCGATACCGTCGCAGATTTCGTCGGCGCCCGGGTGTACGCCGGGGTCGTTGTCGTCGCAATCGGAAGCGTTGGTGGACTGGTTGGGTCCCGGGGTGCACACGAGGATGGGTTCGTTGGGGTCGCCGTAGCCGTCGTCGTCGAGGTCGGCGTAGACGGTCATCTGGACATCTTCGTCCACGGTGCCGTCGCAGTCGTTGTCCAGTTCGTCGCAGATTTCGTCGGCGCCCGGGTAGGAGATGTTCTCGGTATCGTCGCAGTCCTCGGAGTTGGTGACGAAGTTGCGTGGCTGGGAGCAGGAGAGCTTGGTGTAGTCCGGGTTGCCATAGCCGTCCTTGTCCGTGTCACCGTACCAGAGCGTGGCGTCCACGGCGTCGTTGTCGATTTCGCCGTCGCAGTTGTTGTCGAAGTCGTCGCAGAACTCGTCCGCGCCGGGGTAGGTTTCCGGGTCGGCGTCGTCGCAGTCCGCGGGGATGTCGGTATCGCACTGGACCACCCCGTCGCCGTCATCGTCGAAGCCCTCGTCGGCTATCCCGTTGCAGTTGTTGTCGAGCCCGTCGCACTGCTCGCCGACCGTCGTGTAGACCCCGTCGCTGAGCCGTTCCGGGCTCACGCCGGTGGCGCCGACCGCGCGGACCGCGACCCGGTAGGTGGCCCCGTCGCACAGATCGAGCCCGGTGATGGTGGCTCGAGTGTCGTCCACGGCCAGGAAGGGGGGGGCGGTCACGAAGGTATCGGCCGCGGAGAGGACCGCCACCTCGTAGCCGATGGCGCCGTCCGATGGTTGCCAGGAAGCGTAGAGGGTTTCGAGGGTCTCGAGGGTGTCGACGTCCTCGACCCCATCGGGGGTGGCGAGGTCCAAGACGCCGGTGGGTGCTGCGATGGGCAGTTGGCTGAAGTGGTAGAGGTAGCCGTCTCCCACGTGGACGAGGATCTCGCTCAGTCCGTCGTCGTTGGTATCTGCCAGGATGGGCGCACCGACTCGAGGCCCGAATTCGTAGGTCCAGAGCAGGGTGTCCGCGGCACCGCAGGGGTCGAATGCGTAGAGATACCCGTCGGAGGACCCGAAGACAGCAGCCGGTTCGTCGAGACCGGTGAGGTCGGGGGAGGACACCATGTGGGTGAGCAGGCCCGGCTCGGCGCCTGCCGCGTCGCGCTCCTCGGTCGTGGCGAACAGTTCTCCGCTCGCCGCGTGCCAGTCCGCGAGCCTCGCCCCGGTGGCGAGGTCGAACACCTGGAACCGGTCGTCGGCCGAGTAGCCCTTGACGAGCCGCACGTCGCTCGAGTCGCAGGCGACGAGCGCGCCCTGCTGGCCCGTGCGCAGCCCTTCGGTGTCGCGCCACACCTCGGAGACGTATCCCCCGCCGAAGTTGGGATCCAGCATGCGGTCCGGGTAGTAGCCAGCGTGCTGGAGAATCTCGAGGTCGCTGTCGTCGTCGATGTTCCAGGTCATGGGGACCCCGTAGGCGTAGAAGGTGGTGTCGCTGATCATCGCGGTTCCGGTCCGTCCGTCCACGACGTAGAGGTAGTTCCAGGTCGTGATGAGGTCGTCATCGCCATCGTTGTCCACGTCGGCGACGGAGAAGGGATAGGATCCCCAGGAAGCCTGGATGGCGAACGGGACCTGCCAGAGCCGGACGCCGCTCCGGCCGTCCAGGGGGACGACCTTGGAATAGCCGTTCTGCGTGAACCAGGCGTAGAACACGTCCGGAAAGGCGTTGCCGTCCGCGTCGCCGACCACGATGCCGAATCGTGCGCTGGCCTGGTCCGGGGCCCAGGTGGCCGTCCAGATGTCGGTAACACCGTCGGACCGGCGTACATGGAGCCGTCCGTCGAGGTCGATGAAAAGGAGTTCCCGGTTGCCGTCGCCCTCGAGGTCGGTCAGCGTTGGCGGGCACTGGCTTTCGAACGCCAGCCGCTCCTCGGCGGGCGTGTAGAGGCTGGCACCGGTGGGATCGAGCGCCACGTGGTATCCCTGGCTGTTGCGCGTCCAGACCAGGGGGGGATCCGACGCCGCGAATCGGCTCACCAGGGGGTAGGAGCCCAGGGAATCCGCCGGCAGGTAGCCGCCGAGTTGCAACCCGGGAAGGAACGCCGGTTCCGGACCGTCCTGGTTGAGGATCTCGAGGTTTTCGTCGAGAGCTTGGAGGTAGCCATCGGTGCGCACCTGGCACAGCCCCGGCGACTGCTCGTCGAACCCGTCACAACGAAGCAGCCGTTCCAGATCGAGCCCTTCCCGAATGTCCGCTCGAGCCAGCTCGACCGGGTGTCCGCGCTCCGCCTGGGCCGGGTCCACAAGGGAGAGCGCGATCGTCCGGAAGTTCTCGTCATAGACCCGAAGCGGCAGTTCGATGTGGCCGTCCCCGTCGAAATCGGCAACCACAAGCTCGCTCTCTCGAGTGGTTCGCGCGTCCATCTCGGACTTCTCGGCGAACAAGTCACGGTAGGTGATCGACCACAGCGGGTAGAAACCGTCCTGGCTCCAGCGCAGGGCGTAGAGCTTCTCCAGGTCTTCATCGTAGGCGAGGATCTCCATGCCCGCCGTGTCGTCGAGCTGTGCAAGCGTGGCCATTCGGCGATCGATGAGCTGGCCGAGGTAATCTCCGGTCAGGGCATCGAGGACGTACAGGGTCCAGACATCGGTGGCATCCTCGTACACGGAGAGGACCATCTCGGTGCTCCCATCGCCGTCGAGGTCCCCCAACCACTTGATACCGCCCGAGACACGGTCGTTGACCGGATCCGAGAGGTAGTGCTCCCAGAGCGTGGCAATCTGGCCCGTGTCGTCGAGGCCCCAGACGCCGTACCTGGGCTGCCCCGAACCCTCGTAATAGTAGGTGTTGATGAAGGGTAGCTCGTCGTCCCCATCGCCATCCAGATCCACGGCCACGACATGGGTCGCCGACCGGGTGACGGGTACCGGCAGGTTGTACTTCACCGCGCCAGTGACCGTGTCGGTGCCCATGATCGACGTGTAGCCGATCTCCCAGTATTGCTGCCCGGTCCCGTCCACGTCCGCGAACAGGTCCGCGTAACTCCCGCAATTGGCGCCGATGTTGTACAGCCGTTCCGGCGCGTCGAAGCCCGCCGCGAATCGCATCGCAAACCCCGGCTTGTAGGAGTTGTACGTGCAGCAGTGGCACTCCTCGACGAGCAAGTCCTGGATCCCGTCCAGGTCCAGGTCCCGGATCCGTATCGCGCCCACCGTACCGATCTCGCTCGAGTCGTTGAACGACCAGAGCACGCTGCCGTCGGTCACCGACACGATGTTGAGGCGGACCGGGGTGCTCTGTACGGCCAGGAGTTCCATTTCGCCGTCACCGTCCAGGTCCATGGGGCCATAGAGCGAGGAGGCCGGCAACCGGCGGCTCCAGAAGATGTCGTTGTCGGGCGACTTGTGATACAGCACACCGCCAACCAGGTAGAAGAGTTCCTCGAGGCCGTCCCCGTCCACGTCCTCCATGACGTATTGGCTCATGGAGCCGCCCACATATTGCCTCCAGGTAGGCTCGGGCGCCGTGGGAAAGTTGGAGGGGTAGTCCGCCATGCCGCTTCTGGCACTGTCGTGCCGTGCAACAGGCCATTCGCCCGGTTCCGCTTGGACCCCGGGGGCGAGAAAACCGCACGCCAGGACAACGGCAAGACATGACGAGTACCAGGTAGCGTCGTGCTTCGTGGCCATGATCAACCTCATCGGCAAGCATGGAATGGATGGAAGAACCCAGGGATATCCATAGCGTAACATCGTGGCCGCGCTGTGGGTAGCGGGATCATGCGTCGAGCAGGTCGATCCGGGCACGTGCCGACCGGCAGTTCGATCCAGTGCCGGCGGATCACGACACCAGGGCCTCGAGGTCGCCCGCGGTTTCGATACCGGCGAGACCCGGCACACGGCCGGAGCCGCAGAGGTCCAGTGCCCAGCCGGGCGTATAGGGAGTGCGGCACAGGCAACACCGCAGGCCGCGGAGTTCCGGCACCGTCTCCCGGAGGGCCAGCGGAAGCGCGAGGTCCAGGGAAAAAACGTCTCCCACCACGATGTTCGGCATCTCGGAAAGCAGCACTTTCCGGTAGAACGGCCGGTCCACCGCCACCGGCCTCCCGCCGAACGTCCGGTGTTCCGGAGCACCACCGCCGAGATCCTGTTTGCGCGCGTTCCCGTGTAGCGATACCCGAGGATCCGTGCCGTCCAGGGCCACACCGTGCCGGGCCCACGTGCGCGCCACGGCGTCCGCGGCGAAATTGGTGCAAAACACCACGTCCGCCACCTGGAGCAGTGCCTCGAGGATGGCCGCGGCGCCCTCCACCATCTCGTGGCCGTTGCGCTCGAGGAACGTCCGGCTCGCCTCGAGGAAGATCTCCGACCCCAACCGCGTCAGGTCGCCGTGGCCTCGAGCCTCGAGACGCGCTGCCAGGGCCTGGCATTCCCGATCCCCGCCCGCAGCAACCAGCCCGACCCCGTTGACCAGGGCGCTGTTCATCAGGAACGGGTCCTCGTCCGCGTAGGCCGTGATGCGTCCCCCGTTGCGCCATCCATGCTCGAGGGGGTGGGCCGCTACGGCGGCAGCGACCCTCTCGAGACAACGGGCGATCCGGTCAGGGTCCCAGCCGGAGATACCGGCGAGACGGGAGACTCGAGCATCTCCCACCGCCTGGGCCTGGCCCTCGAGCCTCGTCCAGACACCGTCGAAGTCGGTGAGGATACGTGGACGGTCGCGCCCGGCGGTGATTCGGGTAGGCCGGGCCGGCGTGGTGTATCCTTCAGTAGGGGAGGGCTTCATGGGGCTGTCCTCGTCGTGCCGGTTCGAGTCGAAGCGCCTGGGAGGGCGCGCTGGCGGATCGAACCTAACCCGAAACGATCCCGGAATCAACCAGCATGCCCCGGCCGAGGAAAAGAAGACTTGACGCCCGGTGCCCCACGTGCTACGCATCTGAATAGAGCCAAGGTTACATCTAACCCGTTGAAAATACGAAGTAATACGCGATCGCTACCTGTCGTCCTTGCGCCACGCACAACATGCAGGGATTCATTGAGGACTCTGTGTGTCAGAAATGTCCGGCCCGGAAAGTAGCCCGGATGTAACCAGCGCCGGCGAATGCGGAACCTGCCTGCTGTCGCGCCACTGCCTGTGACTTGCTGATGTGCTGCTGGAAACGTGGGCCCCCCAGGGTGGCCTGGTGGGAGACGCATGAACAGATGCGTTCGGCCGGCAACCGAACTATCTGTACATGTACCCAACAAAGCACGCCCGAAGGGTGATCTCGCCAAGTGACCCCCAGGGCATGGCACCAGGAGCTGAACATGAACGATAGTCGAAAAGACCTTCTCTCAGCCACGACTCTGAGCGTGGAAACCGCCATTGCGGCAGCGGTTGCCGGCGAGGGCGTCCGCGAAGGGCGCGTCGCCGAGTCCGCCGTGGAAGAAAGCCTGGGGAGCGGCGGCGAGGATCCCGTCATGGGCATGCAGCCGCTCGAGGAGCCGGGCATGACGTCCGCGGGCCTGGGAGTGTTCGGAGCGGGCAGGCCGCTGGAGTTCTTGCCGGCGTTTCTGGGAATCGGCGACATCCCCACGCCGGTGCCCCGGTTGCCGGAGGGGGTTAGCGAGGAAGAGAGCGTGAGCATGGGCACCCTGTCCTCCGTGTTGACTGCCTACTATCGGACGTTGCCCGAATGCATGCGGGGGGAGTACGTGGCCCAGGTGATGCGATTTGCGGGGGAAAAGGCCGGGCAGCTCATCCGCATCTGTTCCGAGCACTGAAGCAACCCGTTCGCGTTCCAGCCGTTCGCGGGCCGGCCGGATCGTGTCAGTCGCCCAGGAGGTCGATGACGCGGTCGGGGTGGCTCCCGATGGATGGCCAGGCGTCCGCGAGTCTTCTTGCCGGGGATCTCCCCTCTTCGATCACCTCGAGCACGCGCGCCAGGTACTCCCGTTCCTGTGCGTCTCGTCCCGCTGCCTGTCTCTCGAGCCCTTGAGCCGCGATATCGACGATATCTGTGCACCAGTCCCGGATGGTGCGGTTGCCGCACCGCCCCTCGAGGCCGCGTGCGACCTGTTCCGAAAAGAAGTCTTTGCGGCACCTGGCGGGCACTTTCTTGGCGAGTTCGATGGCCTGCTCGAGGCTCGTGTCGTCGTAGAACAGGCCTTTCCACAGGGCGACGAAGCCCAGGGCGAGACGGGGGTTGGTCGCGTCCGCACCGCGCACCTCGATATAGCTCTTGAGCCGGACCTCGGTGAACAGCGTGGTAAGGTGCATTTCCCAGTCCTCGATGGTGGGGAAATACCCCTCGAGGCCCTTGGCCATGAAATCTCGAAACGGGCGTCCGTGTGCCGGAATGAAGCGGTCGTCGATGCAGTAGAACATCATGGGAAGATCGAGCAGGAACTCCACCCACCGGGCGAAGGAGAAGGTTTCATCGCGTACCAGGTCGCAGAGGAGGCCGGAGCGATCCGGATCCATGCCCTGCCAGACACGCCCGCGGTAGGAGAGCATGCCGGTGGGTTTCCCGCCGTGGACGGGGGAGTTGGCGAAGATGGCGCTGACGAACGGGGCCAGGGAGAGGGCGGCGAAGAGTCTCTTTCCCGCGCCGGCCTCGTCGGCGTAGTCGAAGCTCGCCTGGGTGCTGGCCGTGCAGCGCATCATCTCGTGGGCAAGGGACGAACGGCGGGGTAAGTAGTCGGCCATGACACGATAGCGGGCCTTGGGGACCAGTGGAATGTCCAGCGCGGTGCTGTAGGGGGAGATACCGGCGCACACCCAGGCAAGCCTCTCGGGATCCACCACCGCTGCCAGTTCGGAAGCGTGGCGCAGCAGCTCTTCCTCGATGGCACGCAGGGACCGGGCCGGGCGTGTCGCCAGCTCCACCTGGGCCCCGGGCTCGAACGTGATGACCGATCCGTTCCGGGCGAGCGCGACGATGTGCCCGTCCTCGTAATGGGGCGTCCAGTCGAAGCGTTCCGCGACGTCCTCCAGGATCGTCCGGACGCCTTCGCGGTCACCGTAGGGAACCTGGAGACCGGTGTCCCGGTATAGCGCAAGCCGCTCGAATTCCGCCCCCACACGCCACTGCTCGCGTGGCACGGCGGACTGGTGGAAGTAGGCCTCGAGGGCTTCCCTGGTCACCGGTTCACGGTGCTCATTGGACCGGCGTGCGAGTCTGATGCTCATCTCCTGGCTCCGTGGTAGGGTGTGCTCGAAGTATACTGTCGCCCGGTAGCCGGTCAAGAGTCGAACCCCGGGAACACCGGTCGACGTTCCGGGAATACCTTGCCTCGGCCTCAACAGTGGTCCGCCGGGCGAGAAGGACGGGACGGCTCCCTCGGACGCCCTGCGCGGGGCGTCCTCGAGGAAGTTGCCACCGGTCCCCGGACCGGCTACCATGCAATCAGGACCGGGAGGCAACCTGAACAGGAGCGGAACCATGCCCAGTCGAGAAGATGGTCGTCGCAGGCAAGTCCTTGGCCGTGGGATCTCTCGCGTCGTCGGGGTCGGAGCGCTCGGGGTCGTCCTGGGCCTCGTGCTGGCCGGTCAGGACACGTGCGAAGGCAACACATCAGACGTCGTCATGCGGTACGGCACCGGCCTGGCCACCGATGTCTACACCATTCCCAGGACCGCCGCGCCCACCGTGGTGATACGGACCCCCTACGGCAAGCAGGGGGTGCAAGGCGCGGCGAACACGTTCAACAACCAGGGATACGCAACGGTGGCCCAGGACCTTCGCGGCACGGGTGCTTCGGAGGGCACCTTCATGGCGTTTCTCGACGACGGCTGGGGCACGACCCAGGACGGCTACGACACCCTGGCCTGGACGGCGGCTCAGCCATGGTCCAGCGGCGAGATGTGCATGTGGGGAGCATCGGCGCTCGGCATCGTTTCCATTCTCGCCGCCGGCGCGGACGCCCCCGGTCTCAGGTGCGTCTTCGCCCTCGTGGCCACGGGCGACCTCTATCACCACGCCCTGACGTGGGGTGGCGCGTTGCGCAACGAACTCGCCGTCAACTGGCTCACAGACCTCCAGGCATACGAGGCTCTGGACGCGGTCTACGCCCACCCCGACTACAGCGACTACTACGCACCCGTGTCGATCCAGGATCGCTACGCCAACGTCCATGCCGCCATCTACTCCATGGGCGGGTGGTACGACATCTTCAGCCAGGGCAACCTGGACCTGTTCGCCGGAGTGTCGGCCGCCGGCCCGGCGGACGCCCGCGACAACCAGAAGCTGCTCATGGGTCCGTGGAGCCATGCCAGCGGTGGGCCCAAGGTCGGAGAACTGACCTACCCGGACAACGCCATCCTGCCCTACGGCGACGATGTGCGCTGGATCAACTACTGGCTCTCCGGGGATGGCGACGGCATCGAGGCGGAAGCTCCGGTGACCTACTACCAGATGGGGGACGTGGACGTGGCGAGCCCCTCCTGGAACGTCTGGCGGACAGCCGACGCCTGGCCGGTCCCGGCCACCCCGACCCCGTTCTATCTCGCCGCCGACGGACGATTGACATCCGAACCGCCTCGAGACGCCACCTCCTCCACCTTCGTGTTCGATCCCTCCGACCCCGTGCCCACCGTTGGGGGTAACAACCTCTATGAACGCTCCGGTCCTTTCGACCAGAGGGGCGTGGAAGCTCGAGACGACGTCCTGGTGTTCACTTCCGACGTCTTGGCCGAGCCGATCGCCATCACCGGCAGGGTGACAGCACGCCTCTGGGTCTCCTCGTCGGCCCTCGACACCGACTTCACCGTGAAGCTGACCGATGTGTACCCGGACGGGCGCTCCATGCTCGTGCTCGACGGCATCCTGCGCATGCGATTTCGCGACGG
The DNA here is from genome assembly GCA_024278455.1 of Myxococcota bacterium. Classification (GTDB taxonomy): domain Bacteria; phylum Myxococcota_A; class UBA796; order JAJRTE01; family JAJRTE01; genus JAJRTE01. Next base: position 10,350 of record JAJRTE010000068.1, read on the forward strand.
CGATGACCACGAAATCTTGATGGAGCCTGGCCAGGTCTACCCCATCGACGTGGATCTCTGGTCCACGGCCATCACCTTCAACACCGGCCACAGGATACGGGTGGCCGTGTCCTCGAGCAACTGGCCGCGGTTCCATGTCAATCCCAACAACGGCGAGCCCCTCTACACCGCCGACGACCAGACGGTCGTTGCCCAGCAGGTGCTCTATTTCGGCGCGGCCCGCCCGTCCCACCTGCTGCTCCCGCTCGTGCCCGAATAGGGCAGGGCCGACCATGCGCACCGGTTCGACAGGAACCCAAGGCGTCATGCTCGTTCCTGGCGAGTCGCCGCCCCGGACAGGCAACACCATCGCAAAAGGAGAAACCATGATGAGACAGATTCCTGCTGGCGTCTTCGCGGCCACCGTCTTGATCTTCCTGGGCGTGAATAGCTGCCCTTCCAGCGGCGGCGACATGATCTACCTCGACAACGGTGTCATCCGGGTCGGCGTGGACCTCGCCAGGGGAGGTACCGTTACCTACTTGGCCGATGCGAACAATCTGGATATCAATGTCATAAACTCGGCCGACCTGGGGCGGGAGGTGCAGCAGTCCTACTATTCCGGACCACAGCCCTACGGCGACCCGAATCCCGGCTGGGCCGGATGGCCATGGAATCCCATCGGGGCAGGGGATTGCTACGGGAATCCTTCGGAAGTGCTCGAGCACACCAACGACGGGACCACGATCTATGTCAAGTCCATTCCCAAGCAGTGGGCGCTCGATAACGTGCCGTGCGAATGCACGTTCGAGAAATGGATAACGCTGGATGCCAACGGGGTGAAGGCCCGTTTCCGTCTCACGAACCACCGGTCGGACACCACGGTCTACCCGGCGATGGACCAGGAATTGCCGGCCGCCTACACGACGGATCGTTTCCACCGGCTGTTCACCTATACCGGCTCGTCGCCCTATACCGGCGGGGCGTTGACCGAGATCGCAAACAACGGCCCTCCTTGGGCCTATTTCGACGCCACTGAAAAGTGGGCGGCGTTGGTCGATGACAGCGGCTGGGGAATGGGCGTGTACAATCCTCGAGCGCAGCGGTTCGTCGGCGGGTTCCACGGGACACCGGGGTCCGGGGACCCGCAAGGTTCGTCGTGCGGGTACCTGTCACCTCTGCGGACCGAGACCATCTACTACAACACGGTCTATGACTACGAGGCCTATCTCGTCCTTGGATGGCTGGATGACATCCGTGCCTACGTGTACGCCCGCCGGTAGACCGTGAACGTTTCTGGCCTATCCGGAAGCCCGATCCGTGGCCCGGTCCTCAACTACGGGATTCTACCACCTGTCGAAGTGTTGTGGGGCGTATGGCGATACGCCCCAACCGCAGGAGACCGTGGAAGAGGACCGTAGCAGGAGACCTAGTTGGGCAGGGCGTGGCAGGGCCCGCAACTGTCCGTGAAGCCGGAAGGCGTTACGAGCTTGGGATCCCCGACGGCGTCATACATCGCGGTGACAGCCTCCTCGCTCATGGCGTCGAACGTATGGGAATGCATGTCACCCTGGCGCCACCCGTTGCTCATGTCGTACCAGCGAGAGGTCTTGGCGGTCTTGGGCATGTGGCACTTGGTGCACCGGCCGACGCCGTTGCCCTGCGGATCGTAGGAGGCTTGCATGTCAGCGTAGGTCACCATGTGGGCCTCGACCGCGTCTGCGATAGCCGGATCTGTCGCTCCGGTGTTGAGCAGATCGTCCACCATGGCGGCCGTTATCGTGTCGTAGCCGCCCATGCTGACAGCGTCCGCGTTGTGGCAGGTGAGGCAGGACGCGTTGTTGTCCACCTCGTCCTTCAACTGGTGCTCGTAGCCGGATCCGTGGGCGTCGTGACACGCGACACAACTCATCGTGTAGTGGGAATTCCTGAACATCGTCGTCCTGACAAGGTCCATGTATTGCTGGTGGTGTCCCTTGGAATGATCGAATTCGGCACCGTACTGGCTGTCCTGCCAGGAACTGCTGCTGCTGGTGTAGTCTATGGCCTCCCAGTAACCGCCGGAAGTGCCGAAGTCCGGCTGGATACCGGTCCCGTCCGGCGTCCCGTGGAACTCCGCGGGGCTCATGCCGGGCTTGAAGACCACGATGGCGTCGTCGGTCGTCAGGTCGCCGATGGAGGCGAAGCCGGCGTGGCTACCCTCTTCATCGAGTACGCTGTGACCGTGACCGCGTTGATGGCAGGTTCCGCAAATGATGGCAGCGCGTCCCGGGGTCAGCCTGTCCGGAACGACGATCGCCTTGCCGTTCCCGCCCTGGGAGACGTGCTCCGAGCCTGGTCCGTGGCACTTCTCGCAACCGATGTTGCCGGCAAACACGCCGTCGGCGACCTGGTCGATGTAGTTCGTGATGAAGTGGCCGTTGTCGTTCTTCACGATCTCGTAGCCGCCATGACACCCGCCGCAGTCGACCCCGAACGACTCCTCGGGTGCATACGACGGGGTCGCGCCGTCCGGAGCGAAGACGAAGTCTCCCTCGGAAGCCGGGGGGAGCCACTTGCCCGAGAATTCACCGTTCTCCCCGAACGCGGCGGGATTGTCGGCGGAGGCGTTGGACTCGTTCCACTGGAACGGGGCCGGGAAGTAGTAGGCGTCTCCCCCGGCTGCGACGTGAAGCGTTCCGGGGCCACCATCTGGTCCTACCAGGATCATGAACCGCTGCTTGTAGAGGCCTTCGCCGCCGTAGGTGAAGGTCACTTCGTACTTGGCCGACAAGACCGTACAGGTGTCATCCGACGCCATCTGCATGTAGTAGGCGCTGGCATCGCTGCTCAACCAGGCGTAGTGCGTGGCGCCCTTGGCCGAGAAGCTGATGCACTGGCCGAAGAACTGCTCGAGTCCGGCGTCCGCGTCGGGGAAATCGGCGAGGGACTGCAGGTCGTTGGTCTGGCCGGGCACGCGGAAGCCTACGAAATGCAGGGTCGACTTCAGGCTCGACTTGTCGTGACACGCGAGGCAGGTGGAAGACCCCGTGTATGTCGCGCCCGGAGACGGCACTTGCGAAATCTCGATGTCGAGGTTCGATGCCATTCCGTGCGCAACGACCTCGCCATCGGCGATGGTGATCGCACCGGCATGGGCTCCAGGTACATGCGCCGCATCCGAGGGAAGCACGACTTCGAAATAGTCACCATCGGGGACGGCGTCGAAACCGAACCAACCCGCATCGTCGGTGGTCGCAACCGCGTACCCCCTGCTGTCCGCATCAAGGGCCAGGTCCTCCAGCGGCTGGATCGAATCCGTGAGTTCCACGTCCTCGGCGGGAACGAGGACCACCTTCGCATCGCCCACACCGGCACCGGCCGGGTCCGTCACCGTGCCGGACAGGGCCGGCACAGGCTCGAGCGTCGGGGTCGGCACGGGAGGCAGGGTAGGCGTCGGTGCTGCCTCGGGCGTCGCCGTGGGACCCGGGATCGCGGTAGGCGTCGGCGTCGTTTCCGGCGTCTCACTCGGTTGGGGACTTGCCGCGGGCGTCGGGGACGTCTCCTCTTCGCCGCCGCCAGAGCATCCCCAGATCAGAAGAGAGGCTGCCACCAACGACACCAAACCCCACATCCTGGGCCGTAACCAACAATCTCCTGATGCATCTTTCATTCACCGCTCCTTTCGACAGTTTGCTCGTTGACACCGTTCTACACAATCAACCAGATATCTCTCCAGGAATCAAACCGAAGGGAGGTCCTCCGCCCCACACGCACGCCCCGCCGCCGCCCCGCCGCATGCGCACCGGCCACCCCGCGCTCGTGGTGCTCTCCCCGCCAGCGAAGGCCGATGTTATGTTGACTATCGTCGGTCGAATTTGTCAAGGTTTTTTCTTCCCATTCTCCATCCGCTCCTTCCAACATCAGGAGACCATTTCGGCACCCCGGCGGGCCACCCGTGGCGTCCCGTCGCACACTGCTCGACCAGGTTCGAGCCGGCTGCTTCCATTCGCGCCGGCAGGCGCCTGGCGGCTCGCGCCACGGCGGTCCGCGTTTCGGGGACGACCGCGTTTCCGGAGACCGAATCTTTCAGTCGTCCCCCGGTACGTTCGGGTCGAGATCGTCGGGATCCCACTCTTCAGGGTCGATACCTTCAGGGGGCTCGTCGTGACTACCAGGCCAGAAGTAGTCGAACCAGCCGTCACCGTCTCGGTCCCACGTCGCCCCAGCCTCCCAGCCGTAACAGCCGATGTCGGCCGGGGAGCCGTCGGCGTCGAACACGGTCGGCTCTCCGGCGTCGACCAGCGGCGAGTCGGTGGCAAGGTGCAGGTCTGTCGGTCCCCCACCCGGCTCGAGGAGCAGGAATTGCGGGTCGGTGTCGAGGACCGTGGTATCGAACGGCTCGAGGTTGTGGTTCTCCTGGTCGCCGTTATAGATGTCGCTGTAGACGACGGTCGGGTGATCCGGCTGTTCGGGGTCGTCGAACAAGTTCATGCCGTCATTGAATGCGACGACCGAATTGACGGCGAACGGCGACCAGGTCTCCACGCCGGTGTCGATGCTGTACAGGCCCCCGCCGGTGGTCGCGGTGTTGAACACCAGTACGCAGTGAACCAGGCCGGCGAAGCACCCGTCGGAATAGAGCGCACCCCCTTCGGCGGCCGCGCGGTTGCCGGTGAACACGACACTGGTGAATACCGGCCCGGACTTCCACATCCAGACGCCTCCGCCCTGTTCGGCCGTGTTGTCCTCGAACCATCCGTTCTGGACCTCCGGGGCGGATCTCGTCATGTACATGGCTCCGCCCTGCGTGCTCGAGTTGCTGACGAGGGCCACGTTCCAGAGTACCACCGTGGCATGGTCGAGGTAGAAACCGCCTCCAAGCCTCGCGGTGTTGCGGGACACGTCGGCCTGGCTCGACTCGAACGCGCCATACGCCACCTGGACGGCGCCGCCGGTGTCGGCGGTGTTTTCCAGGAACTGCACGCGCTCCGCCGCGACGTGGCCGCCGTCCACATGGAGACCGCCGCCCGTGCCGGCTTCGTTGCCCCGGAAGCGAACGTCCGCCAGGGATACATCGGTGTTCTGTGCCACGAAGCCCCCACCGCCGGAACCGCCCGGCGCGGTGTTGCTCTCGACGCGCGTGCGCTCGATGCGTGGTGCGCCCATGGTGAACGAGAATCCGCCGCCGCGCAGCGTGGCTTCGTTGCCGGTCATGATCAGGTTGTCGAGGAGCGGCGAGGTCTGTTCGGCATACAGTCCGCCACCCTGGTCCGCCAGGCCTCCGGTGAGGGTAAAACCGGAAATGGTCGTGCCCGGGCCCTCCCCGGAACCCACGAACAGGACGCGCCCGCGACGTTGGGCGTCGATCACCGTGGCCTCGGGTCCGTGCGTGGACGCCAAGGTGATCGTGCGGCCGGCAAGGGTCACGTCCGCCTCGAGGTAGGCGCCCGGGCCCACCCAGACGGTATCGCCGCCGGCGGCGGCCAGGATGGCTTCCTGCAACGTGGGGAACGAACGGGCTGAAAGGCCGGCGTGGGGCTGAGGGCCATCGTCCCCACCGCAGTCGCTGTCCTTGCCGTCTCCGGGTTCGTCGTCCGCACCAGGGTGCACGGCCGGGTCGGCGTCGTCGCAATCGCCTCGAGCGGGCGCGAAGCCGGTTTCCGCTCCACAAACGCCCTCGTCGTCCGCACCGAAGCCGTCGCCGTCGGCATCCTGGTAGTAGTGAGACTCGAGTCCTTCGTCGGCGTCGCCGTCGCAGTCGTCGTCGATGCCGTTGCACGATTCCGGTGCACCCGGGTTGACGGCCGGGTCGGCGTCGTCACAGTCATCGCCCCCGGCGACGAGGGTCGCATCGAATCCGTCTTCGTCGGCATCGGTCATGTCACTGCCGTCGCAGTCGTCGTCCACCCCGTCGTAGGAGACCTCGATCGCCCCTGGGTAGACGCCGGGGTCCTGGTCGTCGCAGTCGGTTCCGCCCGGCACCTGGACCGCGTCGAATCCGTCTTCGTCGGCGTCGGTCATCTCGCTGCCGTCGCAGTCGTTGTCCACGCCGTCGTAGGGGACCTCGATCGCCCCTGGGTAGACGCCGGGGTCCTGGTCGTCGCAGTCGTCGCCTCCGCCACGACAGTGCGTGTCGCTGTCGCCGTCAACGCAGGTGACGCGGATCGGCCAGGTGCCGAGCAGCAAGCTCGAGAAGAGTTGGGGAGGCATGTCCGGGCCGAGGTACACTCGAGCGTCGAACGCGGGGCCTCGAGGCAGCCGGCAGGAGGTGCCGGTCACGGCCGGGCACGGCTCGGGGGCGACGAGGACCCCGCCGGCCACGCGCCCGCCGAACCGGATCCCGCTTTGCGGCTCCTCGAACACGATCGTGGCCTCTGCTACCGGCCCGCCGGTGTCCCATTCCAGGCCGATGGCGCTGGCCGGCTCGAGGAGGTCCGCGTCGGCGAGGGCGAGTGCAGACGAACCGGCGGCGCCGTCGATCGCGGACGTGTTCCAGAACTGTGCCGGCCACGGGCATGGTGCATCGAGCAGGTCGCCCCCGGCATTCCAGAAACCGGCGGCCCATCCGTCTGCGTCACAGCCCTTGTCGCCGGCGGTCAGCCACAAGTCGTGCGTGTCCGCCCAGGGGGCCACCTGGAACCGGCACGCCCAGCCAGTGCCGGCCGCTCTGCACGCCTCGGCTACCGCGCTCACGTTCCGGCCGTCGGGTGTCTCCGCGTCGTAGCGTGCGGCGGGCAGGACGACTCCGGCAGGCGCGCCGTCCGGCAGCTCGAGCCATGCCGATTCCGTGCGTTCGGCGCACGCGCTCGCCCCCAGGGCCGCCACCGCTACGATGACCCGGGAAACGGGATGACTCGGCACCATGGCCGCGGGCATGTTCATCGGGTCTCTCCTCCGCGCACTGCGTCCGGGGTGCTTGCGCGGCGCGGCGAGGACTGGGGTGACCGCCGGTCTCCTCATCCGGGTCCTCCTATGCCTATTCCAGGGTCACGGTCCAGGGGCCGCGATCGACGGCCAGGGACGGATCGAGTGCGTCCACAGGGGCGAATGCCTCTTCCTGGAACCTCGAGTCTGGCGTTCGGGTGCCATCCCTGCCGATCAGAGGGGTCACGAAGGCTGCGCCAAAGCCCCGAATGGACATGGCCGGGACCGTTCCGGCCTCCATCTGGCGGCGGCCTCGAGGCTCCGTGCGAATCCAGGTGGCGCTGGGGTCGAGGGACAACAGGTGGCCGGGGTCCACGCGGAATCGCCGGCCGCCGTCCACAGGGCGGCGAAACACGAGCGCTCCGTCCAGCACGCCCGCGCTCACCGCGCCCGTGCGGGCAACGCGGACGACGAATCCGGCACCCTGGAGTTCCGCCACGCCGTTGCCCGCCTGAACCGTTACCCGCTCCAGTTCCTCGAGGCCCTCCGGGGCAATGAAGCGGGCCTGGCCACGATAGAGCGTGAGCACGACAGGCTTGGCGCCATCGAGGTTCGACCGCACGCCCAGGCGGCCGAGGGGTGCCAACCATACCACGGTGGCTGGCGAAACCAGCACCTGGACCCAGGCGTTTGCCCCGGTCTCGACGATGTCGCCCATCTTCAGCGACCTTCCGGGTTGCGCCGGGATGGCCTCGAGACCCACGCGCACCATCCCGCCCGGGGGAACGATCTCGACGATGGTGACCCGAGAGACCACGGCAGGTTCGTCCGGGGCGGATTCCCCGGCATTCGCCGGGACGCCATGCAGCAACAGGGTCATCGATGTGCACGCCAGCGCGGCGGCCCGTGCTGTCCGAAATCTGCGCGTGTCTCTTCGTGACCGCCTGTCGCCCCGCCCGCCCGCCGGCCGGGAAGGCGCTCGGACCTGCCGGCTCCTGTCCCATCGTGATCGTGCCCCGTGCCCGGTGCCTCTCCCGTTTCCGTGCGTCTCGAGCGGTCTGGGCGCGATGGACGCGAGCAGCGGGCCGGCAGGGGAAGCAACGGGGTGCCTGGAACGGCAGTCAGAAACCATGGACGACCTCCCACACGATGGCATGGCGCGCAAAGTCTGCCTCCATTCCCGGAGGGCCGGTCCGCCGGCCCCGGTCCCAGGCGTAGCGTAGCGTGGTCTCGAGCCGGTCCTGGATGGGCACGGCCACGCCCAGGCTGGCCCGGAACAGGCGAACTCGAGGCGCCTGTGGCCTGCTGCTGTACGTGAACACGTCGTACCGGCCCGAGGCTCGAACCCTGATTCCCCTGCCCGCCCTCGCGTCCCCCCACACTTCCGCCGTGGCCGCCGACCCCCGGTACAGGACGCCGGCGTGCGTCCAGGCGATCGCTGCCCGGAACCCACCAGCCGCGATCGGGGTGAGGTACGCCATGCCGACCCGGCCCGCACTCTCGAACCCGGTTCGCGCCGATGTGCAGAACTGGCCGTCCGGGTTCCAGTTCTCGCTGTCCACCGGGCAGAAGGTCGCGCCGGTTTCCTCCAGGCCCCACACGTCGGACAGGTCGGCGTACCGGGACCAGGTGCCGCGGTATTCGACCCAGGCGCGCGCCGGTCCGCCGATGATGCGGCGGTAACGGAGTCGAGCCGACTGGAGACTGGCGAACAGGGGGCGATACCTGCCGCTCAGGGCCAGGAACCGGCCCTGGTAGCCCCCACTGAGCCCGGACCGCGTGCTGATCGACGCTGACACCCGGTGGTCCTGGCTGTCGAACAGGTCGAGGCCCCGATCGACATACCATCGGTGGAGGAACTGGTAACCGGCTTCCGTCCGCAGGCGCGGAGGCTGTGGCCGGAACGCGACCCTCAGCCGCTCCGTGGCCGACACCCCGCAGCCGCGATCGAGCCATCGCCCAGCGTCGAAGGTGCCAAGGTAGCGGCTCGAGCAGGGGCCGCTGGATACGGACGGCAGGAACGGCACGTTGGTGTCGAACCCCAGCCCAACCCCCACCTCGCCGGACCAGTCACGTACCTCGTCCGACCAGGCCGGCACCGCCGGGCGCGGCTCCTCGAGTTCCTCCAGGTAGCGCCGAGCAACCCGTTCCTGCCCCGGCCATCGCGCAGCGCGCTCGAGCAGCACCCGCGCTTCGTCCCAGGCGCCGGAACCGTAGCGCGCGATACCCAGCTCGAGAAACAGGCGCGGAAAGTGTGCGGCGAGTGGCGACGCCGCGACGATGCCCAGGTCTCGAGATGCGCAGCGCCAGTCCTCCAGGCGGACACACGTGACGCCCCGGAGGTAGCGGGCGCGCAACGACCGGTCGCTACCGACGATCGGATCGAGTTCCTCGAGGGCTCCGGCGTGGTCTTCGTGCAACAAGAGGAGCGTGGCGCGTGCCAGGCCGACCTCGACGCGGGTATCGACCTTGCCCGTCGCGATGGGGGCGGTCACGGTATCGAAGGCACCCTGGGCGGCGAGCGCCGTTGCAAACGACCAGGCGAGGAGGCAAGACGCGGCAAGAGAACGAGCCATGAAACCTCGAGACGTTGACAGGTCTTCGCCCGCGTGATTTCCGGCTCCCGCCGGTGCTGGGCCGGACGGCGCTGTTCCGTGTACTGCCGGAAAGTGCGGACCGAAACAGCTTATCACGACGGTTGGTTGGGCGCAACCGCTCGGTTCTGGCTTGGTTTGCCGCGTCTCGATGCCGAGGGGGTCAGCGGGGGTGGCCGAAGAGGATGTACACCTTGCCGGCATCGGTCCCGGCCTGCCCGTTGTGGGGTGCCCCCACGCCGAAATCGTCATACCCGTCGAGGTCGAGGTCTCCCAGGGGGGCGATGGCGGTCCCGGCCTCGTCTCCGGCCTCCTCGCCGTAGAATGGCATGCTGGCTGATGCCAGGGGAGTGGACTGGCTGAACGTGCCGTCCGGGCCGCCGTAGAACAGGTACACCTTGCCGCCGCCGGCCCGTTCGCTGTTGCGCACCACGCCGATGGCGATGTCGTCGTAGCCGTCTGCGTCGAGGTCTCCGACCCCGGCGACCGTGCAGGGGCAGTGGTCGGTGGCGCTACCGTAGAAGCGGATGGGAGCCGTGGTTTCCGCGGTTCCCGGGCCGGGTACGTTGGGGCCGAGATAGAGGTAGGCCTTGGCATCGAACCCGTTGCCGTCGGTCTGCCGTCCCACGAGGAAGTCGTCGTAGCCGTCGCCGTTCACGTCCCCGGCGGTCGCGAGGTGGGCGCCGACGAACTCCTGGGAGGTGACACCGCGATACCGCGCGCCGCCGAGCGTGTCCGGACCGAACATGCTTCCGGGGACGAATCCGCTGCGGCCGTAGATGAACCAGGCGTCGCCCCGGTCCTCGGTGTCGAACGTGCCGCCCGCCAGGATGTCGCAGTAGGTGTCGGGCGTGGTGTAGCCGGCGATGGCCACCGCCCAGCCCACACCTTCCGCCGGCTTGCCGGTCAGCTTGGCCAGGTCGGTCGGGGACAGGGAGGGAGACCAGGCGCGATCCTTGCCATTCAACACCAGGATCCAACCAGCGCCGCCACCGGTGCCTTCGGGCCAAGGTGTGCCGATGACCACGTCGGGGAAGCCGTCCCCATTGACATCGCCCCCGCCGGCCAGGGAGATGCCAAGGTAGTTTTCGGCCGAGACCGCCTTGACCGCGCTGGTCGCGAAATCGGCCAGGTTGCTGTTGCCCCATCCGGTATCTCTCCCGAACACGACGTAGGCGACGCCGGCGTTGGCCAACGTGTCGGTGCTGTATCGTGGGGCCCCGACCACGAAGTCGTCGAACCCGTCGGCGTTCAGGTCCAGGGCGCCGGCGACGGAGTGCCCGGCTTCCGCGCCAGGGTTGTCCTCCCACAGGGTCACCGAAAGCGTGGCGATGTCCAGGTCGTCTCCCCACTGGACGTTCTGGGAAAAGACGACGTGGACCGCTCCGGCGTCGCCGTTGGTGCCAGGCGCGCCGACAGCGATCGCATTGTTGCCGGTGCCGTCGGTGTCGCCGATGCCCGCGATGGACATCCCGGTGCGCGTGCCCTCCTGGTGGCCGGTAAAGCTGAAGGCGTCGGCGAGGAGCACCTCGGTTTCGGCCACGCCGTCGCAGTTGTTGTCCCGGCCGTCGAACCGCTCCGGTGCCCCGTCGAAGGTGTACGGGTCGGCGTCGTCGCAATCGCCGTCGACTTCGGCGTACCCGTCGCCGTCGTCGTCGAACACCTCGGTGCCCTCGTCGACGTCGCCGTCGCAATCGTTGTCTATCCCGTCGGGTGTGGATGGCTCGGTGGCCCCGGGGCCGATTGCCGGGTCGGCATCGTCGCAATCCCCCTCGATTTCGTTGTAGCCGTCGCTGTCGTCGTCGAAAAGGTCCGTCTGCTCGTCTACCGTGCCGTCGCAGTCGTTGTCCTTGCCGTCGCCGTCCGGTGCCCCGTTGCCATTGGCGTCGGGCGTGCCTTCATCGGCCCCCGGGTAGACGGTGGGGTCGGTGTCGTCGCAGTCGGTGTCGTCATCCACGTAGCCGGCGGGGAGGGTGCAGGATTCGGTGGTGACATCGGGATCTCCGAAGGTGTCTCCATCGGCGTCGCGATAGGTGGTGTGGGTCAGACCCTCGTCGATGTCGTTGTCACAGTCGTTGTCGATGCCGTCGCAGGTTTCGGCCGCCCCGGGGTGAACGGACGCATCTTGGTCGTCGCAATCGCCGCCGCACGATGTGTAGCCATCACCGTCCTGGTCGAATCCTTCGTCGACGTCGCCGTCGCAGTCGTCGTCGATGCCGTTGCACGCTTCGGAGATGCCGGGACGGACGAGAGGGTCGGAGTCGTCGCAGTCGGCGGGCACGGATCCGACGGGGCAGCGGGGCACGCCGTCCTGGTCGTCGTCGAAGCCCTCGTCCCGGTCGTTGTCGCAGTCGTCGTCGATGCCGTTGCAGACTTCGGTCGCCCCGGGGTGCACGGTGACTTCGCCGTCGTCGCAGTCCCCCTCGCAGGTGGTGAACCCGTCGCCGTCGGTGTCGAAGCCGTCGTCAATCCGTCCGTCGCAGTCATCGTCGATACCGTTGCAGGTCTCTCCCGCATTCGGGTGCACTGCCGGGTCGTCGTCGTCGCAGTCGGCGGGCCTCGAGTCGATTGTGCACGTGGGGTAGCCGTCGTGGTCGGTGTCGAAGGGTTCGTCGGCCTGGCCGGAGCAGTCGTCGTCGATGCCGTTGCAGGTTTCCGTCCGGCCGGGATGGATGTCGGCGTCGGAATCGTCGCAGTCGTTCTCGCAGGTCTTGTAGCCGTCGCCGTCGGTGTCGAATCCCTCGTCGACCGCACCGTCGCAATCGTCGTCGGTTTCGTTGCACGTTTCCACTGCGGTGGGTTCGACCGACGGGTCGGCGTCGTCGCAGTCTCCAGCGCAGGTGGTGAACCCGTCGCCGTCGGTGTCGAACCCCTCGTCGACCGAGCCGTCACAGTCGTCGTCGACGCCGTTGCAGGTTTCCGGCTGCCCCGGATGCACGCTGGGGTCGCCGTCGTCGCAGTCCGCGGGCGTCCCGCCGATCGAGCAGTTCACGTAGCCGTCGCCGTCAAGGTCGGAGTCCTCGTCGACCTCGCCGTCGCAGTCGTCGTCGATGCCATTGCACAGCTCGGGGGCGTTGGGGTGGACGCCCGGGTCGTGGGGCGCGCAGTCTCCACCGCAATCGGTGTACTGGTCGTTGTCCGCGTCGAACCCTTCGTCGGTACTGCCGTTGCAATTGTCGTCGATACCGTTGCACGTCTCGATAGCGGCGGGATTGACGGCCGGGTCGGAATCGTCGCAGTCGCCGCCGCAGGACTTGTACAGGTCGCCGTCGGCGTCGAATCCCTCGTCGACCTCGCCGTCGCAATCGTTGTCCTTGCTGTCGCACGCTTCGATCGCACCCGGATGGATCCCGGCGGCCTGGTCGTTGCAGTCGGCGGGCGTGTCCCCGACCGCGCACTGGCGGTACCCATCGCCATCGGTGTCGAAGCCTTCGTCCACGGTTCCGTCGCAGTCGTTGTCGACCCCGTCGCAGGCCTCGAGAGCGCCAGGATAGGAGGCGGGATCGCCGTCGAGGCAATCGGCGAGGTTGCCGCAGGTCACGTAGCCGTCGCCGTCGTCGTCGAACCCCTCGTCGATTTCACCGTCGCAATCGTCGTCGACCTGGTTGCACCGCTCGGCAGCGCCCGGGTTGACGGTTGCGTCGCTGTCGTTGCAGTCTTTTGGCGTCTCGCCCACGTCGCAGGTGACGTAGCCGTCGTTGTCGGTGTCGAACCCCTCGTCGGTGTCGCCGTCGCAATCGTCGTCGAACCCGTTGCACTGTTCGGCCGCATCGGGGTTGGCGGCCGGGTTGGTGTCGTCGCAGTCTTCCCGACCGTCCGGTCCACCGCAGGTCGTGAAACCGTCTCCATCCTCGTCGTCGTCCTCGTCGGCGACACCGTCGCAGTCGTCGTCGATCTTGTTGCAGGCCTCCGGTGCTCCCGGGTAGATGGCCGGGTCGGAGTCGTCGCAGTCCTCGAGGGCCGGTTCGATCCCACAGGTGGTGAAGCCGTCGCCGTCG
>JAJRTE010000069.1 GCA_024278455.1 Myxococcota bacterium
GGCGCCGGTGTCAGGATTCCACGACAGCGCCGTCGTGCGTGATGCCAGCGCCTCACCCGCCCGGCGATACCGCACGTCCCCGGTCTGGTGAAAGAGCCGCAAATAGGCCAGACAAGCCGTCAGTTGCCCCCCCACATGGACCATCTCGACGCCGTCGATCCACCACGGCGTGCGCCGCCACTGCCGGTCGAAGAGGCTGCCGGCGCCATAGACCCAGCCCTTTTCCGGGTCGGTCATGAGCTCCATGGTCAGGTCCATCACGTGTCTCTCGAACTCCAGCACCGTCGGGTCGCGGGTCGCCAGGTAGAGGTTGAGAGCCAGCGACCCCACATACCCGAAATGCCCGTGCTTCTTCTTGCCATCGTCCACCACCCGTAGCTGGCGGTCGAATACCTGGTAGTACCCGTCGTACTGCTCGTCGTGTCCGCGGGTGCGGCGGATTTCCACCGAGCTCATCACTCTGTCGCGTACGCGCTCGTCGCCCGTGGTGAAGTAGTAGAGGGTCAACCCCACGTTGGTGTAGAGCTGTAACGGCACGCTCTTCGTGCTGTCTGCGGGTGCCCCTGTCTGCGTCAGACGGTCGAACCAACCCCCGTACTCCTCGTCCCACGCGTGCTGCAGCAGATACTCGGCACCCTCCCGGGCAACGTTCAGATACCTCTCCTCCCCTGAGAGCAGATAGGCCGCTGAGAAACTGAAGACTTGCCGGCTGATCATGGCCGGCACCTTGTCCCACGGCGGCTGCGGCTGCCAGTCGCGGCTCAGGTTCATGTACACGGCGCCGTGTTCCTCGTCCGGCACGTGCTGATACCAGAGGGGGATGATCTCGTCCACCACCAGGCTGCGCCACCATTCGCCGTCCAGGACAGCGGCTTCCTTCCTCGCTTCGGCTCCGAACGCCCCGCCGGCGAGCAGGAGTACTACCACCAGCGCCCGGAGCATTTTCGACCGTTCCATGCCGTCTCCCATGACGAATCGTCGGTTGACTCCCGTCCGCGTTCGAGGCTCCGCCCTCTGCCTCAGCAGCCGGACAGAAACGCGCCAGCCAGGGTCAGCCCCTCCTGCTTCAACGCCTCGGTGCCGCCGAAGTCCGCGTCCTCCAACTCGACACAGACGCAGCCCCCATACCCGCGTTCCTCCAGGATGGCGAAGGCTTTCGACCAGCGCATCTGGCCATGACCTGGAATCGTGTAGCGCCAGGCCCATTGGCCGTGAGCCGGGGCTGGGGCAAAGGTCGCCGGGATCTCGTGACCGTACTCGTAGAAGTTCTCCGGCGACAACTCCGTGTCCTTGGCATGCACGTGGAAGACCCGGTCAGCGAATTCCCTCAGAAACCGCAATGGCTCGATGCCCATGCGGATCAGGTGCGATGGATCGTAGTTCACGCCGATCCGGTCGCTCGGACACCGCTCGAAGAAGGCGCGGTAGCCCTCCGGCGTACAGCACAACGCCCCAGGTCCCGGCCAGCCCTCGATGACGATGCGGGCATCACACTCCTCCAGCACGTTGGCCAGATCGGTATAGGCAGCCAGCATGTGCTCGAAGTTCTCCCGGCGTTCCAGCTCGGGGTCGCGGGGAAGCATGATCGTCATGAAAGTGAGGGGGCCGTCGCTGGTGCAGACGCGGACGAATTCTCCTGCCGCCCTCACCGCGCGGTCCCGTCCGTCCTGATCGGCCGTAATCAGCTCCCGCCAGTTGGGCAGGTCGACCGCCCCCACCCTCAGACCCGCCTCGTGTGCCAGGGCGACCTTCTCAGTGGCGCCGCCTGTGAGGTCGATGACCCCGAAGTCATGAGGGAGAGCCCACTCCAGGCTCGCAGGGAAGCACTCCCGGAATCCCACGGGAAACCCGCCAGTCCGTGTCGTCCACATGGCCTTGCTCCTCTCTCTTCCGCTGCTCGTTCACTACACAAAGGTCCATAATCTGGACCTGCACGGTTGCCACGGAATGGCAGGGATTGCTTTTTCTAGGCGATTCTTGCGCATCTCGTACCCTGCGAGCCGCCGCGATCCTCCCTGCCGGCCGAAGACATGGCCACGGGAATTGCTATGTTCGAACCCCTGGTGCTGCCGGCGACCTTCCTGCATCTGGGCCACATCACCCCGCGGCCGGGATGGCGCACCGACGCCCACCTCCACGACGACTACCACCAGTTGATCGTGGTGTTGGACGGCACCATCGAAACCACGATCGAAGGCCGGCGTGTCACCGGCCACCGTGGCGATCTCCTGCACTACGCCCGAGGCGTGAGGCACTCGGAACAGGCCCTCGGCGAGAGGCTGCTTCAGCTTTGTTTCATTCACTGGCAAGGCGGAGATTCGGTAGCCCGGTGGCCGGTGAAACTGGAGGACCGCGAGGGACGCACGCATACCCTCGTCCAGTGGATCCGCGAGATCTGGCCATCCACTTCGGACCACGACCTGCGCATGATCAACCTCCTCCTCAATGCCACGCTCTGCGCTCTGCAGACCTCGGCGCGTCCGCGGAAGCGGGAGATCGTCCAGCGCACGAAGGCCTACATCCTGGATCACCTGGCGGAGCCCTTGAGCCTGGAGGTCCTGGCCAAGGAGAACGGCCTGAGCAAGTTCCATTTCTCGCGAGAGTTCAAGAAGGCCGCAGGCGTATCGCCCGTCGAGTTCCTGCGGCGCCTTCGGGTCGAGGAGGCCCGCTCCCTCCTGCTCACCTCCTCCTGGCCGCTCAAAGTAATCGCTGAGCGTGTCGGCTTTGCCGACGAGTTTCAGCTGTCCCGAGTCTTCCGCCGCCTGACCGGCGCCTCTCCACGGAGCACACGCAACCGTCACGCGTCCGTGAAATCGACGTGATGGGGCTCGGTGACCTTGGTCACCATTCACAGCGCAGGTGCTTTCGAACTCCGGCCATGTTCAAATCGATGCCCAGGCCAGGTCCGCTGGGCAGGATGAGATGTCCAGAGTCGACCTCCAGCGGCGCCGTGAGGATATCGTCCCGCCAGGGCCGGTCCCGCCACCGGAACTCCAGTATCGTGAAGTTCGGCTGGCTGGCACACAGGTGAGCGCTCGCCAGAGTGCTGATGGGGCTGTTCGGATTGTGGGGTGAGATGGGGATGTAGTGGGTGTCGGCCAGAACTGCGATCTTGCGCGTCTCCGTGATGCCGCCGGTGCGCACCACGTCGGGCTGGATGATCGAGACGGCTCCTTCCTCGATGATCTGCCGAAACCCGTGGCGCGTGAACAGTCGCTCCCCCGTGGCGATCGGCGTCGATGACGCGACGGTCACCCGCGCCAGGGCCGCCGGATTCTCCGGCGGGATCGGCTCCTCCAGGAACAACAGGTGATACTCCTCCAGGAGCTGTCCGATGCGGATCGCGGACTCCACACTGAATCGGCCGCCGGCATCGACAGCGATGTCCACCTCTTCGCCCACCGCGTCGCGCATGGCCCGCACGACAGCCAGCCCCTCCCGTTCGGTCTTCCGGTCAC
>JAJRTE010000070.1 GCA_024278455.1 Myxococcota bacterium
CGAGGCATTCCGCCGGCCGGGCGAGAGCCTCCGCCGCATCGCCGCCTGGTGCCGGGGCCGAGGCACCTGGACGGCCGCAGCCCTGGCCGCCGTCGTGGCGATTCGAATCGTGGCCCTCGTCGCAGGCCACCCGGAGACGTTCCCGTTCCTGCCATTTCGCGTCCCGCTTTCCATCATGCATGTTCCCCTCGCCTATTTCGCGCTGCTCGGTCTCTACCACGAGGACGCGCGTCATGGATGGGCAAGCTGGCGCACGTGGCTCGGTATTGTGGTTCTGTTCGGGGTGCTGCCGCTGCTTGCCGGCGACCTGGGCCTGGCCTGGATAGGACTGCCTCCCTTGCTCCTGTGGATGGCCGTCCATGGGCCGGGGACTCGAGTCCTCGTGGTCACCCTGGCACTCCTGTTCGCTTTCGTGCGCATGGCCGACTCGCACATCGCCGACCTGCTCCTGGACACCGAAGAAGGTCAAGCGCTGCTCGAGCGCGCCGCCAGGCACCCGCGCACCGTACTGCGATCGCTCGCCGCGATAGACCCCCGGCTTGCAGCGGACATCGGGACGCGGTCAGCCGAAGAGGTCGCGCAGCATGCCGCGATCATCGTGCGGTATGCACAGGGACGTGCCGCCACTCTCGAGGGAGACGGGTACCTCGCCGATGATTTTCGCGCCTACGGGGCCAGCCTGCAGGATACGTTCATGACGGACGCCACGGTTGCCGCCTTTCTCCTGCCGGAATTCGGGACCATCGGTCTTGCCGCCCTTCTCCTGTTCTTCGGAGCACTGACCGCGGGCGTGCCGGCGGGGTTCCCCGTCGTCCAGGTCGCCCCGGGCGCGTCGAGCAGGCGTTGGAGGCCGTGGGGCAGGCGTTACCGTCCCGGCGCCACGCCAGGATCGCGTCTCAGTACCGTGTTGACCCTGTACCTGTTCTGGGCCGCGCTCGTCGTGGCCGCCGGGAACATCCACTGGGTGCCGCTGACCGGCAAGAACGTGCCGTTCCTGGGGCTCATATCCTTGTCCGACCTGGTGGAGAACCTGGCGTTCATCGCCCTTGCCGCAGGCTGCTGGATCCGGGGGGAGACATGAATCATCCGGGGGGCGGAATCACGCGCATTCGGCGTTGGCCATGGATCCTGCTCCTGGCGTTCGCCGTCGGGGCGATAGCGGCCCACCGCAGTGTCGTCACCGAGGTTGAGTACCTTCGCTTCTACACGCCGGAAGGTTACTACCGTCGCGTGGAGGCCATGATCCAGCGCCGGCACATCGTGCTCGACACCGTCGCCGGGGCAGGGGCGACCGATCTCGCCGGCGCGGACCCGGCCCGTACCCTGACGTTGTCTCCGCAGGCGAGCAGGGCCGAGAGATTGTTCTGGAGGCGGAGCTACCTGGCGGCCGATCTCCGGTTTCCGGAGCGGTTCATCATCGATTTCGACAACAAGACGGTGCGAGGCATCAAGCAGACGACCCACCGGCAGAAGCTGCCGTTCGCCGAGGACCGGTCCTGGAAAGGCATGCTGCTCTTCTGGCGTGACGACAGCCGGCTGGTGTTGCGAGACCTCGAGGGGAATGCCTACCTGGTGCTGCCCAGGACCGGGACCGACTCGATTCCCCTGGCCGGCGGGGACTTCCTGGAGGTCACGGAACGCGACGTGTTGGATCTCGTCCGGGGTCGCCGGGAGTCCCTGGCTCCCACGATGCGACTGGCCGTGGCCGACGGTGGCGAGGAGATCGCACGCTTCCGGTACGTGGGTCCCGATCTTGCGATGGAGATCCTGCCCGGTCTCCAGCCGGGCACCGAGGTCTACCTCAACGGCGACGCGGTGAGCGCCCGCTCCAGCCTCGTCAACCTGAGCCCCATCCTGGCCCTGGAAGCCGGGGACGTGCTGCTGTTCAAGAAGTCGAAGGATGGAGGCCGGGACCTGTATGAAGCGTTCGCGATCGAGGAGCAGCGACAGGGCGTCCTGTCCGCCATTCAGCCCCACATGTCCGGGTTGACTCGAGTCTTTGCCGGCGACCTGCTTCCCGCCATCGCCCGGCCACTGGCTCGAGCCATGACCGCGGCCCTGTCGCTGGTCAGAAACAGGCCCAGGGAGCGCGTGCAGCAGGCCGACGTGCGGCTCACCTTGCGGCGCCGGCTCCAGGCGCGGCTCCAGGACAGGCTGGTTCGCTGGTCCCGCTGCCAGGACCGGCTCGGGACGTGCGCGCCCGGCTGGACCCGCGAGGCGTGTCATGACCGGAACGGACAGCGCACCGCCTGCTTCTCGAGAACGAGGGGCGACGCGCTGGACGCCCGGAGCGCGGCCCGGCGCCGCCCACCGTTCCGGGCAGCAATCACCCTCATGGACGCCGTGAGCGGGGAGGTCCTCGCTATGGCGAGTTATCCGGACGAGGCGACTGTCGCACTGCTCGACCGCCGCCTGTCCCGGCACGCCTCTCCAGCGGTCGAGGTGCGGCGTCGCGAGATTGCCGAGAGGGCCACGACATTGACCCGCAACCACAACCTCGAGGCGCACCAGGTCGGCTCGGTCTTCAAGCCGTTCCTGGCGACCAGCGTCGTCGCCCACCAGCCGAAGTTCCGGACGCTCGCCATTCCGGCCCACCCGCGCGAGGAGGACCGCGTCGAAGGTGACGACGCCATCCTGGGCTACCAGATGGGCCGGTGGACCCAGTACCGGCACGGCGAGACCCGAATGGCCGACTTCATCGCCCGGTCCTGCCAGCGGTACATGGAATATCTTGGACTTCTCGCCCTTGCCGATACAGGCAGCGACGGCAGCGTCGAGATGACCCGAACGACGATTCCCGCAGAGCAACGAGCCGTCCTGGGAAACCGCAGGCTCTCCCGCGCGGTGTCGTTGGAGCGCCACTATCCGCGACGGAGCAGCGACAGCTCGAGACGGATCCTCCAGGACCTGGCCACCGCCCCGGCGTTCGCGGGGCTCGAGGCCTTCTTCGGCATGGAGCCGGGACGGCGCAACCCTGACCTGGACTGGAGAGAGCAGGTGCTCTCGAACCACGATACCTCCCCCTGGCGCAACGTCCTGGCACCGCTCGTGGAACAGCTTCGTCGCCCGGGGCCCGGACGGTCATCGCTGGGCGGCCGTCTCGAGGTCGATGTGGCCACGGAATTCGCCCCGGTCTCGCCGACTCGAGTCTTCCACTGGCTCAACAGCTTCCAGTCCATGCAGGACTACACGCAGTTCCTCAAGGGCTCGGGGCGCAACCGGTGGAACAACATCCTGCTCGCCCAGGGTTTCAGCCGCATCGTGACCGGCTGGCTCGTCGAGGCGAACCTGGGTGACATCGAGTTCCACGGAGAGACCGGGCGGTCATGCGGTCCGTTCGAGCACCGGGACGGTGGGCGCTGCGTGTGCGACGCGCCTGCGGGCACAGGAGCCGCTTGCGGCCCGGTCCCCCTCCCGTTCAACCGCGTCCATCATGCCGCGCTCCTCCGGGAACTCGAGACGTTCGGGGGAGACTACCGGCGAGGCTACGCCGCCAGCTTCGCCCCCATCCTCGAAGGGCTGGAAGCCGTGACCACTCGAGGCACCGCCGCGAGGATGCTATCCTCCCACGTGGAAAGCGCGAGGCGTCGCTTCCGTTCCCGCGTCCCCACCTGGTCGCTCCGTGTCTACAGCAAGACCGGCTCGACACAGCGGCCCTGGACCATGACCGTGTGGTACCGCGGCAACCGGAAGGTGTGCACCTCCTCGAGCCGGAGGGCGTGTCCGGGCGCACTCTATCGTGCCGACGAAGGCGTCGCCGGCGAGAATGGGCAGTGGAACCTTCAGGAAGGCAACTACGTGATCACCCTGTTGGCCACCCCCCGCGGACAGGCGGACAGGTTGCCCGCCGGCGTGACCGCCGTCATCTACGTGTCCGATCTCGGTTCGTCCCACGTGGCCACCCGGATGGCCGCCGAGTTGCGCCTGCTCGAGGACTTCATGGTCGGGTACCTTGTGGCCAAGACGGAGGGTTCCCCATGAGCCTCTTGTCCATCGTCAGGGCCGCCGGCGTGACAGCCGCCCTCTGGCTCGCCCTCGCACACGGGCGCTCCGACGTGCTCTTCGAGTCGCCGGAACTCGAGCCTCGAGACGCCAGGGAGGATCTGCTGCACGACCGCATGCAGTTCAAGGTTCCCGTCGGGCAACGGTGTCGCGACCGGGTGGAGCTGGAAGCCTGGCTTCGACAGCAGAACCTGTGGGGTCCGGAAGTCTACATCAAGTACTCGGACACCGCTCGAGCGTGCCGCAACCTGGGGGGCGCATGGGGCCCCCCGACGGCCTGTTTGCCCCTGGACGCCGCGCTCGCCTCCGGCTCGGTGCCCGCAGTGATCGTGAGCTTTCGGCGCCTCGAGTAGCCAGGCCGCGGCTTGGGGCGGATCGTGGCGTGGCCGGGCGGTGGAGGGCGGACCGGCAGTGTTTCAATGGGCCCGGGGACCGGGGGTTGGCGGAAAGAACAACGCATCGAGGTTTGTCGTGACGAGGCGTGGAGAGAGAACGAGCAGGGGAGACGCTGCCGAGGGTGGGGCGGACCGGGGCATGCCGCGCAGGTTCTCGAGTCCCGAGGAAGAGCGGCGCGCCTATGCTCGCGCCGCCGGGGAATGGGACGACAGTTTCTTGTGGGCGCCTCCCGGCTGGGTGCTCGGAGCGCTCGCCCTTCTCGGGGGGGCGGGGTTGGCCGTGCTGTGGTGGCAATTCCAGTGGCTCGAGCTTCTGCTCGCGGACGGTTGGGCGACCCTGGTCGTCTCCAGTTGCTCGCTGGTGCTGGTCGGCCTGCCCGGTGTCCGGTTCCGGGACCGCCCGACTGTCCGGCCGGGCAAGGGGGAACCGGGTCGTGGGCGGCGGGACCGGCGACGCCGCTTCCGGTTGGTGGCTCCCGGGGCATATCAGCGTCTTGGTAGCGCCTGGTTGAACAGGTTGGCCGTCGCGGACGCCGTGTGCAGCGCGGTGATGGTCGTCGCGTCGGTCCAGTTCGCGCGGCGCAGCGTGCCGCTTCCCGTTCCTCTGGGAGCGTTGGCCCTCGTCTGTCTCGGCGTCGCGGTACCGCTCTGGTTTCGGAGATTCAACCTGACGGCGCAGTGGATGCGGGGCCATTCGAGCCTGCCCTGGGCACGAGCCATGGGGGTGATCTCCTGTGCCGTTCTGGGAACGGTGGCCGTTGTCTATGGGGCCGGGATGGCCTACCTGTCGTTCATCCAGGAAGCGACCGTACCCCGGATCGAAGCGGTGGCCGAAGCGTTTCGCGGACTCGAGGGCCCGGTTGGGGGGTACAGCCTGGAGACAGCGGACCAGATCGACGGCCTGGAGCGCCGGATAGCGTTCGCCCGAGACGCCCTGGCGCAGCTTCCCCCGACTCGAGTCTGGGCGCTCGTGGCGTTGACCGACCTGGAAGCCTCGAGAAAGCTGCGTGACAAGGCGTCGGCCTTGCTCGATGCCGTCTGTGGCGCGGTGGAGACAGCCCCGCGGCTCGCCTTGGGGATCGATCCTTACCCGTGGAAGGATGGCCGTTTCGTGGAAGACGAGGATTTCCGGCGCCAGGTCGAAGTGGAGAGGGCGTTCTGGCACCTGGTGCGCGATACCCTTCGCGAAGTCGGCCCGCAACCGGTTCAGGCCTGGTTGTCTCGAGTCGGCGTGGGCGACAGTCCGATGGAAGGGTACGCGGAGAGTTACACCGGGCGGATGACGCGCCTGTTCGGTGTTGCCGACGAGTTCCGGCGCGGGACCGCGGTCCCGGAGGCCCTTGCGCTCGACGAGATCCTGGGCGACATCGGGCTCGACCTTGGGCCGGCCCCCTATCCTCGCGCCCTGCTGAACACCTACCGGACCATGGAGGCCGCTAGCGGCCTGGGCATGGTACTGGGAGATGGGTTCACCGCGGCCACGTTGCCGCGCCTGGCCCAGGAGGGAGAAGCAGCCGATGGGATCTACCGGGACCAGCTCCATTGCCTGGAACAAAGCCTCGAGCCCGGCGAGGGCGGCGGGCGTCCGACTTTTCGCTACCGGTGCCGATTCTTCACCTGGCCCGCCCTGGACGAGGCACCCAGGTTGCTGTTCCGCATGTACGCCGTCTACCAGGTCGAGGAGGGCAAGACCAGCTCGCTTCTCGAGCTTTACTACCAGTTCCCTGCCGAAGAAGACGACAGGCGGGCGCTGGTCACCCAGGTCGCTAACGCCTTTCGCTCCGCCGGGGTCGATGTCCTGACGGACAAGGATTTCCGAAGGGGGGAGGTGAGGTGGCGGACCGGGGAGGGACTCGCGCGGGTCTTGCGCCTGTCCCACCCACCCCACACCGCGGCCTCGGCGAAGCGCGCGCGTCGCGGAGTATCGCTCATCAACGTGAGGCTCGAGCCGACGGCGCCGGGCGGGAGGAGATGACGTTATGGCATGGACAGTGAAGCCCGAGAAGTCCGGGAAGCCCGGGAAGAAGGGGGAGGAACCGCCGGCTCGCGATGAGACGGCTGGTGCCGGGGAGCGGGAGGCGGCGGAGGGCGTAGCAGCCGTCTCGCCGCGGCGGGAGTCGGTACCGCCGCTTCCGCTCGACCAGGTCGAGGAGGCGGATGGTCCCGGCAGGATCGCCGCGGGTGCGTCGCCCCGGGAGGACGGCGTGAGGGGGGAGGCCGAACCACCGGGGACGGTGCAGCCGCCTGCGAGGCCCGGGATCCTGTCCAGGTGGGTCGAGTCCTGGCTCGGAGGCCGGGTGGACAACGATACCGCACCCCACATCTCGATCCTGGGGAGCAAGCAGTCGGGCAAGACCTACCTTTTCCAGGGCCTCGTCCACAGGTTGAGCCTGGACCGGAACAGTCTGGCACCCTACCTGGGCCGAGACAAGACCGTCGATGTCGACTATGTCACTCCCGATGGTTCGACCCGGCACCTCGAGGTCAATCAGTATCTCGAGGCATACCGTGCATTCAAACGGATACCCCAGTCGGACAGGTTCCAACGGATCAAGACCACGATATCCTATCGCCGCGGCGACTCGGAGATCGAGCGGATCGAACTCACCTGTTCCGACCAGCCGGGCGAGAAGTTCGGTGAAGGCGACGCCGGCTGGGAGTATATCGCCGCCTCAAGCGGCGTCATCATCACCTTTACCATGTTCGCGCTCGTGCCGGCGCACGCGAGGCAGTCTTATGTGGACAGGCAGGGGAACGTCGCCCATGTCGATCACCCCGGCCAGTTCGGCACCTGGGTGCACAGGCTTCTCGAGGAGCGCTCGAAGCTGGGCAAGTCGAACCCGGGGGCGATACCCCGTCGGGTGGAAGTGGTCATCGCCCTGACCATGGCGGACGACCCGCGTTCCTTCCACGTGCCCGGTTGGGATACGTGGCATGACCGGTGGATGCGCAGCTACGACGAGCGGGCGCTCGCCGGGGTCGACGCCGGGTACCAGATGCGGGTCCTGAACCAGCTCAACAGGTTCTTCGACGAATTGATCAACGACCACGATGTCCTGGGCCATTCCGTGCGCAACTTCGCCGTGCACCTCGGCACGCGCCCCAGGTTCGTGCCGGTCAGGGCGATCGAGGGGTGGCTGTTGGACTACAACGACCCGCCCCACCAGACGGGCGAGCACCAGGAAACGGACGACAGCCTGGCAGCGGCAGGCGCACGGGCGAGTGACCATCCGGACGCAGCAGGCGATGCGCTCGAGGCGCTGGCCAAAGAGCGGATGCAGCGAGGGCCGCGTCCCATCCACGTGGAGACGCCGCTGCTCTACGTATTGAGTCGATACCGGAACTTCGCGTGCTGAGCGGCGCGCGGCATGGCAGGAACCCGGGGGGTGGCGCGACGACATGAACACCGGCCGGCACATCTACACATTCTCCACCGTCGGTTTCGGAACCGGGCCCGGCATACAGACCGTGGCCCGCTCCGACTCCTTGACTCCAGCCCAGGTCGCGGAACTCGAAGCCCTCGCCACCTTCGACGAACCGTCCGGCGGACCCGGCGCCGTGCTCCCCGTGGTCTGGCAGTACACCCGGCTCGACGCCGGACACGTGGCGCTCTCCAGGACCGTCTCCACGGGACGTTTCGGCATCCGGAGCGGCAACTTCCTCTCCGACACCCGGATCGCGCGGCTCGACGACCTGGCGGCAGCCGACCCCGACGCCCCGCTCGGCTGGTGGGCGACCCTTTGCGCGGCCGGCGTCTGGGCCAGCGCTTGGGACACCGGCGACTGGACCGCCGAGTCGGCCACGCTCCCGGATGAACCGTCTCCGCCCGTCCCCCTCTCCCAGGCACCCCCCATCGACCTGGTCGAACTCCTCGAGGAGGCCGGGATCGAGCCAGCCGCGGAATGGATCGAAACTCTCACCGGCGTGGTCATGCGCGCCGTCGCCGACCCCGATTGCCCGCGGATGGTGCTGGTCCGGCCTGCCGCCGATTTCGGCGAAAACGGCTGGGTCCGCCGGTTCGTCGAGGGGATCTTGCGTGCTGTGCCTCCTTCGGTCCGGATCGGGTTCCACTTCCGGACACACACGGACAACCCTTACGAGTTCAAGTACCGCGAAGGATGGCGGTTCCACCTGTTCGGCGTCCCGGAGACCTCGAGCATGACAACGGCGGTCTTGACCGACGACGGGATGTTCATCATCGGCGACCCCAAGCGGCTCAAGGCGCGGACACCCGGGCCGATAGGGCGGTACGCACGGGAGATCGGGGCGCTCTGGGCCAGGCCCGACCTCGACGATGCGGCCAAGGCGGACATCCAGGCCCGGTTCGCCCTCGACGCCGACGCCCTCTCGAACAAAAGGGGCGACGCGCTCGAGGAGCAAGACGTGGCCGCCCAGATGCGCATCACCCTGGCCGCCGGAGACCCCGCCGCGCTGCTCGACGCGCTCGAGGACCACCCGCTCGAGGACAGGGCCGGATACGAAGCTCTCTATCGCATGATCACGGGGGATCGAACCCTGGGCGCGGTGGAACGGAGTGAAGGAGTGCGAGGCCCCGTCGTGGCTCGACTCGCTCGAGCCGGCTTGGACCCGGGCCGGGCCACACCGGCCACGCGCCGGCACGCTCTCGAGCTGCTTTCCGGTTTCCTGCTGACAGGCGACAGCGGCGTTTCCGTGGCGGGCCGCGTCTCCCGCCTGGTGGCGCTCGTTGAAGACCCGGACCTGCCGGAGACCGACCGTGCCGCCATCCTGGCCCTGGTCGTCGAACACACCCCTTTCGAGTCCTGCCCGGATGGTGTCCTCGAGGAGATCTGTCGTGCCTGGACGGCGTTGCCGCCCCTGCAGATCGACGCCCGGTTCGGCGCTCTCGCGCAGACGTGGCTCTCGAGAGCCGCCGGAGGGGAGCCGAAGCTCCCGGCTTTGCCGGAAAAGATGATGTGGCGCTACCTGAACGCCGCTGAACCGGGTGCGACCTGCGCCGAACGCGTTGCGCAGTGGCTGGCGGTGGTAGAGGCGCGGGCCGGCGACCCGGACGTGGCGACCGCCGCACTCCTGGACAGTGCTGTCCGGGCCGGCTACCTCCCGGTCCTCCACAAGCTGACCAGGGGCATGAGGGTCCGGCGAACGACGTGGCCGCCGGATTCCTGGCCAAGGACCTTCGACGCGCTCGTCCGGGCCTCGTACCACGACGGAGAGAGCGGAGTCGCCATGCTGGCCGACAGCGTCCGCGCGGACGTGGCTCGAGGCATCGAGGTGTGGCGGACCCATCCCGGCGCCTGGGAACGGCTGGTCATGTCGGGCGGCGATCATGCGACGGACCTCGTTCGCGGGATACCCCGGCCGGCGGCATGGTTCGAACACGCCAGGCGTGGCGCGGCGAGCGCGACGGTGGCCAGTGTGCTCGACAAGCTGCTCGCCGCGGAACGTTGTCGCGACGGAGAGCTGGCCGAAGCCGTGCTGGCCGATGTTTCCCCGGAAGGTTCTCGAGACATCCTGTCCCGCCTGCCGGCGGTGTGGGAGCAGTGGCTCGACGGAGGGGCGACCCCGAACCGGGTCCTCGAGGGCGTGCGTCGCGAGGACATACGTGGCGGGCTCCGCGAGGCGGCCCGGCTCGACGCCTCCGCCGTCTCGAGTGTTCTGGCACGACTGGCCGCGCCACCGCACCAGGAAGCGTTCCTGCACCTCGTCGAGGCCGAGGCCAAGGTCGCCGCTGGCAAGGGTCGGGGCGGGGCGAATAGTCTACTCCGGGCCCTGCTCGAGCAGGCGCGAAGCATAGTGACCCGGGGGGACACGCGCGAGGAGGTGTTGTATCGTCTCCTGCTGGTGCAAGTTTCCCTCTCATCCCCCCAGATGGTCCCTCGGCTGGCCGAACAGGCGCTCGAGGCCGCTGCACGGACCCCGTTGCCCGAACGTGCTCCCGAGTGGGTACAGGACCAGGTCGAGGCCATGCTCACCAGGGTGCTGTCCTCGAGTGGCCCTGGACTGGGCGACCGGGGAGAAGCAGAACGGGTGCTCGAGGCCGCCGGCAAGGCGCTTGGAGACGCGAGACGACAGCGCATCGTCGCCAGGCTGGTTCGCGCGTTGGCTGCCCGGCCGCCTGATGACGTGGTCAGACTCGCAAAGCAGGTCCCGGAACCGGTGCTTGTCGTGTGGGAGGGCGAGAGAGCGGAAACCTGCGCAGAACGCTACCTCGTCCTGCTTCAGAGCGGGCAGCTTTCGGCCGCCGGGGTCGACGCCGTGTTTCACCGCTGCCGGGAGCGGCTTGCCGGGCGGAGACATGGCCTGTTTCGGATCGAGATGGCCTGCATGCTGCGCCGGCCAGCGCTCATGGTCCGTGGCTTCGACTCCCTCTCGCCCAGGGCCGCCGGGGCTGGGGATGACCTGGCCGCGATCGCCTCGTCGCTGCGAGATACCATCGAGGCGACGCTGCCGATCGAAGCGACATCGAGGCGAGGCGGTGGGGATTTCGCGCCGGCGCCCACCGTGGCCAGGGCTGTCGTGCGGCTCGCCGCTCAGCGGTTGTGTAGTTTGCCGCTGTCGTTCGAGGCCTGGCACCCCCTGTTCGTCGCCGCGTCGGCCCAGTTCAAGCAGGACCTGGACGGGCTGGAGCCGTCCACGGTGTCGTGGCTCGAGCCGTTGCCGCGCGAAGTTCAGCAATCGTCGCAACTCGGCTATCTCCTGGGCAAGCCGCCCCACTGGCCGCTGCCGGTCCTCCTCGAGGCGCAGCCCGGAGCGCGGGCGCGCAAGACCCGCACGAAGACGGAGCGGCAAGTGCTTGGCAGGATGCTCGACGACGCCGTGCAGCGTCGCGGTCCAGAGCTGGCGCCGTTTCGCGAGGCGTTGCTCGAGGTGGTCGGTGCACTCGGAGTCTCGAGTCCGGAGGAGACCTGGCGTCTCGGGGAGCGACTCAGGCACAACCCCCTGGCGAAGCTCGAGATGAGGCTGCGCCGGATGGATCGCGGAAGCGGAGCCGGCGTAGAACCACCCGGGTCCGGGCGTGTCGCGGGGAAAGCCCGGCAGGACGCGCGGCCCGGCCATGTCGGACGGGAGACCGTGGAGGCGCTGATCACCGTCCGGCGCCACCTCGAGCATCTCTTCCACGCTGCCAAGAAGCAGGGTGGCCGAGCCGGTGGTTCCATCGCCGGCGCGACGCCTTGTCCTCTTTATCCAGCGACGGAACTGCCATCCATCGTCCACGCGAAACTCCTCAAGGACACACTGCTCGAGCTGTTTCGGGAGGATCGAGTGGGGCCTGGTGCGCTCGTCCAGGTGAGTCTCCTGGTGTGCAAGGAGGGGTGGACCGCCCTGCTCGACGCCTGGGCACCGAGGCAGGTCTTGAAACTGCGTGACGCCGGGGAAGCAGGGGAGGCACTCGCGGAACTCCTGGAGGAGACCCGGGCCCACGTCGACAAGGCGGAGTACTGCCAGGCGAAGGCCGGGACGTTCGGAGATCATCAGAGACGGTTGCTCGAAGACCTGCTCCTCATCGCGCTGGACCGTCACTATCCGACCGAGGTGGAGCGATTGATAATCACGGCCCGGCGGTGTCTGAGGGACCGCAAGAGATGGACCAAGTCCCAGATCGAAAGGTTCAACACCACCGTCATCGGCGTTCTCGAGGCCATGGAGACCTCGAGGGCGCGGGAGGTCGCGGTAATGGTCCAGCCGCATTGATCCGGGAGCGCGTTGACGGGCTGGCCGGCAACGAGTCGGCGGGACGTTCGGAGCGGGCGCCCCGCGGCAGGGTTTGCGCCGGCCGCTTCCGGACCGCGACGCCGGACCGCACAACAGAGCGAGGAAGCACAGATGGAACTCAGCTACCTCCCGCCGCCAGGGGACCGCTCCTGGCTCGGCCTGTTTCGATGTGAACGGGTCATCGATGGACCGGCAGGCAGCATGCACCTGGCCGGACGGGTCGCCGGTCCAGCGACGGACCGGACCCGTGTCGTCCTGGCCGCCACGCTGGAGAAGGTGTTCGACGGCCGGGTGATCCCGCCGGATGTCGACCCGGTCGATGACATGGCGCGTGCGCTGAAGCAGGCCGTCGAGGGCCAGCGGGGGAGGGGTGACGCCGCGCCGCGCGTGGCCTGGGTGCTGGTTGCCAGGCGTGTCGGCGCGTACACGTGCCGCACCCACGGGCCGGTCGCGGTCTATGCCTGGGATCCCGGGGAAACCGCGCCCGCTTCAGACCGGTTCTTCGACGGGAGGGGGACGGGCACCATGCCGGCCGGCAGGCCGTCACACCTGTTGGCTCTCGAGGCCGACTGGGCCGCGGGGGAGGGGGGCGCCGTGGGAGAAGCCGGTGGGCTGGACGTGAGCGCCAGGCTGTGGACCCGGCTGTCCCAACTCCTGGCCTGGCTGGCGGATCTACCCGAAGGACCTCCCGGCGAGGTGCAGCCGGCCGTCGTCCGCGCGCTGGCAGGACGGGTCCCCATGGGCCAGAGAGATCGGGCGCTCGCGGCGCCGCCGGCTGGTCCAGCGTGGCTGCACGCGGTTGCGCCCTGGGCGACCCTGGTCACCGCCCTGCTGGTGCTGGTCTTGGCCGGGTTGCACCTTGCCGAGGTCCTGTCGCCCCCACCGCAGGCAGCGCAGGATTCCCGTTCTGTTCCGGCGCAGGATGCTGGTTCCGTCGCCAGGAGCGGCGTGGAGCCGCGGAACACGTCTCCGGGGAGTGAACGCAGGGGAGCCGAGGAGGTGCCTGCCCGGCAAACCGGCGATACCGGGACCCGGGCGGAGGCAGAGGAAGCCAGGTGCCTGTTCGCTCGGGCCGAGAGAGGGGATTCGCCGTCCGTACTGAAGCAGCGTCTCCAGGCGTTCGCCTCGACGCATGGCATGACGATCGTGTGCGAAGTGGACCGCTATCGGAAAGCAGATGGCACCGGCCCCTCGAGATGGCTGAACGCCGGCGACTGCTACCAGCTCAGCGCCATTCCGATGACAAGCGAGTCGGCGGAAGCCCTCGCCGGGGACGCGGCTCTCGCGTCCAACACGTTCGCCTTGCCTTGCAGGCCGGATCCGGCGTGGACGCCGCCCGGTCAGACCGAGTGCAAGGCCGTGTGGTGGCTTTCGCCGGCCTCGAGGTAGCTGAAGGGGGCTGGTGCGCACGCATCGCGACCAGGGGCGACCCGTGTGTCGCCCTGCCGTGAGACCTTCCGGGGATCCGGGTGACCTCTACCCCAAGCGGCTCGCCCCCCCCTAGGGCAGGCTTCCAGCCTGCCACCCCCGTAGGGCAGGCTTCCAGCCTGCCATCTCCCTTTGTGGGGCAGGCTTCCAGCCTGCCACCTCCCTTTGCAGGGCAGGCTTCCATCCTGCCCCCCTCTCCGTAGGCCCCCCCCCTCTGGATCCCTCCTCCATGAGAATGTGCCATTCGAACCACCAACCGTTGACCTTGCCCCCCGAACCCGGGTAGAATCCATGACTCGCCAGCCGATGTCGCCGTGGACCCGGCAGCCAGCTCCTGTGCCCTGATCTGGCGGACCCGGCAGGGCACCCGGACGTATCACGCACCCTTCGAGCCGGATCGGGGCCCCCCACGTCGACCTTCCCGACCAGGACCGCGACGGATACGGTGACCCGGGCCAAACCGAGGAAGCCTGTTCGCAGCCGCCCG
>JAJRTE010000071.1 GCA_024278455.1 Myxococcota bacterium
GACCGCACGTCCACGCGATACCCGGCCGTGGCAGCAACCCTCGCACCGCTCGAGGGCGTCCACTCCCATCCGCCATACAGGTGGCCAATGGTCTCCTTCGAAGGGGTCGGCGGGAGGGGGGCAAGGTCATAGAAGTGTCCCCAATTCAGGCTCCACACACTGTCCATCGACTCCACCCGACGGTCCAACCGGACGCGGTAGCCCACGATGTCGGGCGAATCGATGGTTTCAGCGCTATCTCGAGTGACCGCTTCTGGAAGCTCGAGGGTCGGGGGGGTCACGTACTCGTAGTTGTACTGGCCGCCACGCACGTTGATCGCCTCGGCGTTCAGGTAACGCTTGACCTCCAGCAGGCCAGTCCACAGGCCGAGATAGGCGGTGGCGCTCCCGTAGACCGTGTGGCCCTCTCGCTCTACATCGGCAAACCAGTCATCGCTCAGGTAGCGAAACCGGTTGGCCTCCAGGTAGAGATCGAGCCGGCCGAACAGGTCCAGCCACTGCAATGCGCCACCCACCACCCGCGCGTCGGGAGCGGTCACGCGCTCGAGCACCGGGGACGGTACCTCCCAGTTGTCCTCGAAGTTGAACCAACTTGCCCAGCCGTTCAGGCTCAATGCCCCGACCGGGGCCACCCCGAGCTGGACCGACTGGACGAGATCACGTGGTGGGGACTGGATGAATTCGTTCGGGTACTGGAGCGAGATCGTCTGCGGGTGAGCCAGCCCGGCCGCGAATTCGCCGAACAGTGGACCCCAATCGGCTCGAGCACGCAGGCCGAGCAGGGTCGTGTTGATATCCAGGTCGGGGTTGGGGACGAGGTTCAGGGCGGCTCCCCTGCCGAGCGATGCCCCGAAGTCTCCCCCTGCCAGGTCGATGTGCCGGGTGCGATACCGCGCCAGCCCCTTCTCGAGGACCATCAGCGAGCCATTTCCGAACTGGCCCGCCAGGTCCGCCGCTACCAGTTCGACCGGGGGCATGTCCTCCTCGGTCCACGGGCCGACCACGACGCCCCTGGCCTCGAGCCCCAGGGTCCACGGGCCGCCCACCCCGGTCAGGACGACCCGATCGACCGTTTCCCAGTACCCGTCGCCGGTATCCCCCCCCCCGGAATAGTGCCGGACCGCGCCATCGACTTCCCCACTGGCTGCCAGCGACAGCCAGTCCGCGGCCATCGATGGGGCGGGCAGGCCCAAGGCTGCCAGCGCGGCGGCCAGGGCAGCCCCGGGCACCGGCACGGGCCACCGCAGCCTGGCTTGACTCGACAGCGCGTTCATGGCTGTTCCGTGGTATCGGACCGGCCTTCCTCGAGGCTTCCAGTGGCCGGCTCATCGCCGCTCTCGGCGGACCCGGTACCGGGTTTCACGTCCGCACCTCCTGGACCCGAACTCTCCGGGTTCGCTGGTGGGGCCGCGCCCCTCTCGCCCGGGGGTGATGTCGCCTTGTCCGCGTGCCCCGCGGCAGGCGTGGCCAACAACTTCTGGATCACCTTCTCGAGTTCGACCTCGTCGCCGGCCCGATACCCCAGGTGGGAATAGCGGGTCTTGCCGGCACGGTCGAGCACCACGGTGAAAGGGGTGGCGCGAGACGGGTCGAACGGCGCAGCCAATTCGCCCTCGGGATCGAGCGCCACGGGAAACGAGTAGCCGTACCGGCGAACGGTGGGCTTTACGCGGGAGGCGTTGCGGGGCGGGTCCAGGTTGACGCCGATGACTTCGAGCCCCTTGGTGCGGTAGGTCTCGTACATACGGTCGATGTGCGGCATCTCGGCCTTGCAGTTGGTACAGTCCACGGTCCAGAACGAGAGGACGACCACCTTGCCCCGGTAGTCTCCCAGGGTGAGGTTCCGGCCGTCGAGCAGCTTGACGGGAATACTGGCCGCCCCATCCTGCGCGAGAGCGGGAGCGGCCCCCGTTGCGGCGATGATGACGAACAGCAGGGCAGCCAGACCGCGACGAAATGGCGTTCGAGCCGGCTCCAGGGTGGTCCTGGAAACGCCGGTACGCACGCGGGCGGATTGTGTCATGAGGACCTCCAGCGCGGGTGTGGACCCGTGGAACTCCGATTGTGCGTGGTAAGAGGAGAGCGAAACAGCGTTCTGGGGCGGACTACAGGAGAACATCGATGTTCTTGGTGATCTCCCGGTAGTTCCCCGATCCCATGGTTTTCGAGCGCAGGACCATTTCGCGGTCGATGAAGTAGAACATCGGGTACGCCTTGACGCCGAAGTCGTTGGATATCTCCTCCCCGAAGTCCCCCAGCACCGGGTAGTCGAGTTCGTAGGTCTCGGCCCAGTATTCCACGTCCGCCTGGCTCACCTCTCCCCCGAACTCGTCCTGGGTCAGCAGGTAGAGGAACATGACGCAATCCTCGCTGTAGGAATTCAGCAGGGACTGGGACTTGGCCGCCGTTTCGTTGCAGTAGGTGCACCACACCGCACCGACTTCCACCATGATGACCATGCCGTAGAACTGGTAGAGGGACACCTCATCCCCGAACTGGTCCACCAGCGTGAAGTTGGGAAGCGTGTCTCCGATGCCCCACCCTGTCCCCTCGAGATCCTCCGGAGCGGCGTATGCCGTCCAGTGGTTCGATGATGGTACCTGGTTCGCGGGACAGGTGTGGCCATCCGGCGCCGCCAGGTCGTCCGACGGTGTCGGAGACGCCTCCGCGTAGGATGGTGTAGGACTGGACCCGAATTGAGCCGGGTCATCTTCCACGATACACGAGGCAACCAGCAGCAAGGCTGGGATAGATATCATGCCAGCGATCAGCGATCCTGTGTTTCTCATGAGCACTCCCAGGAAAGTCCGCGAGCCCGGCGCCGGACCGGGCACCCTGCGATCGTCCCGGCGCCGGACCTTCTCAAGCAAAGTATACTGATAAAGCCCGCTCGCGCCACAGCCTGCTTGGTGGCGGAATGGTTCCCCGGAGAGAAGACCCTGGCAGTCGCCGTGCACCGCGTTCGAGATGGCCGGCCCGCACGCGACCTGCGGCGCCACGACAAAGGACTCGAGCCCGCGCGCGGCGTCACCGGGACACTGGCGCCGGAGTGGACCGGTAGAGTTGACCGCACGCCGCGGCGATGCCGGCGCCTCGAGGCTGCCTCACCATGGTCCGGATGCCTCGAGCATTCAGTAGAGAGAAGAAGTGCTGGACCCGTTCGCCGCCGGGTGTCGGCCAGGGCGCGCCGTCGAACTGGTTGAGAGGGATGAGGTTGACCCGGACCGGCAGGCCGTCCAGCAGGTCGGCGAGCCGCTCGGCGTCGGCGCCGGCGTCGTTGAAACCGCCCAGCAGGATGTACTCGACGAAGAAGATCCGGGTTTTTCCGTGACGAGAAAAGAATGAGAGCAGGTCGGCGATCGGCCACCGGGCGCCGGCCGGCATGATCTGTTGTCGCTGCCGATCGGTGGTTGCGTTGAGGGAAACGGCCAACCCCGCCGCGCACCGGGACACGAAGCGCTCCATCGCGGGCAGAACCCCGCATGTGGACACGGTCACGTGCGCCGGCGATACGGCCGCCCCGGAAGGTTCCCCCAGGACCGCCACGGCACGCACGACGGCCTCGAGGTTGTCCATGGGCTCGCCCATGCCCATGAATACGACGTTGCGCAAGGGCAATCCAGGAGGAGCGACGGCTCGAGCGGCCAGCACCTGGGCGATCATTTCCGCCGCGGTGAGGTTTCGCCGGAAGCCCATTCGTGCCGTCGCGCAAAACGCGCATTGCCTGGAGCACCCGGACTGACTCGACACACACACCGTCACGCGACCCTTGCCGGGAATCATGACCGTTTCGACCGGGGAGCCTTCCAGCTCGAGCAGGAGCTTGACCGTGCCATCCTTCGCCACCGCTCTCGCCGATTCGGTCACCTGGAGCGGCGATGATTGCGCGCGCAACCCGTCGAGGACTCGAGCCGTCACGCCCTCGAGCCGGTCCGGAAGGGAGAACGGCCGGCTGTTGCACCAGGCCCACCGGAGCAGGGCGTTGGCTCGAGCCGGCGACGGCTTGCCTGGCCTCCCGAGCCGTACTGCCAGCTCTTCTGCTGTCATCTCCAGGAAGCAGGCCGGCGTCACGGAGTCCTCCCCGGAGCCCGACTCGAGCACCGAGAGGGCTCCGCTGTGACACGGATTTCGGCCGGATCTAGTCGGCAAAGACCACCGGCGCCAGGTAGGCATGGGCGTTCGGCCGAAAGATGTTGTCCATCATGTCCTGGTAGTGATCGACGAACCGCCCGCGCTCGGTATCCGGGAAATCGCTCCATTCGATGGCATTCTCGATGATTTCGTGGAACTTGGTGTCGTAGAAGGCGATCATCTGTTCTTCGATGTCGGGCAGGTTGCGCTCGCAGAATTCCTCGAACTTGTCAATCTCGAAGTAGGCGCGTGCCTCCCGCGCGCAGAACGCATATTTCTCCTCCTGGGTCAACTCCTTGGAATTGAGGACCTGGAAGTACTTGGTGTGTTCCACGTCGGCCCTCATGTCCTTCCCGGTCACGGCGCAGAACGAGAGCCACTTGACGAGCGACACGATGAGCCATGGGAAGTGGACATGCAGGGAGGTGAAGTGGCTGTCGGGGCAGGCGTTGGCGAAGTCGATGGGGTGGATCTGACCATTTCGGATCAACGCTTCGAAGCTGTTGTATGTCCAGCGGTGATAGGCGTTGATGAAGTTGACGTAGTTCTCGAGACGCCCGAAGATCGTCCGGTCCATGGGCAACTTCTCGGTGCTGTAGTGCTCATGGTGGGGCGCATCGGGCTGGAACCGCATGGGCATCACCTGGGGACCGATGGCCATGCAACGCACGAACAGGTCATAGTCCATGATACCTTCCTGGAGGTGGAAGCCGCGACCACCGGTGCGGTCGTAGCGGCGATACAGCTCGTCGAGGCTGTCGATCTTGAACACGTCCGCCCCTCCGCCACCTTCGATTTTCTTCAGAAATACCGGGTACTTGTTGTCAAACACCTCCTCCATGGTCTTTCGGAGGAAGTCTTCCTTGACGTAGAATTCGTCTCGCATTCGACGGGACTTCCCCACATATCGATCGTAACTCGCCATCTGCTTGCCGACTTCGTCCCAGTCGGTCCACCTGCGATCGGGGTCCCAGCCGTACCAGGTGTGGTTCTTGATGTGCTCCATCTCTTCCGCCCACCGCTCGTGGCGATAGTGGTCGGGCGTGACCGGACCGAACGAGGGAAGCAGCACGGTCTTGGGGAACCGATCCGCGGGGTGCATGGCTCGAGCCATGATGTCGTAGGTGGTATGCTTGTTGTAGTTCCAAAACGTATAGGTGTTGTTGGCCATCTGAACGCCCGAATTCATGGCCTGGTAGGCCCAATTGCGGTAGAAAGCGTTCCAGTGGGTCGTGCGGTCCACCACGAAGTCCGCTTCCGCACTCAGGTCCTCGCCGCACAGCACGGGGCGCGACATGATCCGGGTCAACTCGATCTTGTACTCCTGGCCGTCGTGCCGGAACACCGGATCGATGTAGTGGAAGAACTCGGCCATCGCATGACGCATGCTGAAGTCGTAGGAAGCAAGGATGGCTACCCGCTTGATTCTCATGGTCTTCTCCTCGGACGACGATTCATCGACTCATCGTATCGACACCACGCTGGTCACGAATCTCGATGTATGCCTTCAATCCCCGGAAGATGCAAGCCCGCCGTGCCAGCAAGCAGAAAAATATCCACGCCTCCGGGTCCGGGCTTCCGCAACCGCGGCTTGAACACCTCTCGAGATTGCGCTAGACTGAACGGTATGATTCCTCGGGTCGACTGCTGAGCGTGCGGCCCGACAACCCAGAGGGCAACGTGGAGGTTCCTGATGGGGAGCGATGCCAGACCGGGCGAAAGCGCGACCAACCTGCTCGTTCGTGACGCCGCATTCGACGGCGAGGAGGCGTTCCTCAAGGAGTACGAAACCAACATCCGGCACGGGGGCATGTTCCTCAAGTGGGACAATCCTCCTCCCAAGGACACGAAACTCCAGGTGCGGGTCATCGCACCATGCGCCGCCTCCCCGATCGAACTCGAGGCCATTGTGGTCTTCCCGACCCCCGCGGGGGCCGGGGTGGAAATCCGGAATCTGACCAGGGAAACCCGATCGACGCTCGAGCAGGCCGTCGAGGCATGCAAGGCGTCGTTGGCAGCCAAGGCGGCACAGGAGGCCCCCCATCCGGCCCCTGTGGCCGAAGAACCGAAGGCACAGGACGCCGGCAGGACGGAAGGGCCGGGCCGTGATCCTGTCGCACAGCAGGCTCCGCCCCCCGCCCCCCACGTCCCGGATGCCGGAACCACGCTGGACCAGGGGCCCGGCCCAACCGCGAGTGCCCTGCCCGGCACCGTATCGCCGGATCGCGACACACCGCGGGCACCGGCCCCTCCGCCCGCCGGAGTCGCCCCAGCCCCCTACCCGCATGGCGATCCCGGTGTGCCGGCGGGTGCGGGAGGGCCCCCGCCCATGGCGCCGGCGCAGCAACCGGGCCACGCTGGACCCGTTCACCGCCCTCCACCCCGCCGGCCGGACACGACTACCCCTTCATGGCACGGGAACCTCGGTGATACTCCCGCCGCGAAAGTCCTCGTGACCCTGGGCAGCCGCCACGCCACGGGATTGCTGGTAGTCAAGAGCGACGTGGCCGAAAGCAAGTTCTACTTCCGCAACGGATCCATCGTGCGTTGCTACCGCGAACCGCCCGACCCCGAACGACGCTTCGGTCAGATCTTGATGGAAGACGCCAAGATCTCCAAGACGGAACTCGAGGCGGCCCTGGAAGAAGCCAAGGCGAAGGGCCTGCCGATCGGACAGGCATTGGTACGCCGCCGCGCACTCCTCGCTTCCGGAGTCGGCAAGATACTGCGCCGCCAAATGAAGCTTGGGATCCTCGAGCAGGTCGCAGCCAAGGAGGGCACCTTCGCGTTCTACGAGCGCGTCCGTCCACCTCGAGGCCAGCCCATGCCTCCATCCAGCCCGCGCAAGGTCATCTTCCGGGGCAAGGTCGACCAGTACAAGGCCAGGCTCCAGCCGGACATGGACAAGATCGAGAAACCCCTCCAGTTCCTCTACGTGTTCCCTTCCCCGAACGCCCCCGAGGACATGTCCGAAATCGGCCTGGACGACAAGGAAATCCGCTTCTGGAACCAGTGCATTACCGGCGGGTACATGCTCAAGGATGTCTCGTCGGTCAGCAACCTCAACCGGCGCACCACCCATGGCCTGATCTTCGCCCTCGTCGACCTCGAACTGGTGGAGTTCCAGAACGAAATGGCGCCCGAACTCCGCGCCAAGCTCATGAAGAAGCTCCTGCGGCGGAAGCAGGCGGAACTCGGAAAGGCCAACCACTTCGAAGTGTTGGATATCCACTGGATATCCACGGAGCAGGAGGTCAAGGCGGCCTACGCCAAGGTCCGCAAGGAGTACGATTGTTCCAGCATCGCCCACCTGCTGCCTCCAGACCTCATCGCGCTTTCAAAGGAAATACTGGACCGCATCGACCTCGCATACAAAGAGTTGAGCACACACAACGGACGACAACTCTGCCGCCAGGCGTCGCTCGAGTCCGCCCAAATCGTGTTCCATGTGGACCTGCTCATGCAGCAAGGCGACATGGCGATATTCAAGGGGGAGCGCCGCGAGGCCATCGACCGGTTCACCCACGTGCTCGAAATCAACCCTGGCAACAAGGAGGCCAAGCTGAAACTCCAGACGATGCAGACGGCGCCTCCCGTGCCCTGAGACGCCTGCCCGGGCCTGCCTTCCCACACGCCCCCCCGTCCGCGACACCGTGCCCCCCCATGACCTGCCTCCACGCCCTGCCCTCCGGCGCCCCAACCCTTTCTTGCACGAATTGGCTCAAGGATTCCCCGCGCAATGCCGTTCGACAGGGTATCCCCCTC
The DNA here is from genome assembly GCA_024278455.1 of Myxococcota bacterium. Taxonomy (GTDB): domain Bacteria; phylum Myxococcota_A; class UBA796; order JAJRTE01; family JAJRTE01; genus JAJRTE01. The sequence goes on from JAJRTE010000071.1 coordinate 7,897, forward strand.
GGTCTGCGTGGAGCGGCATCCATGAGAAACCTGACGATACCGGCCCGGTCCCGGCTGCCTGGAACATGGTTCGGGGCTGCTGTGACCTGCTCGACCCTGTTGTTTTCCCTGTCGGCGCGGAGTGAGGATGTGCCAGCAGGGGCGACCGGGGGACACAACTACGGCCTGGCCCTGGAAATGGCCATATACTTCCTGGACATCCAGAGAAGCGGTCCTTTGCCGCCCAAGGGAAACCTGCCCGGCCAGTACCGCGTGCCGTGGCGATTCGACTCGGCCCTCGAGGACGGAGCGGACAACGGGGTGGACCTGACCGGAGGCTACTACGACGCCGGGGACTACGTGAAATTCGTGTTCCCCATGGCCGCGTCCATGACCAACCTGGCCTGGGGCGTTCTGGAATACGAGGAGGGGTTCCGGCGGTCGGGTCAGCTTCCCTACATGCTGGCCGCGCTGAAGTGGGGGACGGACTTCCTGCTCAAGGCGCACACTGGCCCGCACGAGCTGTTCGCGCAGGTGGGCTTGCCAACACTCGATCATCGCTATTGGGGGCCGCCCGAGGCGATGACCATGGCACGGCCGTCGTTCAAGATCACCGCGGATTGCCCGGGGTCGGACCTGGCAGCCGAAGCCGCCGCCGCCCTCGCCGCGTCGTCCCTGGTGTTTCGTGAGAGCGATCCGGGGTACGCAGACCTGCTCCTGGACCACGCCGAAGACCTCTATGCCTTCGCCGACCGGTACCGCGGAACCTATTCCGCGTGCGTACCCCCGGCGGTGCCCTACTACGCCTCGAGCGGATACGAGGACGAATTGGCCTGGGGAGCCGCGTGGCTGTTCCGTGCGACCGGGGACCGGGGCTATCTCCTGGCGGCGGAGGCCCTGTTTCCGCGCATTCGCAACGCATACCGGTGGACCCATTGCTGGGACGACAAGCGCTATGGGACCTACGTGCTGCTCGCCACGATGACCGGGAAGGCGCAGTACCGGCAGGCTGCCGAGGCGTTCCTGGACTTCTGGACCACCGGGTATCGCGGGGAGCGTGTCCGGTACACCCCGGGGGGACTCGCCTGGCTCGATGCGCACGGCCCCTTGCGCTACGCGGCCAACACGGCTTTTGTCGCCTTCATCTACAGCGACTGGCTCCGCGCGGAGGACATCGCCCCGGAGAGGGCGCTTCGCTACCATGATTTCGCCGCGGCGCAGGTGGACTACATGTTGGGAAGCAACCCCCTGGGTCGCAGCTTCATGGTCGGGTTCGGGATCCATCCTCCCGAGACGCCGCACCACCGGTCGTCCCACGGCTCGAGGTCGAACAGCGTCCATTCACCGCGGAGGCAACGGCACACGGCCTACGGCGCCCTGGTGGGAGGTCCGGGACCGGACGACACCTTCATCGACGATCGGGCCGACTACCGCACCAACGAAGTGGCGCTGACCTACAACGCCTGCCTCACCGGGGCGCTGGCCCGGATGACGCTGGAATTCGGCGGGATCCCCCTGGCGGTCTTTCCAGAAACACCGCCGACCCGCCTGGCATCGAGGCTGTGACAGGCGCTGTGGGCGCGGGAGTGCCCGGCGCGACGGCGCGTGCGAGATCGAGGAAACCAGCAGCGGCGGCGATGGTCAGAGTACGGAGAAGTACCGAGCTTCCGGGTGATGGAACACGATGCCCGACACGGACGCCTCGGGCTCCATCATGAATCCTTCGGTGAGGGTCACGCCGATGTCCCCGGGCATGAGCAACCGGAAGAGTGTGACCTGGTCCGCCAGGTTGGGGCATGCGGGATAGCCGAAGCTGTACCGTTTTCCCTGGTACCTGGCGCGATGAAGCTGCTCCATGGTAAGGTCTTCGGGGTCTTGGATACCCCAGGCGGCCCGCAGGCGGCGGTGAAGCCACTCGGCGGCGGCTTCGGCCATCTCGAGGGCCAGGGCTTGGACGATGTGGGACTTGAGGTATTCCCCTTCGGCCTTCCAGGCTTCGGCCTGTTCCCGGACTCCCGCTCCCGCGGTGGTCACGAAGAGCGCCACGTTGTCCTTCCGGTCGCCTTCCGGGGGGAGGCAATAGTCCGACAGGCACAGGTGGGGCTTCCGCCCCTGTCGTGGGAACTCGAAGGTGGCCACGCGGGTCCCGTCCCTGTAATGGAGGTGCAGTCGGTCTCCTTCGGGCACGGCGTCGAAGAAGCGGTACACGGCTTTCACCTGCATCAACCCACCGTCGCAAGCCTTGAGCACCTCGTCCACCTGGGCCTTCAGCTCCATGCACTTCGGATCCTTCTCGGCGATGAGCTTCCGCACACTTCCCCGGAGTCCCAGGTGCTTGCCATAGAGCATTCGAAGGTTGAGGTACTCGAGGAGTTCTTTTCGAGGGATGTCGCGAGCGATGTGACGGAGCCGGTCGGGTGGGTCGAGCCTGGGGACCTCGAGGCTCACCTCGGACCTGGGCGGCGGCGCGGGCTCGTCCTGGGCGGCGGGTGCTTCGCCCCTCTCCCACCGGTCCTGCCTCGAGGCGATTTCCTTGGCGAGCTTGGCTCTTTCTGCTGGATCGACGGCCCGGTCGGCCAGGCCCAGCCCGTCCATGGCATCGCGACAGTAGACGACCAGGCCCCCGTAGGCGCCCGCGATCCGGGTTTCAGCGAACTTCCGGCTCAGGGCCGCCCCGCCCACGAGCAACGGCACGTCGATCCCGGCGGTCTCGAGGTCCTGGGCCGTGACGACCATCTGCCGGGCGGACTTGACGAGGAGGCCCGACAGGCCGATAAGGTCCGGGTCATGCTCCCGGCAGGCCTGGATCAGCGTCTCCGGCGATACCTTGATGCCGAGGTTGATCACCTCGAAGCCATTGTTCGTGAAGATGATGTCCACGAGGTTCTTGCCGATATCATGCACATCCCCCTTGACGGTCGCCAGGAGCAACTTGCCTCGAGCGTGTGCGTCCGCCCGGTCCATACGGGGCTCGAGGAAGTCCACGGCCGCCTTCATGGCCTCCGCGGACTGGAGCACTTCGGCGACGATCAGTTCGTTGTTGTTGAACAGACGACCGACCTCGCTCATCCCGTCCATCAGGGGTCCGTTGATGATGTCCATCGGGCCGGTTTCGGCGAGCCTGGCCTCCAGGTCCTCGAGCAACCCCTCCTTGACGCCTTCGATGATGTACCGAGCCAGCCGCTCGTCCAGGGTGAGGGCTTCTCGAGGTCGCCGCTTCCGCGTTGCGGCCTTGAAGTGTGCCGCGAAGGCCCCCACCGGGTCTTCGCCGCGGTTGAACAGGAGGTCTTCGGCGAGCCGTCGTTCCTCCTCCGGGATCGATGCGTAGCGCTCGAGGCGCTGCGCGTTGACGATGGCCATGTCGAGGCCGGCTCGAGTGCAATGGTAGAGGAAGACCGCGTTGAGGACCTCGCGTCCGGCGGGAGGCATGCCGAAGCTGACGTTGGAAATGCCCAGCACGGTGCGGCAGAGGGACATCTCCTCCTTGATGAGCCGTATGCCTTCGATGGTCTCGATCGCGCTGCCCACGTATTCCGGCGTGCCGGTCCCGCAGGGGAACACGAGGGGATCGAAAATGATGTCCTCCTCCCGGAAGCCGTACTTGTCGATGAGCAGCTCCCTGGCCCGGCGGGCTATCTCGAGCTTGCGGGCGCGGGTGACGGCCATGCCCTGGTCCGGATCCTCGTCGATGCATCCCACGATCAGGGCGGCGCCGTACCGCCTGGCCACACCGGCAAGGTGCGCGAGACGTTCTTCGCCGTTCTCGAGGTTGGTGGAGTTGATGATGGACTTGCCCTGGCACCAGGTGAGCGCCCGCTCGATGACCTCCGGGTCGGTCGAGTCGATCATGAGCGGGACCTTGACCTTCTTGATCAGTTCGGCGAGGAACGCCTCCATGTCGGCGCTCTCGTCCCTGTCCGGGTCGGCGAGGCCCACGTCGATGACCTGGGCACCGCCCTTGACCTGTCTCCGGCCGATCTCGGCGGCCGCATCGTACTTGCCTTCGGCGATGAGGCGCTTGAACCGTCTCGAACCCAGGACGTTGGTCCGTTCGCCCACGATGACCGGGCGGTTGTCGTCGGAGACTTCCAGGAAGTCGATGCCGGAGAGCAGGGTACGGGGCGTCGCGATGGGTCTGCGCGGGCGGTGCTTCCCGGCCGCCTCGACCAGGGCCCGCAAGTGGTCGGGCGTGGTGCCGCAACAGCCGCCGGCCACGTTGAGCCATCCCGCGGCCATGAAACGCTCGAGCACCTTGACGAACATCTCGGGGGTCTCGAGGTAGTTGCCGTCCTCGTCGGGCAGGCCCGCGTTGGGGACTGCTGCGACCGGGCAATGGGCGATACCGGCCAGGGACCGGATGTGGTCTGTCATGAACGCCGGTCCGGTAGCGCAGTTGAGGCCCAGGTAGAGGAGGGGCCAGTGCATGAGGCTGGCATAGAGCGCCTCGACCCCTTGGCCTGCCAGCATGGTGCCCGACGGCTCGATGGTCCCCGAGACCGCTATCGGCACAGTTGTGCCGAGGTCCTCGAACGCCTGCTCCACCCCGAGGAGTGCTGCCTTGATGTTGCGGGTGTCCTGCGCCGTTTCGATCAAGAGGTAGTCCGCCTCCCCGGTGATGAGGCCTCGAGCCTGGACGCGAAAATGCTCGACCAGTTCGGGGAACGTGAGGCCCCCGGTCACCGTCAGGGACCGGGTGGTGGGTCCCATGGATCCCGCGACGAAGCGCAACCGGGTGGTGGTGGAGAAGTCGTCGCAGACCGAGCGGGCGAGGCGGGCTGCCTCCTCGTTGAGCGCCTCGGCCTCTTCGGCGAGACCGTATTCGGCGAGCACCAGGGGTGTGGCGCCGAACGTGTTCGTCTCGATCACGTCGCAACCGACCTCGAGGAAGCTTCGATGGATGGCCTCGACCACGTCGGGACGGGAGCGGACGAGGTACTCGTTGCACCCCTCGAGTTCCTGGCCGCCGTAGTCGTCCGCGGACAGGCCCTGGGACTGGATGGCAGTGCCCATCGCGCCGTCCAGGACGAGGATATGGTCGGCCATACGTTCGTGGAGAGCTGCTGTCCGCTGGGTTCGTTCCGCAATATCCATCAGGGTTCCCGGTGGCAAGGGGGACAACGTGTCTGGCCTCGAGGCCGCGATCATGAGTGTGCATCATGCCTGGAACGGCGGGTGGTGTCAAGGTGGCGGGCGGATACTCACCGCGCGCGCCACGGGCAGGGAGCCGTTCGCCGGAATTGGGGAAAAGGATTTGACGCCACGCCGAGGCTGAAGTAGGTTCGGGAAGGGCGCGCGGAGCAGCGGCACGCCTGTCCGCCGTCATCATGATCCACGAACTCAGCTTTCAGGAGGCAGGCCATCATGGTGATTCAAGCCTGGGGACTGTCCGATATCGGCAATGTCAGGGACGTGAACGAGGATGCCATCCTGGTCGACGAGTCGTTGGGCCTCTACGCGGTGGCCGACGGCATGGGCGGCAAGGGGGCGGGAGACGAAGCGAGCCGGCTGGCCATCGAGATCGTGGCCAACCATCTCCGGTCCCACAAGGACATTCTCGAGCGCGCGGCCAGCGACCGCGAGACGGCCCTGGAGATGCTCCCCACCCTGGTGGAGGCGGCGTTCCAGTCGGCATCGACTCGAGTCTACAACCATGCCAGTGCTCGAGCCCTGCCGGCCGGACGGAACATGGCCACCACGCTGTCCGTGCTCCTCGTCGACGGGACTCGAGGCGTCATCGGGCACGTGGGGGACAGCCGAGTCTACCTGTTGCGGGACGGCCAGCTCTATCTCATCACCGAGGACCACAACCACTTGCAATTGCTGATCAAGAACGGGCTCGACCCGGAGAGCGCCGCCCAGGTGCCCCATGCGCGCGCGCTGACTCGAGCCATCGGCGCGCAGGCTCGGGTCGAGATCGACACGCTCTCCTTCGTTCCGTTGCCCGACGACGTCTTTCTCCTGTGCACGGACGGCCTGCACAAGCTGGTCTCGAGGGAGGAAATCGCCGAGTTGCTGTCGGACCCGGACACCGAATCGGTGGCGGCGCGACTCATCGACAAGGCCAGGGAGCGGGGGGCCACCGACAACGTCAGCGCGGTAGTCCTCCAGGTCGGCTCCGACGCCGACCACACCCTGACGGTGCACCGGGACGCGAAGCTCGAGATGGAAGCCCTGGGCAGCCTCGAGCTGTTCGGCAACCTGGACTACCTCGAGATCCTGGAACTCATGGAACACTTCGAAGAGAGACATGCTGCCGGCGGTGAAGTGATCTTCCAGGAAGGAAGTATCGGGTCCGAACTCTACGTCATCGTGGACGGCAGTGTGGAAATCCGGGTCAAGGGCCGGCTGCTTCGCATCCTGGAGAAGGGATCCCACTTCGGCGAGTTCGCACTCATCGACCTGCAGCCCCGATCCGCGACCATCCGGACGCGCGAACCGACCCACCTCCTCGTCCTGACCCTGGAGCAATTCGAGCGGCTCAAGAAGGAGAATCCCGCGAAAGCGCTGGCATTCTACGAGGTCATCGCCAAGCGCCTGTCGTTGAACCTCCGCGAGGCCGATTACCTCCTGCTCCAGAAGCACGGACAGTAGGGGCGACGCATGCGTCGCCCCCGTAGTTCGCCCGGGGAGACAAGGGAACCGCCAGTGAGAAACGCCCGGACGAAGCGTGATCGTGCACGGTCGCTCTCGAAGGCACCCGCGATCCTGGCCTTGGTCGGCCCGTTGCAGATCCTGGCTTGTGCGGGAGCGCTGCTCGCGCGGGCGCCCGCCTCCCGGGAGGCGGTCCGCGGAGACTTCGCCTGCGAAGACGCTGGCATCGTGATAACCGGTAGCTCGAGGGCCCGGACGGACATCGACCCGAAGCGCCTCGCCGAAGCGCTCCTCGTCCCCGAACGAAACGTGCTGGCCGCGACGGTTCACGGCTCCAACGCACCGGTCTGGTATGCCGTGCTCAAGAACGGCATCTTCGCACGCGGCTGCACCCCCGAACTGGTCATCGTGTACGACATCGCGGACAAACTCCTCGCCGCGGACGTGCTGCCTGACGAGCGCGTCCGGCTGCTGGCGCCCTTTCTCACCGGCGACGACCCGGTGATCGAGCGGCGGATATTCCAGCGTGCGGGTCGCGGTTGGTGGACTCGAGGCCGCGAGCGAGTGACAGCGCTTCGCCAGGCATGGATGGACACGTTGACCGCCTGGGCGACGGGCGTGATGTTCGCGAGCGACGGGCGCGAGACGGCGACGCAACGGGGGCGTCGCATCTTGGACACGCTGTTTGACGGCGTATTCGGCGGAGAGAAGCTGCGCGATACGGCCGGGCAGGACGCCGCTCCCGTGATCCCGGCGGGGATTCCGGCGGTCGAGCGCCGCAGCGTGCTGGCCGGGAAGCCAGAGGAGACGTTCTTGCCCGACATCATCGAGCTTGCCCGGGCGCGCGGCGCGCTGGTCCTGGTTGCTCGGGCCCCCTCCCCGCCCAGCCGGCGCGGCGCGGAACGGGCCGACGATCGGCTGATACGAGTCACGGCCGCGCTGATCGAGCGTCTCGGCGGGGCCTACGTGGACCTGCGCAGCGCCGATGTCCGCGATGCCTGGTACGCCGACGTCCGTCACATGAACGCCCTGGGCCGCCGCCAGAACACCCTCGCGCTCGCCGCGCATGTCAGGCGTCTCGGGCTGTTGGCGTCGAGGGGCCCCGCGGGATCATCCCGGGCGGTTGCTCCTGCCGAAGGGCTCCGGGGGGGGGCCGGTCCAGGCATCGACCTTCTCGACGCCGCCGTGGAGGTTGAAGGCACGCCGCCCCGCCTCCCCCGTTCCGTCGATATCCAGGCAGTGAACCGAACCGTGGCCGCTTTCCTGGTGCCCGGTTACCGGTTCGTCGCCGACGACGCTTGCGAACCACACGGCCTCCTGGCATGCTGCTCGCCGTTGCGGGTGGCCGAAAACGGTGTCCCGCTGCCCTTTCCCAACTCGCCGGCCGGCGAGGTGATGCGGCTGGGACGCGGGCGGTACGCCCACGTGGGCGAGCGGGTCCTGTTCACCAGCCCGGACGGTTCCGACCCCACCCGCAACGGCCGCACCTACACGCTCTTTTGGGAGCCTGCCAGGCGGTGCGGCAGCACCTGGCTGCTTCCCGGCGAGCGCCTCCGGTTCATGCGCCCGTGGCCCGCGAATACTGGCGAGTTGGAGGTCTGGAAGCGGCTCGAATTCTGGGCGCGGAACTTCTCGGACACGGCACAGCCGGTTCGGGTGCGGCTTGTGTGCGGTGAGCGTACTCACCTCGATGCGACGATCCCGTGGGCCGACATGGCGTCCGAACCTGCTGCGCTACCTGTCGAGCCTCTCGACGCCACGCACTGCCCCGACCTGGTCCTCGAGGTATCCGGAGCAGCCGGGTCCGGGCCCTGTGCCATCACCTGGGCACGACTGGGATCCTGAACTTTTTCGACACGCACGCCCGGTCGTTCATGGTACAAGAATCATTGGAGGAACGGAGGCGAGGCCGGTACCGGGCTGGCGGCGGCGGGACGGGGATGGTGGCCATTCGACGCCGCCTGGCCCCGGGGATGCCCGAGTGGAGGCATGGCGTGCACATCAGAAGTCTGCAAGTTCGTGCGTACAAGTCCCTTGCGAGTATCAAGTTCAAGCCCCCGCGCCTGGCCGTGCTGAGCGGGCCGACCGGGTCGGGGAAGACGGCTATCCTGGAGTGTGTCCGGCTTGCCGTGGAGATGGTGGGGAGGCCGGACGTGAGCCAGGCAGCGATCGGCTGGCCGTCGAGCCACACCACGGGCCACGCGCCGCGCGACGAAGCCCCCAGCGTGATCGTGGAGACCGGCCGGGCTCGAGCCGTCGCCGTGCCGGACGAGAGCGCGCCCCGGCAGTGGCGGATTCGGTTTCCCGCCCGGTCCCAGGCGGTGATCAACGTCCCGGTCCGGGAGGACTCCCCGGACGACTACCTTGCACCGATATTCCGGCTGCAGGCGTCCGCGCTGGCGCGGCCAGCATTCCTGGCCACGGTCGGTCAGAAGCTCGGCCATGACGGTGCCGGGCTGGCGCCGGTCCTGGGCCGGCTGCTCGGCCGCCACCGGGATCGGTTCGAGCGCGTGGAATCCCGGTTGAGGGCCAACATTCCGTGGCTACGACGGATGCACGTCGTGCCCGCCGCTGTCCCGGGTCACGCCGGCGTCCCCGGCCAGGAACTGACCTTCGACACGCTCGGCGGCGACGACATTCCCGCCGGCCTGGTGAGCGACGGGGTTCTCCGGTTCCTGGCCCTGTTGACGCTACTCGAGACCGACCAGCCGGCCTACCTGCTCCTGGAGGAGCCGGAGAACGGGCTTCATCCCACGTTGCAGGCAGCAATCATCCCGCTGGTGCGTGAAGCGCTCAAGGCCCGCCCGTCCCTGTCTGTCCTGATGACCACCCACTCCCAGGCCATCCTCGACTGTCTCCATCCCGAGGAGGTCTTCCTGACCCGCCTCGACGATGCGGGCTACACCCAGTTGCGGTGCATGGCCGCCATGAAGGATCCTCGAGCCTGGACCGGTCCGTCAGCCTCGCCGGGCACGTAGGATTTCAGGGTCCGCGGACAACGAAGCCAGGAGAGCGCCACACCCTGGACTGCGCTTTTCGGCAAGGGGTCGACGCCCGGCAGGGCGCTATTTCTTGTTTGAAATCGCACCCGCGCACTACTATAATGGGCGCCACTCGCCAATACCGGGAGGGAGCGTGCCGGTCGATATGGGCCGCGGGCCGCCCTTGCCAGCAACCGGAAGGAGCGCATGATGACCGACTCAAGTCCCGAAGCGGACACGAGACAGACTTCCAAGGCAATGAGGTGGTTTTTCCTGTTCCTCGTGAGCGTGGTGATCGCCGCCAACTACTACGTCTACGACGCGATGTCGGCCATCAAGGCGACCATGCAGGCGGACCTGGGTATCAGCAACA
>JAJRTE010000072.1 GCA_024278455.1 Myxococcota bacterium
GGACGACGACGAGATCGCCCGGGTGGCCGAGCAATGGGGGGCCGAGGTGCCGTTTCGGCGGCCGGCTGAGCTCGCAGACGACCACACGGGCACCAACGCGGTGGTGCGCCACGCGCTCCAAATGTTCCGAGAGCAAGGGGAGAACGTGGAGCACGCCTGCTGCATCTACGCGACCGCGCCCTTCATCACGCCCGAAACGCTCGTGCTGGGATGGCGCCGGCTCATATCCTCGGGCCGCGACTTCGTCTTCTCAGCGACGACATTTGCATTTCCGATCTGGCGGGCGATTCGGATGCTGCCCGACGGAAGCGTCGAGCCGGTGTTTCCGGACCTCATCGGTCGTCGGTCCCAGGACCTGCAGGAGGTTTACCACGACGCGGGGCAGTTTTACTGGGGGAGGGCCACCGCGTTCCTTGAAGGTAGGCCTCTGTTTTCCGGCCGCTCCGTGCCTCTCATCCTACCTCGCCACATGGTTCAGGACATCGACACCGAAGAGGACTGGGCCAAAGCGGAGAGGATGTTCGTGGCATGGGCGAAGGGGAACGGTGACCAGTGAGAGTCGCCGTTCGTACCGATGCGTCCGTGACCATTGGGACAGGCCATGTGATGCGGTGCCTCGCGCTGGCTGGCGAACTGCGGGCCCGAGGGGCCCAGGTAGTTTTCCTGTGCCGCGAGCTGCCGGGGCACCTTTGCGCAGCAATTGAGACCGAAGGTTTCGCCGTCGTCCCCCTGCCACAACCGTCGTCGAAGCCAGTCCATCCTGTCGATGGGCCACGACATGCACAGTGGCTCGGGGTACCGTGGAAGCTGGACGCAGCGGAGACCGTGAGGGTACTGGACCGGGCTCGGAGGTGGGACTGGCTCGTGGTGGATCACTACGCGCTAGATGCACGATGGGAGCGCGCCGTTAGGGCGCGGGCAGAGCGAGTACTGGCAATCGACGACCTGGCGGACCGGGAGCACGAGGTTGATCTGCTGGTGGACCCGACCCTCCCGGCAGACGAGTCCAAGTACAACGGCAGGGTGGATTCCCAGGTCCGGCTGCTCTTGGGGCCGGCATTCGCCTTATTGCGGAGGGAATTTGCGGAGCTTCGGCAGAAACGCCTGCCGCGCAGCGGCAAAGTGCGCAGGCTCCTCGCCTTTTTCGGAGGGGCGGATCCCACGTGCGAGACCGAGAAGTTTCTGAAAGCCCTCTCTCGAGAAGATCTCGGGGACGTCGTGGAGACCACTGTGATCGTGGGGAGTGCGAACGAACGGGCAGGACGTTTGGTGGACTTCGCTGGCGATTTGCGCGGCGTCGTGATCGAGGGTCCCACACGGAAGATGGCCGAACACATGGCTCGTGCCGACCTCATGATAGGCACGGCAGGCACCACGACATGGGAACGCTGCTGCCTGGGCTTGGCCTCGGTCATAGTGTCGGTGGCCCAAAACCAGCACGTCATCGCAAGGGAAACGGCCAGAGCAGGGGCATGTCTTCACATCGGTCCGGCGGAGCGGGTGGGCCCGGCGGCGTATCTGCATGCCCTGCATACACTGCTCGCCGATCCACGCGCTGTCGCCGTGATGTCCGAAGCCGCGGCGAAGCTCAACGACGGCCTGGGAGCGCAACGGGTTGCGGATGCAATGACGCGGCTCGCAACTGGGGGACACAGGTGAGGGTGCTGCTGTTGGGGCCTCCCCGCCCGGAGCTGGAAGGGTATCTACGGCGCCAAGGCGTTGAAGTGGTGCGCACGGAAGAGCCCCCCTTCGCCTCAGGCGGCTGTTGGCATCAGTCCGACTGGATCGTCAGCTACGGGTACCGCCACATCGTGCCCCGGGAGATACTGAAACGTTTCGAGGGCAGGGCAATCAACCTGCATATCTCGTTTCTGCCGTGGAATCGCGGGGCAGACCCGAACCTGTGGAGCTTCCTGGAGGACACTCCCAAAGGGGTGACGATCCACCAGATCGACGAAGGCCTCGACACCGGGCCGATCCTGGCGCAGCAAACGGTCCCGATGGGGCCTGAGGACACGCTGCGCGTGAGCTACCAGCGCCTGACTGAAGCAATCGAGGTACTCTTCATGAAGACTTGGCCCCTCATTTTGTCCGGGAGCGTCCGGGGGCGACCCCAACCCCAAGGGGGCTCCTTTCACCGGTGCGAGGACAAGCAACCCTTTCTGTTCCTGCTCCGGCAGGGATGGGACACCCCAACGCGGGACCTCCTAGGCAGGGCCCTCCCGGCGAGAGGGAGGAAGAGGGCATGATGACCGCCTCGCGGAAAGCTGGGGATGGCCCAAGGCGACCCGATCTGCAGATCGCCGGACGGCCGGTGGGCCCGTCGGTGGAGCCGCTCGTCATTGCCGAGATGTCCGGCAACCACAACCAGTCTCTCGGCCGGGCTCTCGCGATCGTGGAGGCGGCAGCGGAGGCCGGGGTCGACGCGATCAAGCTTCAGACCTACACGGCCGACACCATGACCCTCGACCTGAGAGAGGGGGAGTTCGTCATCTCCGATCCCAGCGCCCCCTGGCACGGCAGCACTCTCTACGATCTGTACGACGAGGCACACACCCCGTGGGAGTGGCACAGGCCCCTGTTCGAGCGGGCCCGGGAGCTGGGTCTCATCCCGTTCAGCACCCCTTTCGACGGCACGGCCGTGGACTTCCTCGAGGGCCTCGACGTGCCCTGCTA
>JAJRTE010000073.1 GCA_024278455.1 Myxococcota bacterium
CCGTAGGACTTCCTCTGCACAACCGATGGCATGGTCGGCGTCCGATCGGGTGAACATGTCCTTGGGCGCGCCCTCGGCCCAGCCGTTCGGGTAGCGCGCCGGGATGTAGTACCGGTCGAGGTCCCGGGCCGACTGCAAGAGCCCGGGGCCCACCGGCGCCCGCTCCTTCAGCCCCTGGAGAAGCCCGAGCACCGAGTGGCCCCAGGCATCACCCCCGAGGTGCTGGTACACCGCCTTGAGCGCCTTCTCCGCCGCCTGCTGCGCCGCAAAGCACGCCCACTCGTGGAACCCCCCCTCCCGGCTGTGGCGGGCGTTCTCCAGGTCCCTTCGCGCCTAGGCCATCCAGTCGTGGGTCCTCGCGGCCACGAAATCCTCCGGAAAGGGAAGGGCGTTTTGCCTGCAGGGTACCAGCCGCCGCCCCAGGCGCCAACGCCCTTCGGCCTGCCGGGGGCTCACGCCACGACGCAAGGAAGAGTCTCACGCAACGACGCCACGGCGCTACGGGGTCTCAACCCCCGGGAACGTGTCGGCGTTGCGTGAGACCAGAAGAGGTGCGGGAAACCTCCTCGGGCGTGTGGCAGAGAAGATCCACCCCCAGGCCCCCGTCGTCGAAGCAGGGGAGCTACCGGAGGCGCCGGTCGATGATCCACTCGTCCGAGCGGGTCACCACCATGATCAGGTCCGCGTCGGAGCCGGTCACCGCCGTGTCCCGGGCGGGCGAGCCGAACAGGCCCACGGAGCGCTCACTCCTTCGCATAGGGGACGAGCACGTCAGGCAGCATGGGGAAGTGCTTTCGGTTGCCCTACCCGGCCGATGGCCAAGCGGCGGGCGCCGCCCCGGGTCCGGCAGCCCTGCCCCGGCGCTTGTGCGTGCTGGCACGCAGGGCGCGCGTTTTCACGCACTTGTCGCCGCGTGCGAGTACGCGTAGCATGATGTGCGAAAATCGACCCGGTGCTGTCTGATCGTAGGAAAGGGTTTTTCCGCTCGTGTCTCCCATCGCCACAAACGCCGTGCCCGCGGGTTTCACGCGCTGCCTCCGCCTCGATGCCCGTGCGCAGGGGCGTTCGCAGGCTCTCGGCCCCCTGGCGTTCCCTGATGCCTGCCCCCTCCGCCCGTAAGGGAACCCTCCTTGCATCGGTGAACACTCCGGAGACGTCCCGCCTTCGCGCGCCTCCGGCCCCGAGTCCCGCTTGCGACCGTTCAGGGTTGTCCCCAGGGTTACGCGGAGACGGGATGTGGCCGAAAAGGGCTCAAGGTGAGAACCGACGGGAGGATCTCCCGGCGGAAGGCATGGGCGCGGGGAATGTCAAGCGGGAGGGGGGCACAAGGGGTGTTCGCGCGGTCGTGGGGTCGAGTAGGTGATGGCACGTAGACGCCCGGCGCCGCGATGGGATGGGTTGGACAAGTCGTGAGGACGCGGGGGGGCCTCCCGGGACCTGATGCGATGGAAGTGACGTGGGGTACGGGTCTTGCTTATGCCGGCTATGGGAACCGGCGGAGAATCGCGAGGCCGCGTACCGTCGATATCTCCGGTATTTTGCGTGCGAGAAGGAGCGAGGGGATGGTTCGGAGGCTGCTTTGGGTTGCGTTGTTTGTTGCGTCGTTCTTCGGGATGGGGTCACCAGGCGCGTGGGCGGCGCCACCGGCGCCGAACTGGATGCCGAGCGCGCCCATCATGGCGGGATCGCAGGTCATCCTGCTGTGGATGCCGGTCCCGGGTGCTGTGAAATACAACGTCTACATGAATGGGACGAAGATCGCCGAAGCCGTGGGCGTGCAGCACATCGTGCCGGCGCCTGAGAAGCCGGGCGAGTACACCTTCGAGCTCACCGCGGTGGACGCGTCGGGCGCCGAGAGCCCGAAGTCGCGACCCGGTGTGATACGGATCGTGAAGATCGAACCACCTTCCAACGTCGCAGCGCTCGTTCAGGGCAACCAGATTCGGGTCCGTTGGGCCAAAGCGGACGGCGCGGTGATCTACAATGTGTACCGGGCCGAGAGCGAACAGGGCCCCTTCAACCTCATAGCCTCGGTTCAGGGGGAGTCGTTCGCGGACGGCAAGGTCGAAGAGGGCAAGACATACTTTTACATGGTCTCCTCCAAAGACTTGGCGGGGAAGGAGAGTGAACGCAGCACACCCGTCTCCGCCACTGTTCCCAAGAGGGAGCAGCAGGCCGAGGTGAGCATCACTATGCGGGTCGTCCCGTCTACCGAGGTGAGCCGCATTGAGTTGCTCGGGCCTTACAAGGTCAAGATGTACGGTGGGTTCAAGATCGGGCCCGACGGATACGGATACATGGTCGACGCGGAGCGGGGCCAAGTGTTCCGGATCGATCTCGAAGCAGGCGAGGTAGTGGCGGTGATCGGCGAGAAAGGCCGGGGCGAGGGGCAGCTGTTGCAACCAGCCCAAGTCGCCTTTGCTGCTGACGGCACAATGTATGTCAGCGATTACCGGGCGAAAGTGGTGGCGTTCTCGGCCAAAGACGAATTCTTGTTCGAGATCCCGGTTCCGGCTCCGGATCCCGAGAAAGACAAGGAGGTCTATGACAATGCGCTGCCGAACGCCAAGGGGTCCATGCCTCACCCGGCTGGCATGGCCGTGGACGACGAGAACGGGATCTTGTACGTGGCGGTGCCGGCGTACAACACGATCGCTTTGTTCACCCTGACCGGGGAGTTCCAAGAGTACCTGGGGCGCGGGGGCAAGGGCGACATGGCTATGGCGAACCCCACCGAACTGATCCTTCGTGCCGACCGCAACGAACTGGTGGTGACCGAGCCGCCCGCTCACCGGGTGGGCATCTTCGACCTCTCCGCTGGGAAGCGGAAGGCCACGATTGGTGAGAAGCGGAAAGGCTTCGTTGGCGCGTTCATCGGGATCAACGGGGCCACTCTCACGCCCCAAGGCAACCTGCTTTTCTGCGACAGCGGGGTCCACAGCATCCAGGTGTTCGACGGCGAGACGTTCGACTACCTGTATCACATCGGCGGGGCGAAGCCCGAGGCCGACCCCGAGTTCCACGATCGGGCCAAGTTCGACTTCGCTTACCCCGTGGGCGCTAGTTTCGACCGGCGGGGGCGGCTTTACATCGTGAACGGATTGCAGCGCTACATCAGTGTGCGCGAGGTGAACTGGGACCGCGGGGTGGATGTGCCATAGGACCAGCGGAAAGGAGGAGAGTCGGCGTGCCGCATCAGAAAATGCTTTAATGCCTAGGGAGGCAGGAGGCCTGAGACGGATGGAACTGCCACGAACGATCAAGAAGAAGAGGAGGCGAACGACCATGAGAGGTCTACGGACGCTGCTGCCACTGACTGCCGGGTTGGCGCTGGTTGCGGGGCCGGTCCTGGCGGCCATCACGGGAACCTCCCACGAGCTTAGCGACTTGGCCAGCGGCCGGTCGGCCTGCGCCGTGTGCCACATCCCGCACGGTTCCACCGGGGCGC
>JAJRTE010000074.1 GCA_024278455.1 Myxococcota bacterium
ACATGGTGCCACCGTTTCCCCGGGCACCTCTCTCGTCCCGTCATAGTCTCTACGAATTCGAAGGAATGTCAAGCATTGTCGTGTCGCGCGCCCCGGTGCGCATTGGCACCCGGCAAACAGGTAGAGACCGGCATCACCGCTAAGGGCGAAACAGGTTTCGTGCTTCAGGAGTTGCGTTGACCCTTTCCGAACTGTGCCGGGATGCGACCCGATCCGCGAGCCGGTCCGCAAAGCGCCTCCCCCTGGAAGACGACGCCTCCCCCCCGACTCGTTCCAAAGGCGGCCCGACGCTCAGCCCCTCGGACCGCGCGCACGAGCGAAGCGTCCCGATTTCCGCCCACCACTGGACAGCGGGTCGCAGGTGGTGCATACTCTATCCGCACCAGGCGCAACGGTCGCCACGCGATCTTCTTGCGAGGAGTAGAGATGAACGAGCAGCCAACTACCAGAACATGCACCGGCGCCGGGGAGGGCGGTTCCGCGAGGCGGGTCTCACGGGGAATACGGCGCTACCCGCCCCCCCTGGTCGCCGTGCTGTTCCTGGCCCTGGCCTACTCCACCGTGCAGGCGTCCGCCCGGGAGCAGGCGCCTGCCGACACGAACGCTCCAGCCATGTCGGCGAGGCAGCTTGAGACGGCCCGCAAGATCAAGGCCGAGATCATGTCTCCTTGTTGCTGGAACGGCACGGTGGACGCGCACAATTCCCCTATCGCGGAGCGCATCGCGGCCGACATCGATCGCAGGGTCGCAGCAGGGGAGACCGAGGCGCAAATCGTCGATCGGCTTGTCGGCCAGTACGGAGAGCGGATCCTTGCCCGGCCCCGGACGAGCGGTTTCGGGCTGGTCTTCTACCTCGTGCCCGCGATCCTGGTGGTCTTCGCCGGGATCGGTATCGCCGCCTGGTTGAGCAAGAGTGCTCGAGGCGCGGAGCCCGGAGCCGGGTCGTCGCCCGCGCCCCCCTCCGGCGAGCTGGGTGCCAACGAACTCGAGGCGCGTTTCGAAGAGGAACTCAGGCGGCTCCAGGAGAGCTGACGCCGTGGGTCGTATCTCCCGCACGCTGACGCTGGACACCCGCACGCGGCGCCTGCGCCTGCCCCGCGAATACCTCGAGCTTCACGGACTGCCTCCGGGGGCTTCTCTTCGTATCTTGCCTGCCAGCCGCGAGAGCCGTTGTGTTCTCACAGAGTCACAGTGGGCCTTTCTGACAGCCGCACTGGAGCAGGTCGTGCCGCGGAGTGCCGGCCCGGACGCGCTGGAGCGGGCAAGAGAGGTCAAGCTCGATACCCAGGGCCGTGTCGTGCTGCCCGCGGCGTCGGGTTTCGGCACCGGCCATCCCCGGGTTCGCCTCAAGTACACGATGGACGGCGGACTGCTCGTGCTGACCCGCCTGGGAGGACCTGGCACGCTCCCGGAGGAGCCACAGTCTCCTGGAGCCGGCGCCGGGATCGCCGGGACAAGCGGCCTGACCGCGAGTCGCACGGCCGGGGACCGGCACTCGTCCGGACGAACACGGCCGGGCGGATCGACGCGGCTCGAGGAGGACCGGCCAGACGGGTTGTCGCCACCCGGCCCTGTCCGCACGGTGGAACTGAAGGATATCAAGGGCGTCGACCCGGCGCTTCCTCCCCCGGAACCAGATCCGGACTTGGCCGAGCGCGTCGCCGAAGAGGGGATGAGAGACCCGGTCGTGCTCCACGGTCCCCGGCCCCACCGTGTCATCGACGGCTGGAGACGCATCCGCGTCGCCCTCTACCTGGAGATGGAGAGCATCCCCGCCGTCGTGTTGTCCCGGCAGGGTAGGCGCGACGTGCAGGCCCTGCGCTATCTCATCGACACCCGAACGGACCGGTGGGCGCTGGCCAGGCAGATGGTCACGCTCGAGAGGCTTTTCCGGGACGGAACGCCGATCCACGTCCTGGCCCGCCTCGTGCGGCGCAAGCCCAGGACGGTTCAGCGCTACCTCCGGGTAGCCGTTCACCGGGACCTGGTGGAAGCCATCGAGCGCGGAGAGTTGTCGTTGAGAGACGCCGAGCAGCAGCTTCGCGCAAGATGAACCCCGGCGGCCGTCTCGAGGGGTTTTTCCTTGATTCTCGCGCTTCGCCTGTGATAGAGAAGCCACAATGCCGGCCGGCGAGCCGCCCGGGAGACCGTCAGGCTCCCCCAGGCGACCACGCGACGGACCGATATCCGACGAGGGGCTCGAGGGCGGCGGTTGGACCAGGTCTGGCGATGTGGTGACATGGTGTTGACAGCGGAGATAACATGAAACAGTCTCCGGCTTCCGCCAGGGACGAGGGGCGAAGCCTTCCGGAGTTGAGAGAGGGAGACGAGTTTGCGTCTCGCTACCGGGTCGAGAAGCGGTTGGGGTCGGGCCTCTACGGACAAGTCTACCTGGTCAAGCACCTGAAATATGGCCGTCCCACCATCTTGAAAGTCTTCTATCCCGGCGTCTTCCGGACAGAAGAACAGCGGGTCGCGTTCAAGACCGAGTTCGACGCCATCAAGCGGCTGAAACACCCCGGCGTTCCCCCGCACCTCGAGCAAGGAGATTGGCCCGAAGGCAACACCAAGTACTGCACGATGGATTTCATCAACGGGTCCAGTCTGAGGGCGCTGGTAGACGAACTACGCAAGAAGGGGCAGCGGCTGGCACCCTCCGACGCGGTGCACATCGTGACCAAGTTGCTGGAGACCTTGAAGGCCATCCATCCGCATGGCGTCACCCACCGGAACATCAAGCCCGAGAACATTCTCATCGTGGCCAAGGGGAGCATGGCGGACCAGGTGAAGTGGGACCTTCGCTTGTCGGACTTCGCGCTCGCCCGTGCCCCGATCGACTGGATGACCGAAGTGGATCCCGGCAAGCTGCCCTACATGTCTCCCGAACTGCTTGGTTACGGCGGGGAGGTCGGTCCTCGGACGGACATCTTTTCTGCCGGCGTCCTGCTCTACGAGATGCTGACCGGCTCTCCGCCCGGACCGGATCCCGCCCCGCCGTCGTCCATCCGTCCCGGACTTCCGAAGAAGTTCGACGACATCGTTGAACTGTGCCTGGCGCACAGCCAGGAGGATCGGTACGGATCGGTGGAGGACCTGCTTTTCGATCTCGAGCAGTTGCCGGCCGACATCGTGGACATCGCTGGCGATGATACGGGCAGGTGGTGGGCGCCCCTGGCGGTGATAGCCGGCCTGGTCGGGATTGGGGCGGTGATCGGTATCATCTTGTGGGTGGGCGACAAGCCTCCGGTGACAACCGGTCCCGAGGCGTGGGAGAACATCCGGGAGCACGTCCGCAAGAACCCCAACTTCGTGACGGAAACCGAAGCCGAGATCGCAGCCAAGAGGTCCAAGGAGCCTGGCATGGTGTACATTCCAGGCGGCGCCTTCGTTGGAGGTGCCCTTCCGGGCGAACCCAATGTCGGCGACGGCGAACGGACGGCGGAACTCGTCACCGTGTACGGCTACTACATCGACCGGTACGAGTTCCCGAACAGGGAGGGAGAACGGCCGAAGACCATGGTATCCTGGACAAAGGCCCGGGAGGCCTGCAACAAGCGCGGCAAGCGCCTTTGCACTGCAGACGAATGGGAACGGGCCTGCAAGGGGACCGGCTCGCTCATCTACGGCTACGGCGACACCTACGACCCCACCGCCTGCGCCGGGCCCGGATCGAGCGGGAGCGACCTTCGTGCCGGTCTCTTTCCCGATTGCCACAGCGACTTCGGGGTGTGGGACATGGCAGGAGGCGTCCCCGAATGGGTCGTCTATCACGTGGACCAACAGACGGAACGCCCGGTCGTGAAAGGCGGCCTGGTGGGTGGAGACCCGGCTCGAGGCACCCGCTGCGCGTCGATCGTGTTCGAGTCGGCGTCACACAGGAATCCCAACATCGGTTTTCGCTGTTGCAAGTAGTCCCGGTTCCGGCTACGTTTGACCAGGTTCCCGGAAATGTCGCCCCTGGCTGTTGAAGTGCCCCGCTCCGTGGCAGCCGACGTTCGCCGCCGCTCGTCCAGCGCACCCCTGAAGACTTTCTTTCGACACGGCATGGCCAGCGCGATGCGTTCCCTCCGGCCGGTGGAGCCCCGCGGCCATCCCGGCGGCCGGACGCGGCGGCCTCCTGGGCCGTGCCCGGCGGCGTGAGGCTTCTCGAGCGCACTCGAGCGCACTTGAGCTTCCCGCAGCACCTCGAAGGAACGCGAACCACCTCGAGGCGGCACTGGAGGGCCACGAGAACCAGCGTTTCCAGGACGCGAATGCTCGTCGCCAATCGAGGATCACCGGATGAATTGGCTGGAGAACGCGCGAAACGAGTGTCTGAGGCTGTTCAACGAGGCCTACCCCGACTATGTCACCGAGGACGAACGGTACCTGGACGCCGTGAGCACGGTCGTCACACCGGAAGCGATGGTCCTGGACGCCGGGTGTGGCTGGCGGGCCCCATTTGCAGAACGGATCGCACCACGGGTGCACCACGTGGTGGGCGTCGACGTGGGCATCGATGAACCACCCCGCGCACCGGGCGTCAGCGTAGTCCAGGCAGACCTGGAAAGGCTCCCGTTCGAGGACGCGACGTTCGACGTCGTCATGTCGCGAAGCGTTTTCGAGCACCTGGCCCGGCCAGCCGCCGTCTTGGCCGAGCTGTCGCGGGTGATGAAGCACGGCGGGCGCCTGGTTTTCCTGGTACCCAACCTCTGGGACTACGTCTCCCTGGTCAGCGCCGTGGTGCCCAACCGCCTCCATGGCATCATCGTGGAAGCCATCCAGGGCAGGTCCTGTCGAGACACGTTTCCAACTTACTACCGGGCCAACACGGTGCGGAAGCTCAGGCGGCTCCTGGGTTGTGCGGGGCTGTCGGCGGACCGATTCGAATGGCTTTCGCAATACCCGGCCTACCTGATGTTCTCGCCCCGTCTCTTCCGGGCTGGGATCGCCTACGAACGCCTCGTGCGGGAGCACCAGTCGCTCGCCTGGCTGCGGAGCTGGATCCTGGGTATCGCCAGGAAGCCCTGAGTCGTGGCAGCCGGGGCCGCCAGGCCTTTTGCTTGACCGGCCACAGCCGAACGGCTATCGTCTCATGGAGTGCTCGAGAACAACACGTGGCCACCGGGGCTGCTCCGGGACGTGTGTATCATACTACCGGTTTGAGCGAGTCGATGGAGACCGAAACCCATTTCGGCAGCTACCGCATCCTCCGCAAGGTCGGGGGCGGCGGGATGGCGGATGTCTACGAAGCTGTCCGTGTCGGGCTGGACAACTTCCAGACGAGGGTAGCGCTCAAGTGTATCCTGCCGTCGCTGACTCGAGACCGCAGATTCGTGAAAATGTTCATCAAGGAGGCCCACCTCGGGTCCCAGCTTCAGCATCCCAACATCATACAGATCCAGGATTTCAACAAGGTCAACGACACCTACTACATCGCCATGGAGTTCGTCGATGGGGTGGACCTGTCCCGGGTCATCAAGCGGCTTCGAGCCAAGGGTATTTCTTTCCCGGCGAGCGTGGTGATCGAATTGGGGCTGGAGGTTCTGGCGGGCCTGGGATATGCCCACCAGGCGAGGCGGGCCGACGGCACCCCGCTGAACATTATCCATCGAGATGTCAAGCCGTCAAATATTCTGATTACACCCGCGGGGTCGGTCAAGATCGGTGATTTCGGCATCGCCAAGGCCACCGACTCCACCACGAGCCACAGTCTCACCGGGGAGCAGTTGAAGGGCACCATCCACTACATGTCCCCGGAACAAATCGACGGCGTGCCGCTGACGCCCGCCTCGGACCTGTTCTGTCTCGGCTCGATCCTGTTCGAGATGCTGACACTGCGTCCTCTCTTCATCGGACCCACCATGTCCGCCGTGTTGCTGAAGATCGTCATGGTCAACATCGAGCCGGACTTGCAGATCATCATCAACAACTATCCCGAATTCGAAGGGATGTTGCGCAAGGCGCTGGCTCCGGATCCGGCCGACCGGTACAGTCGGGCCTCTGAGATGGGAGAGGCGTTGCACGGTATCGCCGAGGGCCTCGAGGGCGGCGTGTCGCTCAAGCAGTTCCTTGCCATCCACCCCGAACTGTTCGAGCCGTTCGGCACGCAGCCTGGCGATGGAGAGGACGACGCAGACATGCTCAGCATCGTCAGGTCTCCGCAAAGCCTCGCCGACAGTTCTGTCGAAGTGGCGGTTCCCCCGTACCGGGACAACCTCCAGCCCAACGAAACCTACGAACCGGAGCGGTCCGAAGCCGAAGTTGAGATCGTCGATCCTGACGGTGACATGGAGAATTGGACGGAACAGCCCGACCCGGGGCTGGCGTACGAGTACTATCCGCCCATCGGCCCTCCGGAACAGGAGGCGAGCCAGCCCGTTGCGGCACTGCCCGACGACGATGAAATCGGCGAGGAGCGCCAGCTTGCCGGTATCGCCCAGGACCTTCTTGGCGCGCCGGCCGCCGGTGTGGATGCGGGAACCGGGATTCGAGCGACCCCCGGCGACCCGCCCGCGGCACCTGTATCGTTGCTGCACGCGGACCCGGTTCCGGACGCCGGGAAGGGCCTCGGCACAGACAACCTGGGATTGGCGTCTCCTGCCGAAACGGGCCGCGGCATCGAGCAGGAAGCTTCCGGCAGGGACGTTTCGGCCCCGCGTGCGGGCGTGGCGGAAACCGAGTCTTCCTGGATGGCCGGCGCGTCGGACCCCATGCCGGCGCCGCACCACGCCTCCTCGCGGCATCGCCCGGCGTGGCCCTACATCCTGATGGCTGTCGGCGGAGGTGCCCTGGTGGCAGTGTTCCTTTTCTTCATGGCGAGGGCGCCTGAGCGACCCTCTGCGACCCATGCCGGGGGCGACACCCAGCCAGGGGCCACGGCCGCGCCATCGGCAGCCATCCCCAGCCCCGTCGTGCCGAGCCCGGCCCAGATCCACATCGATTCCAAGCCTCGAGGTGCTCGTATCAGCCTCGGCGGAGACGGACAGTCCGGCGCCCTGACCCCCACCACGCTGCCGCTTCCCCTGGACGCCAACCAGGTCACCGTTCGGTTGGAACTCGACGGATACGAGCCGTTCGTCCAGACCATCACCTACGTTGCCGGACAAAAGCTGTCTCTCGAGCCGACACTCGTTCCCGTCCCGTCACGGGGAACGCTCGAAGTGGTGTCATCGCCGTCCGGAGCAGAGATCTTTCTTGACGGAGAGAAGACCGGCCACGCCACGCCGTACGTGTTCAAGGACCTCGACCTGGGCAAGCCGTATCGTGTCGCCCTGGCGCTGCCGGGATACGTGACCTGGAAAGAAGCTGTGACCTTCACCAACCGAACGACCGTCAAGATTGACGCCACGCTCACGCGCAGGGTCGCACCGCCGAAGGTGACCCGTTCCCGGACACCCCCGGCCGCGGCCGCCGCGAAACCGCCCGTGCCGGGCAAGGCCACGATCGTGCTGAACACGACGCCTCCTGATGCCGAAGTCTTCGTGGATGGTGTGTCTCGAGGCCCTGTTCCAGCGACGATCGAGGTGCGTGCCGGCGAACACAGGATCGAGTTCAAGATGGTCGAAGATGGCAAAACGAAATCGACGACGGTGATCCTGAAGCCTGGAGAGACCCGGCGGGTGGTTTGGGATGTCGTTTCCAACCGTTGGCTGGCCCCCTGATGGTGCGCCGCCGGGCACGTTGCTGGTTTCTCCCTCGATTCCGGCTCCCATGCACTACCCCTGCTTCCTACCGTCCGTTCAGACGGTATCCATGCGTGTTTCCGATCAACCGCCGGCGACGACAGTGACATCTTCTGTTGCGGAGGCCCGCGCATGCTGCTATGCTAGCGGGATACTTGGTCACCCCAAATACGATGGACATCATCTACCACACTGGAGGTCCCCATGAACTTCGAATTGGGTCGTCTGCCGTGGGCGATTCCCACCATACTGCTGTCTTTCTGCCTGTCCGTCGCCGCCGGCTGCGGCACCGTCGAAACAGAAGATGACGATGCCACCACGGAAACGCCGGGCGACGACGACACCAGCATCGTGGAGATCACGCCCACGATGACGCCCTGTGCCGACATGGACGGTGACGGGTATTGCTACGAGGACGATTGCAACGACGCCGATCCGGAGATCCATCCAGGCGCGACGGAAGTGTGCGAACAATACCCCGACATCCCGTTCGACAACGACTGTGACGGGGTGGAGGCCTGCGCCGTGGATGACGACAACGATGGGTACAGCGAAAACGACGGCGATTGCGACGATACGGATATCGCCATCAACCCGGGAGCCTTCGAAGCCTGCGATGGTGTGGTGGATGAGGATTGCGACGGCGTCGAGGGCAACGGGTGTTCCTACGTCGACGACGATGGCGACGGTCAGAGCGAAGACGACGGCGACTGTGACGACGAGGACCCTTCCGTTTTCCTTGGCGCCGACGAGCGGTTCGACGGTATTGACAACAATTGCGACGGCGAGGCCGAACAGGTCGTCGTGTTGAGTCCCGCCGCCGACGTAACCGTGAATGGCGAGGCGGCCAACGAGAACCTCGGCTGGTCGGTGGCAGGCATCGTCCCCCCTCTCGGGTCCCTCTCTTTCAATGGAGACGAGTATCCCGACGTGGTGATCGGCGGCCCCGGCTACGGCGGCGCGTCGATCAAGGGAGCTGCTAAGCTCGTGTTCGGTTCCTCTTCTCTCGGCCCGCAGGGCAACGCACCTGTCCCCGTCACCCTGAGCGAGTCCCAGGCAGTGGCTCGAGCCGGCATGGCAGTATCCGGGATTGGCGACATCAATCTCGATGGATACGCGGATATCGCCGTGGGCGCGCCCGAGTATGACACCAACGGCGGAGCGGATGCCGGAAAGGTCTATGTCATTCTGGGTCATGAGGGTGAGTGGACCTCGACGGAGTTGAGCCGGGTGGCCAATGCCAACTTGCCGGGACTTCAACCGGACGACCGCGTCGGCTCTTCTCTGAGCGGGGGCAACGTCAACGGCGACTACTTCGACGACGTGCTGGTCGGCTCGGTGAGTCCCGAATCGGGTGGATACCTCCAAGTCGTCCCGGGGAAGCCGGAGTTCAGCGGTGCGATCCTGGTCAACAGCCTTGCCTACCTGCAGGCGCCGGCCGAGATGTCGAACATGCAGCTCGGGCAGGCCATCGCCTTCGTGGGAGATACCGTCGGCGACTCTCTCGCGGACCTCGTGGTCACCGCTCCCTATACGGACAGCAGGGAAGGCGCCGTCATCTGGATTCCCGGCAACATCGACTTCTCCGCGGGCATGGCCTTCCACAGCTTCGACGACGTCAGCGCCGTTGTCTTCACCGGCGACGTGGCCGGCAACAACATAGGGTGGTCCGTATCGGGCAACGGGGATATCAACGGAGACGGCAACCCTGACTTCATGGTTGGCGCCGAGGCCAACGACAACCAGTCAGACCCCGTGGCGATGATATTCCTCGGCGGAGACAATTTCATGAACGGGGCGCCCGTGGCCGGCACCTACCCCATCACGGACTACGCCAACATCAAGCTCTACGCATCCGCGCCAGGCGTCTGTCCTTGCTCGGTCGCCATGAACGGTGACATGAACGGCGACGGCTACGATGACATCCTCGTGGGCACGGCGGGCGGGTCCGCTGCGTACCTGATCCTCGGGAAGGAAGCCCAACCCTCGACCATGTACCTCGAGCTGGACGCCGACTATATTTTCCGGGGTGCGGACGAAAACGACCTCACCGGCTATGCCGTGGCCTGGGTGGGCTCGATAAACGGGGACGGCTACGACGATTTCGTCATCGGCGCCCCGAACGCGGATCTCGACGTATCCATCGTGGACAGCGGAAGCGTCTACTTCTTGTTCGGCTTCAGCACCAGTTCCGCGCAGTAGCCCGGTCCATCGGTCGCGAGGGGGAACGACGTTGAGCAGCATCCCTGTGAAGTGGTGGCTCCCCGTGGCATTGCTCGCCAGCGCGGGTGCAGGGACCGGGACGGCCGCGGCGGCGGACGAACCCTGTGAGCCGGTTCCCCTCGCCCAGGTCGAACAGTTGACTGCCGGCGCCTACCTTGACATTCAACTCGTGGACTACCCGGCCGCGCTCGCCAAGCTGGACACGGCTCGAGAAACCCTCCCCTGCGTTGCAGAGCCTGTCCCCGCCACTTTCCTGGCCGACTATTACCTTTTCAGGGGCCTCCTCCTCCACTACTGGAAGGACCCTCGTGACGCCCAGGCCCAGTTCTCCAATGCCTTGGCTGTCCTTCCGTCGCTCCGCTGGCGCAGCGACTTCGGCCAGCGCCCGAGGAGCACATTCCTCGACGCCCGGGAGGCTCGGATGGATTTCCGTGACGCCGAGGCAAGTTGCCCCCTCCTGGCACCCGGCGTGTCCGCCTACGTGGACGGCCGGGAAGCGAGCCAGGGGGCGACCTCGGCGCTCCCTGCCGGAGAGCATTTCTTGCAGATCCGCGGTGCCGACGGCTCCTGGCTAGGTCGCTTCTTCACCGTTTCCAGCGGCGAGCACCTGGCCCTCCCGGTTCCTGAAGCCGCACGGCGCCAACGTGCCGCTCCACCCGGGGCCGAAGGCAGCCAAGGGGATGTGTCGGGTGCGCGCCCCTTTCTCCCGGAGCCATCAGCCGGAGAGAGCCGACTCGTGCCTTCCCCGGTGCCCGTCTACCTGGCTGCCGGGGTGTCTGCGGCCGCTTTGGGTAGTGCAGCCTACTTCGGTGCTCGCTACTGGTCGACCAGAGTGAAACTCTATGGCGGCGGCTACACGAATTCCACTGAAGATCCACAGAAGGCCCTGTTGCTCGAGCAAAACTACCGGGCAGCGATCCTCGCCGACGTTTCCATTGCCGTCGCCTTGGCTGGGGCTGGCACGGCTTATGGCTTGGCCCGTTGGAGAAACAGGCGGTCGGCGGAGAATGGACTGGCCGTCACTGCTATCGTGCCGTTCTTCTCGCCCCGCGCCACCGGTCTTCAAGCGCACGGCGTCTTCCGGTGACCATTACCTTCGCAGAGCCTGCTCGATGTGCACCATCGCGGCAGGGGACGCCGAGTAGGCTGACGGAAATCCCTGGCCGGCCGGCAAGAGCCAACCGCGCTGTCCAGAACCTGAGTAGTTTCACGGTGAACCGAGGCCGTTGAAACAGAATTACCCCAGATTCCACGCCGAAAACGCCCTGGATGGCGTAAGCCACGGCCAATTTGGAGCGGATTCCACTCCAAATCGCCCACCCGGCCGGAAGCCTCGCGCGTACAAATGCAGTTCTCTTGATCGCACTCGGCGCGGGGACCCGTTCGCAGCCTCAAGAGCCCCGGAAGCGCGCAGCCGCAAGTATTCCCATCGCCCTCAAGACCCTTGCAGCGCGGATCGCTCGGCAAGAAACGGCATTGATCCCTGCGGAGCCCTGTGATAGAGTCCACCGCGGATCGAGCATCGTCCGGAGCACCCGTGAACGCACCGAAGCCCCCCCCAGTAGGCAGCAAGTTTCTCCTTGGAGCCGCGGCGTTCGTCATCGTGGTCGCCGGGCTCAGGGCGGCGCAGTCGATCATCATTCCGACCCTCTTGTCCGCCTTCCTGGCCATTCTTTGTGCACCTATCGTCGTGTTCCTGGCTCGCCGCAAGGTCCCCACCGTGGCTGCGGTGTTGTTGGTGGTTCTGCTGGTCATGGCCATGCTGGCCGGCGTGGGCACGATCCTTGGCGGTTCCGTCAACGGCTTCACCGAGGCCATTCCCAGGTACCAGTCGCGGATGAACGGCCTGATCGAGACTTCGGGGGCGTGGCTTGCCGCAAAAGGCGTCCGTGTGAGCGCCTTGAACCTCGGAGACATCGCCGACCCGGGCCAGTTCATGGGCGTGATCGGAAAGACCCTCGGGGGGCTCGTGGCCGCCCTGAGCAACACGTTCCTCGTGCTCCTCACCCTGGTCTTTATCCTCCTCGAGGCCGCCGGTTTCCCCGCCAAGCTCAACGCCATCGCGGCTGATGGAGACGCCGCACTCGAAAGATACTCGGGCATGATGGCACAGGTTCAGCAGTACCTTTTCATCAAGACCGTCCTCAGCCTGGTCACCGGCATCCTCGTGGGCGTCTGGCTGGCCATCCTCGGGGTGGATTTCCCCGTCCTCTGGGGACTCATCGCGTTCCTGCTCAACTACGTGCCCAACCTCGGCTCGATCATCGCCGCCATCCCGGCCGTCCTGCTCGCCCTCGTCCAGCTCGGCGTCGGCTATTCGGTCGCAGCCGCAGCCGGATACCTGGTGGTGAATGTGGCGATCGGCAACGTCATTGAACCCCAGCTTCTGGGGCGACGCTTGGGGCTCTCCACGCTCGTCGTGTTCCTCTCCCTGGTCTTCTGGGGCTGGGTGTGGGGGCCGGTCGGGATGCTGCTCTCCGTACCGCTCACCATGATCGTGAAAATCATGCTCGAGCACACTCAGGACCTGAGATGGATCGCGATCTTGCTGGATAGCCCGGCAGCCGTCGCGACGGGGCCAAGCGCACCCTTGTCCGCGCCCGCGCCCGGCGCCCATCCGGGCAGGGGCGATTCCGGCGCCACCTCCCCTTCCCGCGATACCTGATCCACGAACCCTCCACCACGCCCCCTGCCACGCGCACCCCGCCATTGCGCCCTCCCCATCCACGGGACAATCCATCGGTCCCGCCCAGCATGCCTGCCACCCATGCCAGGAGCGCTCATGCCACTTTTGCATCGCTTTTGTTCTGTCATCATGCTTCAATACAGGCATCTGGATAGACAGTCGTGTTCTGCCAGATCTGACAGCACGTGGTGGAGATGGAAACCGCAAGACGGTCGAACACCCGCGCGCCCACGTTCGGACGCTACCGCCTGCTCGAGAAACTCGGCCAGGGCGGCATGGCCGCCGTCTACCGCGCGGAGATGCTGGGCATGGGGGGGTTCACCCGGGTGGTCGCCCTCAAGCTGCTCCACCCGCACCTTACCGCAAGTCCGGAGTTCGCCCGGTTGTTCATCAGCGAAGCACGCCTCGGCGGGCACCTCGCCCACCCCAATATCGTGGCCACGCTGGACTTCGGTGCGCATGACGGGCGTCTCTTCCTGGCCATGGAACTGGTGGACGGACCCACCCTGGACCAGGTATTGCGCATGTACGCGCGCGTTGGGAGCCCTGTGCCGCTTGACGTGACCCTCCGCATCCTGGTGCAGGTATGCAAGGGACTCCAGTATGCGCACACCGCTTCGGACTCCCAGGGAAACCTCCTCCACCTGATTCACAGGGACCTGAAGCCCTCCAATATCCTGATAAGCCGTCACGGCGTGGTCAAGGTCGCCGACTTCGGCGTCGCGCGATCCGAGAGCAGCGTAACGCAGACCAAGCACACCGGGGCGCTCCGCGGCACACCGCTCTACCTGTCCCCAGAGCAGGCCTGGGGAAAGACGGACATCGACCAGCGCGCAGACCTGTTCAGCGTCGGGCTGATTCTGTACGAAATGTTGACGCTCGAGGCGCTTTACCAGGCCGAAACACCGGAACGCGTGCTGAGAAAGGCCCAGGATGGCAACGTGCTCGAGGCGCTCGCGCGGATCCCGGCTGGGCCTTGCCACCAGTCGCTGACGCGGTTCCTCATCAAGGCCCTGGCCTTCCTGCCGCAGCACCGCTTCCGTTCCGCGGCCGAAATGGGTGCTGCCATGGCGTCCTGTCTCGAAGTCGTGCCTCGAGGCCAACCGCTCGGGGAATGGCTCGCGTCCTTGCTGCGGGACGGTCCTTCCGGCGCCTCCTCCTCTGCGACCGCTGCCGGGCACCTGCCGGCGCCTCCCCCATCACCGTTGCCCGTTGGCGAGGTGCAGCAGTACCGGAGCGCGACGGCGGCACCAGCAACGCCGCACCGGCCGGCCATGGCTTCCCCGCAACCGAAGACAAGCGCGCCATCGAGATCCGCGCCGGGCGCCACGAGCAGTGCAGGTCGTTCGATGGACCCATCGATGTCGCCGGCGCCGCGTGAGGCCGGCGTGACAGCCACGCCCCCCGGTTCAGAACGGCCCGCGCAGCCGGTCGCTGTCTCCCTCTGGACGGACACGCCGCTCGATGAAGCCGGGGAGGCAACATCGCGCACCGGTCGCGCGCACGTCGATTCTCCGGCATGGGAGGTGCTCCAGGAGGACGTACCACCAGCCGAAGCCCTCCTGGAGCAATCCATGGACCCCGGCGCATTCGGCCACGAGCCTCCCGTGCGATCCGGTGGCGCCGGAGGTGACCGTGCCCACGGCGGGCCTGCCGTCGAGAGCCTGTGGCACGCCGAACCGGTCAGTCTCTGGCACGATCAGCCTCCCCGAGTGCTGGCGCCGGAAAGGCCGACCGCACGCTCCGGTGCCTCGAGTGATCCACCCCCCCCCGGGTCAAGTGAAGGGACCGGTCCATCCCCTGCCGATGGCGTGGACCTGGCTCCCACGGCGGTGGTGGTCCCGGCGGAACGAGGACGGGAGCCCCACGCTGCCGGCACCGACGACCAGGAAATCATGGAGACCGTCCTGGTCGGCGTGAGGGACTCCGTGCCGACCCGGCCCACTCCAGGAGAAGCGGATCCGGATCAGACTCGAGTGTCCTGGCCGCAGAACCGATCGACTTGGGACGACGAGCCGGCCAACACGGTCGTTTCGAGCCTGGCAACCGCGTCCGGAGCGGCCATGCCGAGCGTGGCACCGCGCGCAGCCTCTCCCCGGCCCCTACCGCCCGGGGAGGGTACCGGCGATTCCGACCCCGACGCCGCCGAGACTGTCGTGGTGGCTCTCGAGACGCCGACTGCGTGGGACCATGCCCCACCGGGCCGCCGTCTCGAGGCTGGCCGGCAAGCAGGGGGCGGAGAGACCGTCACGGCCGCCACTGTCGCAACGGGGACGTCTTTCGGCCAGGTGTTTTCGCCCCCGGAACGGCGCACACCACGGATCTCGATGGCGGAGTCGGCAGCAGGGAGCGCACGGAGACGAACAGGGACTTCGCCCCGGCGCACTCCTGGCAACGGGCCTGCGAGCCGGTCACAGGTCTCAGCCACGGCGTTGCCGGCGCGCCCCGTGCACTCTCCACCAGAGGAAACCCGGATCCTCCCCGCCAATCGCAGGATCAGGGGCCCGGCACGTCCACCAGCCCCGGCGACCATGGAAACCTCGCAACGTGCCAGGCCTCACGACGCAGGAGGTCTCGAGGCGCGCGGCCGGGA
>JAJRTE010000075.1 GCA_024278455.1 Myxococcota bacterium
CCGAACACAGCGACGGGTCGGACATGGCCGGCCACGCGCGCTCAGCAACAACGAGCGCCCACGCCCTCGCCCGACCCGCAGCACGAGACGAGAAGACACGAGGAGAGAAGGAGAGAAAAAAAAAAGTGGAGGGGAAAAAAAAAGGGGGGCGGAAGGTGGGAAGGCGTGCCTTTCCAGCTGGAAAGGCGTGCCTGCACTTTAGAACGCCTTGATAGTGGAGCGGTTTCCCCGGCTGTTTTTTTTGCGTTGGAGGCAGAAAAGTAGGAAGATTTTGCTCCGGATTTCGTTCCGTGGCTATTTTTTCAACAGCGGCCTTTGGGGGGGTGTTCGTACTATGGATTCTGACCCTAATTAGGGATCCGTGTGTGGAGGTGGTGAAGTGGATGGACGGGGTGGCGCTGGTCCTCCTCCTGCAGCAGGCGGGGCTGGAGGAGGAGACTGCGGAGCGGCGCGCGCGGCAGTGGCGACCGCGCCTGCACATGGGTGATCTGTTGCCGGAGGAGCGTGGAGAGGCCGTGCTGAACCGCATGAGCGACAACGGTTTCGAGGCGTACCTGCGTATCAGCCGCCCGATGTTCGCGATGCTCGTGGCTGGGGCACGCGATACGATCGAGGGAACGCCATCACACACCACGGAGGACGTTTCCTCTTCGCTCCCGGCACGACGGAAGGTGAGCGCGGAGTTGGCGGTTGGGATGCTGTTGCGGTGGCTGGCGACTGCGATGTACGGAGATGACATTTCGCACGTATTCGGCGTCTCGCGGTCCACCATCAGCCGGTACCGTACGCTGGCGCTCATTGCGGTTGACGTCGCTCTCCAGGGCATCGACGACGCGCGAATCGTGATGGAGGTGGATTCGGTGGTTCTTGACGGTCTGGCGGGCGCGGCGGCTGCGTACGCGGAGTCGCAGGGGCGCCTTCCCGTCCGCGGTGTCGTGGCTGCCATTGATGGCTGGACCACGCCCGTCTCGGACATCAAGAAGACTGACCTCCCCACGTTGGGGTTGGACGACAACGGGCACGCGATCACGAAGGACCCGTACTACAACGGGAAAGAGCGAGCGCCGCGACACAAGCACTTGTTGTTGTGGGGTCTGGACGGCGCCATCTGGAGTGCCATCACGTGCCGTCCGGGAGCTGAGCACGACGCGACACTTTACGCCATCATGCGCCCCCGCATCGCCAAGGCGTGGACGTCGTGGAAGCGGCCTGTCTCCGGGTATTTCTACCACATCCTCGGTGACTCCGCCTTTCCTGCGTGCCCCGACGGGATCCTTGTCAACGCGCTCACGATGGGGGAGCGTGCTGTTTTCAACGCGTCAGCGACAGTGGCCAACATGGCCCTCCTCTCCCGCGTCATGGGGGCTCACTACTCGCTCCGCAATTTCAGTGAGTGGGGCAACGCATCGCTGCGGAATACCTTTCCTGTGCTCAACTCTCTGATACATCGCGATGACAAGCTCATGAGCGAATACCTCTTCCCCGTGGCCTTCCGGCTCTTCAACTGGCGTGTTCGCATCCTTGGCGTGGGGCAGGCGGCTACAACCTTCGCCCCGTACCGCACAGCTGACGCCGAGATGCTCGAGAACTCAGTGTTGCGGGTGGAAGAGAGTGACTTGGATGCGCGGGAGGATGAGGATGTGGTGGACAGTTGGGATGAGGACTGAGGGAGGCGTTTCCCCGCGAGAGAAGTGTCCCTGCAGTCACCGGCACTGCTGCTGCTCTGCGGCGGCGCCGTCCTGGGACTCCGGGTTCTGCACGTTGCGCGCGCCCCGCGAACCCAGCAGAGCGATCATGAGCATGTCCATGCGCTGCGAGTGTTCGTATTCACGAGCCTCCAGACGCCGCCGGTCTTCCTCGCGTTCCCGCGCGCGTGCCTCTCGTTCCTTCGCGGCCTCCTGCGCCTGAAGAGTCTGCAGCATCATCAGTTTCTCGATCATGTCGCTTGTCTGCGACCCTCCGTTGCTGCCTGGCCGCGCCTTGCCCAACCGGCGCCGCAACGCGGGACCGCTGGACCCACCTTCGGCTTCGCTGCCGCTCAGCAGGACACCGCCTTGGCGACCAGTCAACGGAGGTGCCAGGTGCAGTGCCGCCGCTGCTGCCGATGTGGGCTCCACCGCAAGCCCCAGCGAGCCCAAGACCTGCTGCTCAGGCCGCGTGTCATCGCTCGCCGCGGCGGCGGCTGCGGCGGCTGCGGCCGCAGCGCCGGCGGCCCCCGAATACCCACTGGTGGTTCGCACTCCGTCGTCCACGATGGAGCGGTTGTGCAGGTTGCTGAACACCCGCACGGCGTCGACGAGCTCCGAGAAGTGGCCCAGGTCTGCCTCGCTGCCGAAGCCCGTCGGTTGCTCTCCAACGATCATTCTCGCGATGAGAGACCTGTACGTGCGCCCGCTGCGCTTGACCGGGTTGCGGAGGATCCAGTCGTTGTTGGCATCCACCAGGTTGAACGCGATCACGCTGCACTGTTCGAAGCCCACCTCGTTGATCACTCCCTTCGCAGCCGCCAAGCGCAGCACAAGCCGCAGCTCGCGCTCCGTCACGGGGTTCCCACGCCCGCCTCGACCCGCCACCAACACCCGTGCATCCACGAGCGCCGACGCGAACGCCTCCCTCGCGAGCTCGATGTCCGAGAGATCGTCGTCTTCTGGCAGGCCAAGCAACCGGATTCGGTTCAGGCCATCGCGTTCGTGAGTTGAGAGCATCGCCAAGTCCCCCTCCTCCGCGGAAGGCTCCCCGCGTGCGCGAGGAGACACCGTGTCGCCGGCGTCCTGTTCCGGAAGCGACTTCGATCCCGTGTCGGTGTTGGACAGTGCTGCCGCCGGCAGAGGCGGCACCACTGGGCCTCCCGCCATCGGCGACGTCGCCAGCTGCGGCTCGTCCGGGACCGACTCCGACGCGACGTCAGCACCAACGCTTGCAGCCGTCTGGCGCACGCTGGATCCCGGCGGCCGGACGGCCCACCTCGCCGCCCGGGCCGCAGCCAGGTGCACCGCCCGCCGCTCCGCCGAGGCCATCTTCGCCGCCGCCACGCGCGTCGCTCCCGTCGGGGACACCGCGGACGCCTTCGCCGCCGTCCTCCGTGCCGCAGCTGCGCGTCCCTCCGTCCTCAGGGCAGAGACCTGCGACCGCGTCGCCGCCCCATCCGCCGCCACGGCCTTCCGCGTCCCCTGCTGCGGAGGCATCCCGATTTGACACAAGCTCCGCGGAAAGATGCCCACAGAGGGGTTTCCTTCGACCCCCAATCCCGAACCAGACCCGACCCAAACCCGTCCAAACCGATCAGCGCGAGGGAAACCGCTCCAGTGACGGGAGTCACACCCTCGTGAGTGGCATCACCTCTAACCCACTCATAGTGGGTGCGATTGCGCAGACAGAATTCTCTCAGACCCCCTGTGTGGCGCACACGAGGCATCGCCACATCGGGGATGGTGGAGATCACACATTGGTCCACAGATGCAGCTCGATCA
>JAJRTE010000076.1 GCA_024278455.1 Myxococcota bacterium
CCAGACTTCCCGATCGGAATCCCAGTAGACCGCGATGGAGCCATCGGACGCCCCGGCCCGGGCCTCCCTCTTTCCACTGACGACCTTGAACGTGAACCCCGGCGGAATGGTGATCTTGGGGAATACCAGCCGGTCTCCCCGGCTGTTGGTCATGCTCCATCCCTCGAGATCGAGCGCGTCGGCGGAGAGGTTGACCAGGCGCAGATACTCCCGGTCGAGATTCTTGCTATCGTTGCCTGGGGCGTTGCCATGGAAACTTGTGACGGTGACCGGGCGCTGATAGCGTGCGTCGGCCCAGACGCCCCGCCGTGCCTCCCGCGCCTCTTTCTGGGCTGCCATCAACGCTTCGTACCCGGCCGGCTTCCCGGTTCCGACGACGAACACGTAGGCGACTCCCAACCGCACCAGTTTCGTCTGGACGCTCTCTCCATCGACGTACACATCGGCGATCAGGCGTCCGTAGCGGTCCCGGGCCCTGGGGCCACACACCAGGAGGACATCCTTGTGTTCCACCAGGGCGGCCAGGGCTCGAGTCGCCCGGTCCCCGAACCGTTCGTGGGATTCGGGCGCATTGATCAACGCGAGCCTGACATGGTCGCCGTTGGCGAGTTCGAGCGTGTCTCCGTCGATCACTCGAGCGACCCGGGCGGCGATTCTCTCTGTTTTTGCGCCGGCGGCAGGTTGATTCCCCGTTTCGGCGTCCTGCTCGGAGGCCAGGTTGTCGCCAGCCGCGTGGCCGGAATCCGAACCGGCGGTATCCGCCCCGACACTCGAGACCTGGGCGGCAGTCGCCACCGGGGTGGAAAGGCAAATGATGGCCGCTCCCAGCAGGTGCGCGACCCAGGAAACCATCTCGCAGCCCCACACATCACACCTCCTGGAGAGAGTCACTTCGACAGGATCATCTCAATGGTTTTCGCCGCCACCATGCCCTGTCCAACGGCATGGGCGATGCTCGAGTAGACCGGGTTGCACACATCGCCGATGGCGAACACGCCTGGGACGCTGGTCTGCTGGTCCGCACCCACGATGACGTAGCCCTTCCGGTCCAGTTGCACCTGTCCCCTGGCGAGTTCCGAGCAGGGCACCACACCGATCTTGACGAAGAGCATGTCGAGCGAAAGGTCCTCGACACCTCGCGGCCCTCGCAGGCGCACGCCAGATGTCCACCGGTCACCCAGAACGGCTTCCACGACGGTCTCCATGTGAAAGGTCACGTTGTCCCGGCGCTCGAGCCGTTCCCGAAATCCCGTGCGCCCGCGGAATGTACCGCGGCGATGAATCAGGTGCACCGCTGTGCATGCGTCCGCGAGAAGCAGGGCATTCTCGAGGGCCGCGTCGCCGCCGCCCACGATCCCTACCACCTTTCCCCTGGCCAACTCCAGGTCCCGGGTGGGCGAATCGCTGACGCCCTTGCCGCGAAGGCGTTCCGCGCCAGGGGCCTCCAGCCGGCGTCGCCTGGCCCCGGTGGCCAGGATAAGCGATCGTGCCTCCAGCAGGTCCCCGTCCCGGGTTGCCACAGACCGGCCGGTCGCCGAGATTTCGACGACAGGCGTGGCAAGACGCACCGTAACGGACAGGCTCTCCAGGTGACGGGCGAACCGGGGCGCGAGTTCATGTCCTTTTTCCACCGGGAGCCCCGGATAGTCCACCACCTTGCCGTGCAGCTCCAGCAACTGTCCCCCGATACGATCCCTGGCGTCGACGAGCAGGGTCGTCAGCCCGAGGCGGTACGCCCAGATCGCGGCGGAAACACCGCCAGGACCTGCACCAATGACGATTGTGTCCCACATGCCCAGCAGCCCCTGGTGTCTCGACCGCGGCACGATTCTGGCCGGCAGTCTGTTCCATCTTACCCCGTTAGTGCTTGATGCGTCCAGGCAATGGTGGTAGCTTCCCGCTGATACCTGTTCGATCCCGAATCACCTGGGCGAACGTCGTATGGCGAGCCGGCGGCGGGGGCCGTTCCGGCGTTCCCTGGGATTCCACAATGAAATCGCGTGAGGAGGCACCCATGAAGAACCTGTACCTGGTCAAGTACGCACAGAGCAAGTTCGGCAAGCTCGGCAACTATCCCGTCGAGCAGATGCTGCTCGATGCCGGCAAGGAGGGGCTCGAGGACATCGATCGCGGCGGTATCGATCACATCGCGGTGGCGGGATTGCTTACCCCGCTCCTCAACGACCAGTCCTTGATTGCGGGCCTGGTGGCCATGGATCCCACCTACACCAACAAATCGATCAAGGGCGTGGCGAATGCATGCGACTCCGGGGGGCTCGCCGTGCTCGACTGCGCGGCCCAGATACTCGCCGGCATGGCCCATGTGGGCATGGCGATCGGTGTGGAGAAGATGCACCCGCTGGAAGGCAAGCTGGATTCCAAGAAGGTGGGGCTCGCCCTGGGCACGGCAGCCCACGCCGACGACCTGTTTCCTCCCTTCACCTTCCCCCACGCCTTCGCTGTCATCATGGACCAGTACATGAAGACCTACGGGGTGACCGAAGAGGATTTCGCCTGCATCCCTCCCATCTTCTACGCCAACGCATCCTACAATCCGCTTGCCCACATGCACAAGACCAAGGCGCCCGTCACCCCCGAGGCCGTGCTGGGCAGCTACCGGCTCTTCAGTGATCCGCCCCTGCCATTGAAGCTCTTCGAATGCTCCCAGGTCTCCGACGGCTGGGCACGCATCCTGGTATGCGACGACGAAGGACTGACCCGGCTGGGCATCGACAAGGCCCAGGCCACCCTGCTCGCCGGCTTCGGACAGGCCACCGACAGCCTCTCCATCGCGTCTCGAGGCGACAACCTGCTCAAGCCGGTGGGCGCCAGGAAGGCCTTCTCGAGCGCTATCCAGATGGCGGGCGTCACCCAGGCGGACATCTCCTTCCAGGAAGTCCACGACTGCTTCTCGGTCATGGGCCCGCTCGCCATCGAGACGACCGGGTTCGCCGACGCCGGCCAGGGCCTCAAGTTCTTCATGGACGGCCACGCGAATCGTGACGGGAAGTGCCCCGTGAACACATCCGGAGGCCTGATCGCCAAGGGGCACCCCATCAGCGCCACCGGCGTGGCCATGATCGGCTGGGTCCACAGCCAACTCATCGGAGCTGTCCCGCCGGAACTCCAGGTCAAGGACGCTCGAGTCGGCACGACACTCAACATCGGCGGCCCGATTTGCAGCACGGTGGTGACGGTTCAGAAGCCTGCCTGAAGGATCACAACAGCGGGTTCAACAGGGCACACGCTCGTTCCGCCACCTTGACCGCCGTCGATCGCCCCCGGAATGTCGGCAGGTAGACCGGGACCGAGTTGCGGATGTCGTCCTCTATCGCCACCCCCAACGCACGGACGAACGAACGGCTCCGCACCTCGATGTTCGCCTCGAAATTCAGCCTGAAGCTCCGCAT
Organism: Myxococcota bacterium; assembly: GCA_024278455.1. Lineage (GTDB taxonomy): Bacteria > Myxococcota_A > UBA796 > JAJRTE01 > JAJRTE01 > JAJRTE01. The sequence goes on from JAJRTE010000076.1 coordinate 3,411, forward strand.
GTCCATGTTCGCGGAACCGATGATGGCCCAGTCGTCGTCGACCACGATGGCCTTGGCGTGGAGAAAAGGCGGTTTGCGTTCGTAGATGCTCACGCCGTAGCCCAGCAGCTCCTCGTAGAAGGTTCGCGCCGCCAGGCTCACCACGGCATGGTCGCTTCGCCCGGGAACGACCAGCCGGACATCCACACCCCGGTGGGCAGCCAGCCGCAGCGCACTCAAGATGCCCTTGTCCGGAACGAGATACGGACTCACGATCCACAGCCTGGAGCGCGCGCCCACGATGGCCGCGAACACCACCTGGTAGAAGGCCTCGTGGTCCCCGTCTGGCCCGCTGGTGATGACTCGAGCCAGGTCGTCACCGCGCCATTCGAGGGGCGGGAAGACCCTCTTGGAAAGCAGCCTTTCGCCGCAGGCGTGGTACCAATCCTCGACGAACCACTCCTGCATCTGGTGAACGACGGGGCCCTCGAGCATGAAGTGGTAGTCCTTCACTCGAGTCAACAAGGGATGATCGACCAGGTGCTTCTCGCACACATTCATCCCGCCCGTGAAACCGACCTTGCCATCGACGAGCAGCAGTTTTCGATGGTTTCTCAAGTTGATCTGCCACCTGCGCTTCAGGGGGTTCAAGGGCGTAAAGGCGCGGGCATCCACGCCGGTGTGAGCCAGTTCATCGAGAAACCACAGCGAATCGATAGAACCGACCGTGTCATAGAGCAACCGGCAGGCAACCCCCTCCCGGCACTTGCGGATCATCGCTTCCACGAATTGACGGCCAACCCTGTCCGCCACAAAAATGTAGGCCTGGAGATGGACGTTGTTCTTCGCCCCTTCTATCGCATCCAGCATGCCCTGGTACACCTGGTCGCCCTGGAGCATGAGCTTGACACGGTTGCCAACCAGCAAGGGACGCTCGCAGAACTTCTCGAGCATGCCAGGAAACTCCGCCGTGGGCGACACCTCCGCGTCCTCGTCGTCCGGGTATTCATAGGCCGCATGGCTTCGGGGCAGAGACGCCATGTACTCCTGGCGAAGGCGGAGGTTGCCTGCCTCCTTGAGCAACGTCTTCCTTGTCACGCGGTCCACGCCGAACACCAGGTACAGGACCAACCCCAACGCCGGCACCATGAAGACGGCGAAGAGCCAGAGCGCCGCGGACCGGGGGTCGTGCTTGCGCAGAAGAATGTGGATGGCGGTGGCCACCATCCCCAACACGTAGGCGGCCGCGAGCACATCCCGAAGCAGGTTGTCGTGTGCAAGTGTCATGCGCGTTCGATTCGTCCGTTCGTGCTCTCCGCGCGGTTGGTCTCACCGTAGAAACGGGCGTTCCACCCTGACGTGCCTGCGGCGCCGCGCCGTGTAACAACGTGTCCTGAACCTGCAACCCCTACCTGGACCCTATTCAGCGTTCAGGGGCAGGTGGCGGACCAGCAAGCACCGGTCACAGCGCACCTCCACCGTCGCACCCCCTGCCCGCAAGATACCCGAATACTCCTCCCGGGTGAGACGAAAGTAGAAGTATATCCCCGTTCCCGGGGCCTGCGCCCGCCCGGAACCGCGCGCAACCCACCCATCCACGACCGCATCGACCAGAAGGTCGCCTCGCTCGCTCCGCACCCACACGTCTACCGGGGCGCGCTCTCCCGAAAGCCGCCCCGCGACCGGGCACTCGGCCACCACCGCCAGGTAGCGGGATCCGGTGACGAACGCCTGGCTCGCCGCAATCCCTCGAGCCGGCAGCCCCCGCGACTCCAGGTCCGCAAGACTCCTGAGCTGGTACCACAGGAAACTCGAGCCGAGCGGCACCGTCCTTCCGTGTCCCCGCATCAACGCATCCGCCCCATCGAACAGGTAGTTCGAAGGCAGGATGTATGCCACCGGCCACGGCGCACCGCCGCCGCTCAAGCGCATCGCTGCTACGACGCCAACGACACGCCCGGCGCCATCTAGCACCGGGGCGCCGGAGTCGCCCGGCTCGACCGCCATGGCCGCTTCCAGCAGGGCGACACCATTCATGGCGACACCGACCCTCATGATCTTTCCGGTACGGACGCTGATCGAGGCACCTTCCGCCGCGCTGGCGGCCATGACGGGAAGTGGCAAAGGAGCAGCCATGCCGTCGGCGAACTCGAGCGCGTGGAGAAACGGCAACGAAGACGCAGGAGGCCCGTTCTCTCCCGGATCCAGGTGCAGGCGCGGGGACGCTGTCTGGATCTCCAGGAGGGCGAGATCCCATGCGGGCGCCGAGCGCAGGATCCGGGCCGGGTAGCGTGTCCCGGCGGACTCCACGAAGATGCGCTCCTTCCCCGCGACCGCGTGGCAGGCCGAAACCACGAGGCCCCTGCGGTCGACCACGAACCCTGTCGCATCTCCGTCGGGCACGGAGACGCGCACCACGGCATCTCGAGCATGGTTTGCGACCGCCTGCCAACGTGCGCCGGCCCTGTCCTGCTGACCGGCCGGTCGTCGGCCGGACCCAGCGTATCGCGTCGATTCCGCGGATTTCGCGCGCACATCAGCGGGCGGCGGAGGTCGCGGGGCCTCGTTCAGGGCGCTGTCCGGGACGACGGCGCGCTGAGGCCGGACCGTTGCGGACCACCACCGGATCCCGGCGTCTCCCGGTCTCGAGGTGATGGCCTGGAAGGCCGCCACCGCCGCGGTGAGAGCGAGCGCGAGTCCTGCCACCGGGAGAACCGTGCGGAATGCCGTCGTCCGGAACATTCGGCGAGCCCGAACGTGGAGCTTACTGCTCGACCGGCAGCGTGGTTGCCTGGCGGCGGATGTCATGTCATGTCTTCGTGCTTGTTCGTCGCTGCACGGGTGCGGGGGTATCACGCCAATACGCTCTCCTCCCCATTGGCCCGGGCGGGGGGGGGCCGCGGGGACGGGCGAGGAAAACAGGTGGCACGGCTCCGGACACCGGGGGTGCCGGCTCGAGTTTTTCTTTCATGCCGTCTTCGCGTTCGGTTTCCGCCGGCCTGGTTCCCGCGCCGGTACATCTCAGGGTTCCGGACCGCTGTTGGCGCCATGATAGCATTTCCCCCGTCCGATGTCGCCCTGGGGTACTGTTGGGCTGTCCCACGCGCGTCCCGATTGGGACATGGATACCCCATTCCAATCCCGGTCAAGAGTCCGAATGCGTGGCAAGTTGTACGTTCGCGCGTACGAGCGAGCCACCGGTTTTCGCGCCGGAACACGGGATTGAGCACCACGGTGCGGACAACGTTGCTCACGGGAAAAGAAACTTTGATCTGGCAATCGACTTGCAATACAATGTGGGTACGATGTTCGCAATGGTTCCCCTGTTCGCTGCAGCGGCGACTCGTCTGTCCGCAACACGGAGGCGGCGGCGAAACGATCCAAGGAGGTCAAGATGTTCAAGCACAGATGGAGTCTTGCGATCCCGAAGGCTCTGGCGGCAGCCTCTGTTCTCGGGCTCGTGGTGGCGAGTTGTGGCCCGTCCGGTTCTGATGAGACGAGTTGCGCGGAGACCATCGCCGACGATCTCGGCGACCTGGAGTATGGTATCATCGGGACCGTCATCGACGACCTGAGCGCTCCGGTCGCCGGGGCGAAGGTGTTCGTACCTGGCACGGAGATCGAGCAGTACACCGACGCCAACGGCCGTTTCGCCATCGCGGCGGCCGATCTGGACGGGGAGACGACCGTCCAGCTCTGGGCGGAAAAGGACGGCTACCCCGATAAGGTGCAGGAGGCGCAGATACCGGAAGACTACGTGGCCGACGTGGTGATGGTGATGAAGCCTTACACCGCCACGGACGTCATCGTGGCGGAAGAGGGGGGCACGGTCAGCGACGGGCAAGGGTCGGTGACGTTCCAGCCTGATTCGCTCATGTACGAAGACACCGGCGAACTCGTGACCGGGCCTGTGGAGGTATCGATCGTCACCTATCGTCCCTACGTGGCGGAAGACATGAAGGCGGCGCCGGGCAGCCTGTACGGTGTCAGCCCCGAGCGGGACGACAACGGCGACCCCATTCTGGACGAGACCGGGACCCCCTCCTACCGCACGGACCCCATCGTCACGTTCGGCATGTTCGACGCCACCATGTACCAGGACGGACGCCGGCTCGAGCTGGTCCCCGGCAAGCCCGCGACGGTGGTGCTCGAGAACATCGTTGAGGGCGAGCATTCGGCGGACAAGATCGTGGCGTTCAACGACGAAAACCGTGATCTACTCGACGAGTACGTGGAGCCGACGATCCCGCTGTGGCACTTCAACTACAACAACGCCAACTGGGATCTGGTGGAGGACTACGAATGGAACATCTCCACCGGATCCGAGGGCGGGTATCTCACCCTTGCTGCGGAAGTGCCGGAGTTCTCGCCCTGCAATCCCGACCGTCCGCCGGTGGTCTGCACCCGTTCCATTGACATCGAACAGCCGGACCGCACCTGCGTGTGCCTGAATGTCCGCCACGCCAACGACGTGGAGCCGGTCCGCGGTTCGGACATCACACTCTGGAGCCGTGCCAAGTCCTATGTCTACCTGGTGGTGAGTTGCAGCGACGGCACCGGCAGCCGGACCCTGGTCAACACGACCATGGTCACCTGGTTCGAGCGGGCGCAGACCGATCAGAACGGTGATTTCTGCGGTGGGGCCATCGTTGATCCCCGCACGAAGACGGGGAGCGTCCGGATCGACTCCACCAAGACCTATTGGCCCGGTCGAGTCGAAACCGAGGACATCCAGTACAGGGATACGGAGCACGACGGAGAACTGGACGACAACGGCGACGGCCAGATCGATCGCGAAAACCAGATCGGATTCCTCGGCGACACCTACGTCGATGTGTGGACTCGGCCGCTCGACGGCGTCGAGGTGTGCGGGCCGCCTGACGGCGTGATCCATGTCCGGTGCATCAACGAGCCCACGGATCCCGTCACCGGGCAGCAACCCCAATAGGACTCCCGCTGCAGGTCGATCTCGAGGTATACTCAAGGCGGCAGGGTTCCAGGGACTTCCCTGGACCCGGGCCGCCATTTTTGCTCGAGGCTGCCTGCAACGTGCCATCCTGCACCGTGGAGGAGACCCATGAGGCGACAACGACACGCAGTAGAGATCGGGGGGTGGCTTTTCGCGGCCGGCATGCTGGCGGTGCATTGCGGTGGAGGCGAGACATCGTTCAGCCCAATGGTGGCTATCCCGGCGGGAACCTACACCATCGGTCCGGACAAGGCGTCTCCCGAAAACGGCCCGGCCCACGACGTCACCCTCGATGCGTTCGAAATCGACATGTACGAGGTGACGAACCGCGAATTTCGGGAATTCGTCAACTCCGATTCATGCCCGGGTCCGCTCATCGAGGGCAATCCCGACCCCTGCGTCTACGACGGCGCCGTCCAGTCGGTCACTCGAGAAGACTACTGGACCGACAGCCAGTACCAGTACTATCCTGTCATCAACGTCCGGTGGGATCAGGCCGAGGCCTATTGCAGGTGGCTGGGCAAGCGCCTCCCGACCGAGGCCGAGTGGGAGGTGGCGGCTCGAGGCACCGATGGCCGCACCTATCCCTGGGGTGACACGCCCCCGAGTTGCGACAAGGCCAACTTCGAAGGCTGTACGGCCGACACCATCGAGGTGGGCTCCCTCCCTGGCGGCGTATCGCCCTTCGGTGTCTACGACATGGCCGGCAACGTGGCGGAGTGGGTAGCCGACTACTACAACGCCACCTACTATCAGTGGGGTGAAACCGAAAACCCGGAAGGCGCACCCAACGGAGCGACTCGAGTCGTCCGGGGGGGCTCGTGGTTCTGCGGGGACGACAAGACCGCCTCCACATTCCGGGATCAGGCCGACCCCCTGGCCCAGTACAGTTCCGTTGGGTTTCGCTGTGCCCGCTAGCCCGGCGACAGGTACCATGCAGCGTCTTGCGCGGAGGCAGTTGTGAAACGTGAACGAACTCGGCCCGCGACCCGTTCTTCCTCGAGGCATGCACACCCACCCGCTCGATATCGGCTGGCCGCCATGGCGGCGCTCTTCGCGCTGGTCTCCGGCGCGCCGGCGTGCAGCGTCTCCAGCACCGCCCCCACCACCGACGACCTCGACGGCGACGGCTACACGGTCGAACTCGGCGACTGCGACGACGGAGACCACCGGGCCTACCCCGGCGCCGACGAGATCCCCTACGATGGCATCGACCAGGACTGCGACGGTGCCGACGTCAACGACATGGACGGAGACGGCTACATTGCCGAGGAGGCCGGTGGCGACGACTGCGACGACCAGGACATCTGGGTGTTCCCCGGCGCCCTCGACATCCCCAACAATGGTATCGACGAAGACTGCAGCGGCGCCGACGACGTGGTCCGCATAGACTCCGACGCAGACGGCTTCCTCGCCGAATCCAGCGGGGGATCGGACTGCGACGACACCGACGAACACACCTACCCCGGTGCGGACGAAATACCCTACGACGGCATCGACCAGGACTGCGACGGGATGGACCTCATCGACGCCGACGGCGACGGCGTCGCATCCACCACCGCCGGGTTCTCCGATTGCGACGATTCGGACCCCACCATCCATCCGGCAGCAGCGGAAGTGCCCTACGACGGGATCGACCAGGACTGCAACGGCGCCGACCTGACCGATGTGGACGGCGATGGCTACACCGCTCGAGTAGCGGGCGGCGACGACTGCGACGACTACTCGGCGGACGTCCACCCCGGCGCCGCTGAGGTCCCCTCCAACGGGGTGGACGAGGATTGCGACGGCTCCGACGGCGGAACCGGCACCGGGACCGGCAGCGCCGATGCCGACCGGGACGGCTACGCGGCCACGTCCGCCGGGGGCAACGATTGCGACGACCAGGATCCCGACATCCATCCCGGCACGATCGATGTCGCCGGCGACGGCGTGGACCAGGACTGCTCCGGCGCGGACGGAACCTACCCGGAGGGAATCGACGCCGACGGCGACGGCTACACCTCGGTGGAGTCAGGAGGAGACGACCTCGATGACCAGGATCCCGACATCCATCCCGGCGCGCCAGACCCCGCGGGGGACGGGATCGACCAGGATTGCGACGGGCGTGACGGCCCCGGTGTCATCCCGGTCGACGCCGACGGAGACGGGTTCGCATCCACCGGGACCGGCGGCACGGACTGCGACGACACCGACCCGGACATCAACCCGGACGCCAAGGAGGTCTACGACAACGTCATCGACGAGGACTGCGACGGGCAGTACGGCGGCACCGTCGACCAGGACGAAGACGGCTACCCGGCCCAGAGCGCCGGGGGGAACGACTGCGACGACCGGGACCCTACCATCCACCCGGACGCCGTCGATCCGGCCGGCGATGGCATCGACCAGGACTGCAACGGGCGTGACGGAACCGGAGCCGCGGCAGTGGATCCGGTGGACAAGGATCGAGATGGCTACGCCGACGCGGCCAGCGGGGGCAACGACTGCGACGACACCGACCCATCCTACCATCCCGGTGCGGTGGACACCGCCGGCGACGGAGCGGACCAGGACTGTTCCGGCCAGGACGGCTCCTCCCCCGAAGGCGTCGACGCCGACGGAGACGGGTACACGTCCGTGGCCTCCGGTGGTGACGACCTGGACGACTCGGACCCATCCATCCACCCCGGCGCCCCAGACCCGGCCGGCGACGGCATCGACCAGGACTGCAACGGCACCGACGGCCCCGGGGTCATCCCCGTGGACATGGACGGCGACGGGTACGCTTCTTACGGCTCCGGGGGCACCGACTGCAACGACGCCGACCCGGACATCCACCCCGGCGCCGAAGAGGTGTACGGCAACACCATCGACGAAGACTGCGACGGCATTTACGGCGGCGGTGTCGACGAGGATGAAGACGGCTACCCCTCCATGGCAGCCGGCGGGACCGATTGCGACGACCAGGACCCCGACATCCATCCCGGAGCCGTCGATCCCTCTACCGATGGTATCGACCAGGACTGCAATGGCGTGGACGGGACGGGAACCGCGGCCGTCATCCCCGTGGACCAGGATCGGGACGGCTACGCCGACGCGTCGAGCGGAGGGAACGACTGCGATGACACGGACCCGTCCATCCATCCCGGCGCGGTGGACACCGACGGCGACGGCATCGACCAGGACTGCAACGGCCAGGACGGCTCCTCTCCAGAAGGCGTCGACGCCGACGGAGACGGATACACATCCGTGGCCTCCGGCGGTGACGACCTCGATGACACGGACCCGTCCATCCATCCCGGCGCCCCAGACATCGACGGCGACGGCATCGACCAGGACTGCAACGGCACCGACGGCCCTGGGGTCATCCCCGTGGACATGGACGGCGACGGATACGCATCCTACGGCTCAGGGGGAACCGACTGCGACGACGGCAACCCTGACGTCCACCCAGGAGCGGTCGAAGTCCCCGATAACACGATCGACGAAAACTGCGACGGCACACTCGGCGGCACACTCGATGAGGACGAGGACGGCTACCTGGCCGAAGAAATCGGGGGCACCGATTGCGACGATCGGGATCCCACCATCCATCCGGGCGCCGTCGATCCGTCCGGCGATGGCATCGACCAGGACTGCAACGGTACCGACGGCACGGGGAATGCCACCGTCAACCCCATCGACACCGACCGTGACGGCTACGCCGCAAGTGCCCAGGGCGGGAATGACTGCAACGACACCAATCCCGACATCCACCCCGGCGCAGTCGATATCGCGGGCAACGGGATCGACGAGGACTGTTCCGGATCGGACGCATCCACGACCACTGGCATCGACGAAGACGGCGACGGATACACCTCGATCGACTCCGGGGGCGATGACCCGGACGATACCGACCCCGATGTCCATCCGGGGGCTCCCGACCCACCCGGCGATGGCATCGACCAGGACGGAGACGGCGAGGACGGCACAGGCGTGATCCCGGTCGACAACGATGGCGACGGCTACGCCTCCCAGGGCACCGGCGGCACCGATTGCAACGACTTCGACCCGCTCGTCCACCCCGGCGCCACCGATACGCCGGGGGACGACATCGACCAGAACTGCGACGGTACCGACGCCGGCGTCACCATCACCTATGACAACGACCAGGACGGCTTCGACGCCTTGAGCAGCGGTGGCCTCGATTGCGACGACCGGGACCCATCGGTCTACCCCGGCGCCATCGATCCGTCTGGAGACGGGATCGACCAGGATTGCAACGGCGCGGACGGAACCGGCGCCGCCGGCGTCCCCGATGGCACGGCACCGACCGACCAGGACCGGGATGGGTATGCCAGCAGTACCAGCGGCGGCAACGACTGCAACGACTCGGACCCCACCATCCATCCCGGGGCCGTGGACACGGCCAACGACGGGATCGACCAGGATTGCTCCGGCGCCGACGCCACGACTACCACCGGAATCGACGAGGACGGCGACGGATACACCTCCACGGACTCAGGCGGTGACGACCCCGACGACCACGATCCCGACGTCCACCCCGGCGCCGACGACTCCCCGGGAGACGGCATCGACCAGGATGGCTCCGGCGAAGACGGTCCGGGCGTCGTCCCCTATGACCATGACCAGGACGGCCACGCTTCCACCGGCACCGGAGGCGACGACTGCGACGACCTCGACCCATCCGTCCACCCCGGCGCCACCGAGATCGATGGCGACGGCGTCGACCAGGATTGCGACGGCCTCGACGGCGGCATCCTCGTGCCCGTCGACAACGACCATGACGGCTATGCCTCGGTGGCCACAGGCGGTGACGACTGCAACGACACCGACCCATCGATCCACCCCAACGCCATCGACGAGATCGGCGATTGCATCGACAAGGACTGCTCCGGCGCCGACGGCACCGCCCAGGGGACGCACACCGGGCAGGACAGCGACGGCGACGGATACTTCACCTGCGCCAGCGGCGGGTCGGACTGCGACGACGGCAACCCGTCGATCCACCCCGGCGGATACGACATTCCCTACAATGGCATCGACGAGGACTGTTCCGGCGCCGACCTCACCGACTACGATCAAGACGGTTACCCCGCAGACCGCGTCGCCAACGGCACCGATTGCGACGACTCCAACGACACCATCCACCCCGGTGCCGAAGACGTCCCCTACAACGGCGTCGACGAAGATTGCTCCGGCGCCGACCGCGTGGACGTGGACCAGGACGGCTACGCGGCCGTCCAGTCCAGCAATGGCACCGATTGCGACGACTCCGCGGCCGCCATCAACCCGGGGGCCTACGACATCCCGTACAACGGCATCGACGAGGATTGCTCCGGGGAGGACGTAACGGACGTGGACCAGGACGGCTACCCAGCAGACACCGTGGCCGGCGGGACCGACTGCAACGACAACCGCAGCGACATCAACCCGGCCGCCGTGGAGGTCACCGACGGCGCGGACAACGATTGCGACGGGGCCATCGACGAGAACACGTCGCTCACCGACGACGACGGCGACGGCATGTCCGAAATCCAGGGCGATTGCGACGATACCGACCCCGATGTCAACCCCTTGGGCACCGAGATCCAGGACGGCAAGGACAACGACTGCGACGGCCGTATCGACAACGTGGACCCCAAGGAGAACTACGATGTGAACGACGGCTGGACGTTCTATCTCGCCGGCGACTTCGAGAGTGCGGCCATGGCGTTCACCGACGCCCTGCTGGGCAACCCGCTCCAGGCGGCTCCCTACAACGGCCTGGCCTGGACCGCCTACCAGGAAGAGGACCTCGAAACCGCCGCCAGCTTCTTCGACATGGCGCTCGACCTGGACCCCTCGTTCGCCGACGCGCTGGCCGGCCGCGCCGGCGTCGCCGCCGTCTCCGGCGACCCGGAATCCGTGGCCATTCTCATCGAAAAGTGCCTCGAGATCGATCCCAACTACGCCTCCTTCCACGACCCCGTGGACGCCCAGGGCCTCCTCGTCGCTCTCGGACAGGCTTACGTCATGGTGGACGACCTGCGCTCGGCGGCCATGACCGTGGACGAACTCGACCCGGCCAACCAGCTCGACCCCTTCGTCCCGGAAACCTGGATCGTGAACGGGACAAGCTATGCATCGTTCCGGCTCTGTCTGCTCGCCGCCTTGCAACACGCGCAGCGGTCCTCGTAACCACTGGAGGAGGAAGATGATGCGCCACCGCGAACACCTGTTGCTGATCGGGCTGCTGCTCACCAGTTTCGCAGCCACGCCGCAGGCTCGTGCCGCTCGACTCGGGCCGCACCTCAAGTTCCTGTTGTCGTTCCGGGACGGCCGACTCCCCCAGGACGCACCGTTTGCCCCCAGGTCCGTGCACGCCCACGACGTGCGGCTCTATCTCGAGTTCCGAACCCCTCCCAGCGGTGCGACCATGGCACGGCTCGAGGCTCGAGGCGTCGTGTTCAACCGTCTCCCGGACACCGGCGAGCCAGCACACGTCGGCACGATCTACAGCGTCCGCATCCCCTGGTCGATTCTGCCTCGAGTCCAGGCCGACCCCGCCGTGGCACGCCTCGAGGCCGTCGAGAGACGCCTGACCGCCCCTGCCATGGACCTCAGCATGCCGGCCATCGACTGGAGCGACGGCCGGTACGTGCCACAAGATGGGACCGACGGGCTGACCGGGCGAGGACAGCTCATCGCCCTGTTCGACACCAGCGTCGACGTCTACCATCCCGCCCTGTTCAAGCCTGACGGCGGCCTGTTTCGCTGGCTCGACACCGACGGCGACGGTGTGCTGACACCCGGAGTCGATGCCGTGGACCTGGATGGCAACGGCGTGGCCGGGGAGGACGAGGTGTTGGGTCTCCTCGAGAATGCCATGTTCGACGTGCAGTACGGACCCCTCGCCGACGGCTCGCTCGACACCGACCAGGACTGGCTCTTCGCCGACACCAACGGCAATGGCGAGCGCGACTACGGCCCGGACGCCGGATACGGGGAAACCGATCCGGCGTTCGGCGAACCCCTGTTCATCGTCGACGACACCGACGCCGACGGCGTAGCCGATCCCACCGAATACCTCGTCGCTCTCGGCACATCCAAGGTGGCCGGCGCCATGGACGGCGAATCGACGCTAACGGTCCACACTCGAGGTGTCAACCTGCTGAGCATGGCCGAAGACACCTATCCCCACGGCACGTCGGTGGCCGGCATCCTGGCAGGGGACGTCCCTGGGCGCCGGTTCGTCGGCGTCGCTCCCGAAGCCGACCTCCTGGTCATCGACAACGAAGCTCCCGGCGTGGACCTCGTCTATGCCATGAACTGGGCCAAGAGCAAGGGCGCCGACGTCATGCTCTACTCGTTCGGCAACTGGATAGGAGAATACCTGGACGGAACCTCCTTGGTGGAGCAGGCGGTGACCGAAAAGGCCGACAACGGCATCCCACAGGTCTGCCCCGCGGGCAACATCGGGCTGAACAACAAGCACGGGTACGCCGTGTCTCCCCCCGATGGGGACGCGCTGGCCATCTTTTTCGTCGATCAGACGTTCAACGTGTCCACCGTCTACCTGACCGCGCTCTGGCGCGAGGAGCAGCCGGAGCTGACCTTTGAGGTCGAGTTCATTTCTTCCAACGGCATCTCCCCCAATTCGCCGGTCATCGTCGTGGAGGACTCAGTGGAGACCAACGGTGAGGGGGACTTCGTGTCGGCGATCCGCAGCACGTCGAGCACTGGGACGAACATGATGGACATGACCCTGTACCACCAGGAGGGTGACGACACGGAACTCCTCTACGAAGGGCTCTACACCGTCCGGATCGCCAACGCTGGCATATCCACCGCGAAACTCCACCTCTTCCTCGGAGACGACCGCACCACCTGGACCGGTGGGGCGACCTGGATCACCTCGGAGGGCACCAGTCCTGGCGCCGTGGCCGACCCCTCCTACTCGGTCACCAGCCCGGCCACCGCCGACAAGTGCATCGTCGTCGGCTCCTACGCCACTCGCCAGCAGGAAGTACTCGGGAACCTGAGCACTTTCTCGAGCCGCGGCCCAAGAATCGACCAGGAGCCACTCCTGGACATCACCGCACCCGGCAACTACGACGTCTGGGCACCGGCCTCCGCGGCCGCCACCTACTTCGACGCCTCCATCAACGCATGGCCCAACTACCCCTACGCCTCCTCGTGGCTGTTCAGCGGAACCAGCGCGGCCGCTCCTCACGTCGCAGGCACAGCAGCACTTCTCCGCCAGATCGACGAAAACTTCACACACGACGATATCGAAACCGCCATTCGCAACGGCGCCATCGCTGACGGTTTCACCGGCGAGGTGCCCAACGCCTCCTGGGGCATGGGGAAACTCGACGTCGGGGGCGCAATCCAGGCCGTGGACGACGTGCCTCCGGAATTCTCGGTCCTCGTCGACAGGCATCCGATCCTGGCCAACTACCTGATGGTCACCATCGTCCCGTCCGAACGCCTGGCCGGCCCTCCACAGCTCGAAAGCACCACCGAGTCCGCCGGAGAGGTCATCTCCGCCGGGAACGACATCTATTTCTCCACCTTCCCCGCACCCGACAACGGAAGTTCCGTGGCTCTGTCCGTCACCGGCGTGGACCTGGCTGGCAATACCGGGGTCGTCTCCCGCTCGTACACCTTTTGACCGCCGTTCATGACTTCTGGCAACGGCTCCGCCATGCCGAAACCACGAAGATGGCCTCGATGCCATGGGCCCCGGCAAGGCGCGCGGCCAACAAGGCGACTTGCCCTGACCACACACTGCAACTCCTGACATGTCCTCCTGCCTGTCCTGCCATCGGTTATCGCCCGCGGTGGTAGGAAGCTACGATCCCGTTTCGCCAGGCATCCAGGCCTGCCGGCCGATTGTCCGACGAAAAAAGGCCGATCACGTTTTCCGGCTCGAAACACTATACTGAACGTGAATATCCTCGGCACGGCGCTGCACCGGCGTCTCCCCGATTTCGTCCGCTGCCGGAGACCGGCACGAGGTGTCTTTCCACGGGCGCACGGTCCAGGCGGTGTCGAGTTCTCGAATGAACATGACCGTGCGGCACGGCTGCCGGTCCTGGAAGAGCAGAACGGGCACCAATCCATGGCATGGCTTCCGGCTCCAGGTCCGGCGAGGGCGTGTCGAAATCACCTGCGCCGGCGAGGAACCGGTCATCGTGCCGGCAGGTGCCACCCGGACCTGCTTCAGCGGCGCCGGTGCGGCGTTGCGCTGGGCCACCGCCAGGTGGGCAGA
>JAJRTE010000077.1 GCA_024278455.1 Myxococcota bacterium
ATGGCGGTGAATGTCTGGGAATGGACATCGAGCGTCTACTCGGGCCGCGGCCACGACGCTGCAAACGACCGGCCGGGCGGGCGGACGGCCCGGGCAGGCCCTGCACCGGCTCGAGAGCCGCCACCCCGCGCGCCGTCAAGCCCCTGGAAGACGATTCGGGGCGGCGCATGGTCTACCCTCCTCTCCTACCAGCGCACCACGACTCGAGAACCGGCACGACCCGGGGAACGCCGCCCCACCCTGGGGTTCCGGTGTGCCGCCGATGTGGACACCGGCCCCGGCACGCCGTAGAATGGCAAGGTGACCGTGGCCCGGAGATTGCTCGTGTCGCCAGCATCGAGGACATCCTTGTCGTGCTCCTGTCGGACAGCGTGCTGCCTGCCGCTCACCCTGGCCCTGCTTCTCCCCGGCTCGAGCGCCGGGTGCCGCTCCACGGACCCGACCGCGCCATCTGCCATGATCCGCGTCCCGGCGGGCGTCTTCTGGATGGGGCTCGAGGACCCGGGCCCGGCGGACCGGCGCCGACGACAGGTCTACGTCGCCGCTTTCGACATCGATCGCACCGAGGTCACCATCGCGCAATACGCCCGCTTCGTGCGGGAGACCGGCTACAAGCCCCCTTTCGTCGACGAACCGTGGGCCGCACCGTACAACTGGAAAGACGGGAAGCCGCCCACCGGCTATGACGACCATCCCGTCACCCTCATCAACTGGTACGACGCCGACGCCTACTGCCGCTGGGCCGGGAAACGGCTCCCCACCGAGGCCGAGTGGGAGAAGGCGGCTCGAGGACCGCGCGGGCTTCGCTACCCCTGGGGAAACCAGTGGGATCCGTCAGCCTGCAACCACGGAAAGGGGGGGACGGACAACTACGACGCCTCCGATGGATACGAGACGACATCACCGGTCGGAGCCTTCCCCTCCGGCCGTAGTCCCTACGGCGTCCTAGACATGTTCGGGAACGCCTGGGAGTGGACCGCCGACTGGTACAGCCTCGGCTGGAACGAGGAGCGGGGCCTCGTCGAGGACGGAATCCTCTACAATCCAAAAGGGCCGCCGTCCGGGTTCAACAAGGTGGCTCGAGGCGGCTCCTTCTTCTTCAACCTCCGCGACGACCTCTCTGCCGAGCGGGCGTTCATGTTCCCGGAAAGCCGGCGAAAGACCACCGGGTTCCGGTGTGCTCGAGACCCATCATGAGGGAGCTAGGACGCAGCGCGCCGCGCCCTAGCACGGTCTTGACATTGCCGCTTTGACTTCATGGTAGTGACGTTTGAACTTCGCAATCCATACATCATCTAGAAGTGCATTGAATAGTTCGAGTATGCCGTCCGCACTGACAAGATTCGGACTCGTTATGTCAATAGATGCACCGTGCATCTTTGGCATCGGATCATCCTCTGTACTGCCACCCATCCAGTTCTCGTAGAACGCAGCAGACTCCCATCCATAGTTGAGAATTGAAACGAGCTTTCTGTTGTGCAGAACTTCAATCATCGTTTTGCGGCAATCGCACTCAGGATCAGCGCAATACGTGTCAACAAATTTGTACTCTCCATCGGGTAACAGTGGACTATATTTAATTGATACCGTTCGCACCTGATGTGCTGCTCCGATGATCTCGCCTGCGGGTATGAATTCCATGGTATCGAATACTCCTCTATTCTCGTGTGCCAAACGCCGCTGCGGATGAGGCGATGCCCTCCATTCGCTTGTTCGGGGGCGCGCATGGCGCGTCCCCGAATTCGGCCGACCACGCCCGCAGCGCCGTTCGCTGGACGCGCGGCGTCCTGCGAACGCTACGGCTCAGGGGCGGCAAGCATGCGGGGCAATAAGCCTGGAAACACGACCAGATTTGCTGCACACAACTGACCTGGAAAGACCGCCCAGTTCTTTGCCGTCCCTTGCAGCCGATTGTCCGCCAAAATCCTATTTGATTGCTTCGAGCAATTGCATATTGCTACGAAGAAGTTGATTAGCCACAGATGAAAAATCAGTTCCTTTTTTGTTTGCTATATCCTCGATGAAAGCAATGACTTCTTCGTCAAGATAGATTGGCATGTTGAGTTTTGCATTTGGACGGTAAAACTTCCCTCTTTCACCTTTTGAAAAATCATATTCCTTTCTCATAGGTTACCTTCCATATAGATCGCTTTCTTTTCTCGTCGCCTTACGGCTCGAAAATATCCGAATGGATACCGCGTTTTTGTTCTCTTCCTGAAATGTGTGACATACGATCAACAACCTTCCTGCCTTTGAAATTCCCATCGTTATCCACCGATCTTCATCTTCGCTATGATCAGGATCGAGTATTGTCAACGCTCTTGGGTCCCTAAAAACCGTCGCGGCTTCTTCAAAACGGATTCCATGTTTTCTGTAATTAGAATGTGCCTTGCTGGGATCCCATTCAAAATTATAGTTCATCCTAACCTACCGAGAAACAATAATGTAATCTTCTATGTGGCGAACGGCGCTGCGGATGAGGGCGAGCCATGAGGGTGAGCTTGCTCACCCGGGGAGGCGATGCCCTCCATTCGCTTGTTCGGGGGCGCGCGGAGCGCGTCCCCGAATTCGGCCGACCACGCCCGTAGCGCCGTTCGCTGGACGCGCAGCGTCCAGCGAACTCTCTATTCCACCCAATCGCCATTCGTCCCCGACAGACTCCGGTAGTCGACTACCACTACGGATCACTATGTCTGCACTATGTCTGTTAGCGTAATTGTCGACCTCATCTTGGTCAAGAAAAACAGGCACTTGCCGAGGAGATGTATGCGCCATCGCAAGTCATTCTGTCCATTCCGGCCGGTGCCAAGAATGCCTTGACCGGCGTTTGGTCGCCGAATAATCTAACACAGGATGTTTGGCCTTATGGAGATTGTGCATAGTCCTGACAGCGGACGCGGTTCGAGCCGAAGGAGAACCTGACGAGAGAAGTGGAGTCGGAAGCCCTTCCCGGCGGACTTGCCTCGTGTCGCGGTGGTGCATGACATTCCGGAGGAGGAGAAGGTCTGCGGGTGCGGTTGCGCGTTGGCCCGAATCGGGTCCGGGGGGCTTGGCCCGGAGAGGCTCTCCGCGCGTCGCCGGGAGCATGCCCGTCCGGTGCTCGATGAGTTCCGGAAGTGGCTTGAGGACCGAGAAGGGCGAACGCCGCCGAAGGGGCTTCCCGGAGAACGCGACGCGGCCTGTTCGAGCGCCTGCCGCTGGCGGACGAAACCGGAAGACTACAAGGCAAGCGTGGGGCATATCGAGCGCTTACTCCCTCCTCCCTCCTCCCTCCTCCCTCCTCCTCACTCCTCACTCCTCACTCCTCACTCCTCCTCACTCCTCACTCCTCACTCCTCACTCCTCCTCACTCCTCCTCACTCCTCTCTCCTCTCTCCTCTCTCCTCTCTCCTCTCCTCACCTCCCTACCTCCCCCAGCAATACGGGGTGGGCACGCAGGTAGTCGAAGATAGCTCGAGCCAGGAGGTTGTGGCCCCGGGGCGTCAGGTGGCAATCATCCAGGAAGACCTCGGACTGCGGCAGACTCGCCAACAGGCCCGCGGCGTCGAAGTACCACACATTGTCCCGGTCCTCGGCCAGCCGGCGCATCATCTCGAAGTAGGGCTCGAGCGGCGCCGGGCTCGGGCTCAGCCCCTCGCTCATCAGCAGCACCCTGGCCCCCCTGGACGCCGCGAGGCCGGCCACTGCCTCCAGGTTCTCTCGAGCGTCGGCCACGGGCACCGCGGAATACTGTCCCGCTCGAGGCGTCAGCAGCAGTTGCTTGAACAGCACGTAGAGTCTCAGCCGGTTGAGCCAGCCGCGGAGGCGACTGGAGGGAGAAAGCGACGCCCGGTACTGCTCGAGGTAGGCGCGATACGGTGCCGATGTGCGTGTCAACAGGTCGTTGTGTCCCACGTAGAACGTCACCAGGTCTGGAGCCAGGTCGCCGAACGTGCGCTCGAGGTACAGTCTCATCAAGAGGGTATTCCATCCACCCACGCCCTGGTTGAGCACGTCTGTTGGCCGGATGGCCGGGTCGCGGTTGAGGAGCAACTGGAGCCGGAACGGGTAGAACAGGGTCATATCGCGCATCTGGTAGGCGCCCGCGGTGGACGAACTGCCCATGCACACGATCCGAAGCATCGTTTCCGGTTTCCGCGGTTCGAACGCCACCGGGAACAGCTTGTCCGGCCAGGCCCGATGGGTGCCGCCTGCCGTGACCTGTTCCAGTTCCTCGAAGATGTCTCGAGCCTCCCGGTCGTCGAGGCTGGCGTTCAAGCTGCTGAAGCGGGCTGCGCATTCGGCGGTCACGAACAGGCCGGCAGCCAGGACCAGGGAGGCCATGTTGGTCCATCGCACGAGGCGGGCGTTGAGGTTGAGCAGCCATAGGCGGATTAGCAACTGGACCGCGAGTGCGCCGAAGGCGTAGGGCATCCAGGCGCCACCCCGGCCGGACACGAGACCGGCCAGGCCCGAAGGGCTTCCTGTCTCCCACGCCACCTTGCCGGCGGCGAACAGCCCCATTTCCAGGGCCACGACGACCTCGACACGCACCAGCAGCCATGCGGGAATCCCGGAACAGCGCCGAAGAAAGGCTATCCATCCCAGGGGCAGCATCAACCCGGCGGCCAGGATGAACCAGATACCTCGAGGCCCGTCGGCGAGCGCCAGGCTGGCCAGGGTTTGCGTGGCCACGAGCAGCGCAACGGTGCGCGTGGCACGCGGCGGATCAGTCGGCGAGCGTGCTGAAACCGGTGTCTCCCGCTCTCGCCGGGATCCATGCCTCGAGCCGGCGGTGACGCCATCCCCGGTGGCCCGTCCGACGCCCGGCCGGGCCAGGTGGACGGCGACCTTGACCATCGCGGTGAGCACGAGTCCCGCTCCAACGACAAGGCTCGAGGAGTCGATCCGGTCGAACCGCAGGGAAGCGAGCAGCCTCGAGATGTCCTCGCCGGCGAACAGCAACAGGAACAGCGGCAGCGACGTGAGGCTGAACGTGAGAAACGCCTGTTCCCGGTTGGCCCCGCTCTTCTCGAGCAGCCGAGTCTCGAGATATCTCAGGCCGAGAAGCACGATGAGTGCCACGGCGGCCAGGAGCGCCAGGATGACGGGGCGCCTCGAGGTCCTGCCGAAATCGTCGGCGAACACGACCCGGCCCCGGGAAGAGAGAGAGAGGCCGGCGACCTGGACGCGCTGCAGCCCGGCGCGCAGGGCCAGAGCCTGCACCTGGTCCAGTCCCACCGCGCACGTTCCCCACGTGGTGCCGTCGAGACTGACAGTGGTGCGTTCGCGCGTCACGGTGACGACCAGGGCCCGCCACGGGACCCGGCTGCCGGCCCCTCGAGACGCCAGTGGCTCCCCACGGCATGCCCGCGCGACGCCTCCCGGCCCGGACCTCCAGCCCGAGATGGTGGAACGCTCCGGTCGCGCCGCGTCCAGCACCACGGTGACGCCCTGCCGCCTGTCCGTGCCGCCGGCCTGCACGACGGACACCTCGAGGGCGCCATCCGCGGGAAGCCGCATGCGGGCGGTGACCTCCACGGGAGCAACGACAGGGGCGCGCAGGGATCGGCGCACCCCCTCGAAGTGGTCCAGATTGAGCACACCGGGAAGGGCGGGGAGCGGTCCGCGCAACGCCTCGAGCCGCACCGGGACCCTGGGCGGCAAGTGGGTCCAACCTCGCCCGGCGGATCCGGCTTCTCCGCCGGCAAGAAGTGTCCCCATGCCCCAGGCGAGGGAGGCGGCGGCCAGCAGGAGGAGAAGATCGTGGCGGGAGATCCGGCGAACCCACCCGGTCAGGGACACAGGTATACCTCGCGGTCCAGGTCGTCGCAATCGTAGTCACCCGGGTCCAGCCCGGGCGGGCCGTCGTGGATGCTTCCTGGCCAGAAATAGTCGGGAAAGCCGTCCCGGTCCCGGTCCCACGCGGCACCGGACGACCCGCCGAACATGCCGAGATCGGAGCGGGAACCGTCCTCGTCCTGGACCGTCGGATCCCCGCTGTTGACCGCCGGAGACGCCAGCGAAAGGTGCAGGTCGACAGGCAGCCCTTCGCTCGAGTAGTCGAGGAAGGCGGGTTCCGTTTGCAGGTTGGTGGCGTCGAGCACGACTCCCACGACGCCGCTGCCGTCCGGGTTGTAGAACAGGGAGTATTGAAGCGTGACAGCTTCGGCCCCGACGCGTATCAGGTTGGCCGGCTCGTTGTAGGCTGCGATACCGTTCACAACGGCGAGAGCCGCGTCCCAGACCAGGACGGCGGCGCCGGAATTGGCGACATTGCCCACGGCCACGACGTTGGTCCAGGTCGCCGTGCCGCTCTCCAGGGACACTGCGCCTCCGTTCGGGCCCGAGTTGCCCGCGAAAACCCCCCCGGCCAGGTCCAGGGACCCATCGGCGAGCACCAGGCCGCCGCCCGTCGTGCCCGCGACGTTGCCCTCGAGATCCAGGTTTCGGGCCTCCAACGCTGTCCCGGCTCCCTCGAGCGACAGTCCACCGCCCCGGTCGGCCTGGTTGCCCTCGATCGACACGTTCTCCCAGACCATGTCCGGGGACGAGGACAGATGGCCCCCACCGCCGGCCCCCACCGCCGAATTGCTCTCCATCCCCACGTCGTCGAGGATGAGTGCTCGAGCGCTCGAGGCGCAAATGGCACCACCATCCCCGCCCGCGTCGTTGGAAGACAGGGTGACCATGGACAGGGTGAGCGACGCGCCGCTCGCCCAAAGGCCTCCACCGTCGTCGCCGGCGGTGTTCCCGGACACCGTCGTGGTCTCGAACACGACCGTGGCATGGTCCTCGAGGCCAACCGCGCCCCCGTTGCCGGCAGCGGCGTTCCCATCGAACGTGCCGTCCGTGATGTCCACGCTCGAGTAGAGGGTGATGAACACGCCACCCCCGTTGCGACTGGCGCTGTTGCTCGAGACCGACGGGCGAACGATGGCCGGCGGGGAGGTGACGCAATAGGACAGGAACAGGCCACCGCCATCCCGCCCGGCGATGTTGTTTTCCGCCTCGATGTCGCTGAATGCCGTGCTGGCGCCGGGCCCATACAGGAAGAGCCCTCCCCCATCTCCCGCAGCCTCGTTGCTCGACAATGCCACCGAGGCGAGGGCGGTCTCGCCCGCACTGTCCAGCGCGAGCCCGCCGCCGTCGGTGCCGGCCTGGTTGCCTTCCACGGTCCCGCCTGTCATGGCCAGGAGGTCGTGCTGGTAGAAGTAGGCCCCACCACCCCGATCGGCAGCGGTGTTGTCCGCGATCGCCACGGTATCGGTCGAGACGGAGCCGCGCACGACCGCCATTCCCCCGCCGTCGTCGCCAGAAGTGTTGCCGCCAATCGCCAGGTTGCTCAATTCCAGCGTGGTTTCGTACAGATAGAGACCGCCGCCCCGGCTCGTTGCGTCGTTGCTCGAGATGTCTCCACCTGCCAACGAAGCGTCGACATCCTCGAGGTACAGGCCACCGCCCTCCCCTTCGGTATCGTTGCCGGCGACGTGGAGGTTGGTAGCGGTGAGGGTGGTCTGGTAGGCATAAATGCCCCCTGCCTTCGGCGACGACCAGGCCGACCCCTCGGGCACGACGACGCGGTTCTGTTCGACCGCGACGTCTTGCAGCGATATCCCGGAAGCTCTCAAGGACAGGCCGCCGCCGAACGCCGACGCCGTGTTGTCCTGGAACGTGCTGGAGGTGACAGCGACGACACTCTCGACGGCCTCGAAGGCCCCACCGAACCCGGCGCTGTTGGCGGTCACAGCGATGTCCTCGAGCACCACGTCCGACTGGTAGCAATACAGGCCGCCGCCATATTCCGCAATGTTGTCCCGGACGGTGGTGTTGGTGATGGTCGCCACGGCGCCGATGAGGGTGACTCCGCCCCCCCGTCCCTCGCTGTAGCCCCCCTCGACGATGAACCTGTCCAGGTCGAGGACCCCGCCCAGCACGGTCAACGCCGTGCCTCCGCTTGCACTGAGGATCGGCTCCGTGTCCGCCTCCGCCGGCCGCAGCACGACCTGCTTGCCGCCGATGATCAGCGATTCCTCGACAGTGGTCCGGGACACCACGACCGTTCCCCCGGCGCGGATGGCGTCGATGGCGTCCTGTACCGCGCCGAAGTCGCCAGGCACCTGGGCCGCCACCGGAGCGCCGCCACCGGGACGATCGTACCAGTCGAGCGGAGAAGACCCCTGCGCGTATTCGATGCCGTCGCCTTCGCCGTCGCCGTCGGTGTCCGGGTCGTCCGGAAGGGAGCCGCCCAGGAACTCGACGAGGTTCGTCGCGCCGTCGGCGTCCGGGTCCCCGTCCGGGTCCTCGACCGTGGGATCGAGACCGTGGGCGAGTTCCCACCCGTCATACATGCCGTCGCCGTCCGTGTCGGAGTAGTAGGAAAAATCAGCTTCCGGACCGCCGTAGGCGCCGATGTCCGACCGGGACCCGTCCGGGTCGGTGAGGTCTGGGTCCCCGGCATCGATGAGGCTCGTACCCGGAGGCAGGTGGAAGTCGTCGTTGCTCGAGTCCCTGTCGTTGGAGGACCGCAGAAACGCCGGAGACACCTCGAGGACCGTCTCGTCCAATGTCTCGAGGTCGTGGGCCGACCCGATGTCGTTGTGGATGACGGAGTACCGGATTTCCGGTGACGAACCGCCCGAAACGACCAGGTCCTGGTGCCAGTTCTCGGCGATGATGCTGTTGGTGATGGCCGGCGACGCTCCGTACATCGACAGCCCGCCGCCGGTGAGATGGGCCAGGTTGTAGACGATGGTGACGTTGGTGAACGCGGGGCTCGCACTGAACAGTTTCGCCGCGCCGCCGTCCTCCTCGGCCTCGTTGCCGGTGAAAACGACGTTGCGGAACGTGGGCGACCCCAGGTTGACATAGACGCCCGCTCCGCGCACGGCGCTGTTGTCCGAGATCGCGCAGTTGCGGATGGTCGGCGACGAGTCGTCGAAGTAGGCGCCTCCGCCGTAGTCTCCCTGCCCGTCGCGGATGGTGAAGCCGTCGAGCACGGTGTCCGCCGCTTCGCCGGTGTCGAATACCAGGACACGACCCTTCCATTGCGCCGAAAGAATCGTCGAACCCGGGCCGTGGGTGGATGCCACGACGACCGGTTTGCCCTCGAACGTCACGTCATGCTCGAGGTAGGTCCCAGGGCCGACCCAGATGGTCTGGCCATCCGTGGCCGCATCGATGGCGGCCTGGATGCTCGGCGCCGAATCGGGGCCGAAACCGACGTGGGGGTCCGCGCCGTCCGTGCCGCCACAATCGGCGTCCACGCCGCCGACTGCATCTACCGCGCCGGGATGGACCGCGGCGTCCGTATCGTCGCAGTCACCCCGGCTGAACACCAACGCCCACCTGCCGTCCACCGCGCGACACGCTGTCCCGGGTTGGCCGCCCGGCCCGGCCGCGAAACCGTCGCCATCCTGGTCGTTCGTGGTTTCATCCGCCGCGCCGTCACAGTCGTTGTCGGCACCGTCGCACTGCTCCACGGCCCCGGGGTAGGTCGCCGGGTCCTGGTCATCGCAATCGCCGGCGCACGAGACGACCCCGTCGCCGTCCTGGTCGAAAGACTCGTCCACCAGGTCGTCACAATCGTTGTCCAGGCCGTCACAGGCTTCGACGACACCGGGGTGGACATCGGGATCGCTGTCGTCACAGTCGCCACCGCACACGGTCACGCCGTCGCCGTCGCCGTCGAACCCCTCATCCGTTTCCCGGTCGCAATCGTTGTCCCGCCCGTCGCATGTCTCCTCGGCGCCCGGGAAGATACCGCTGTCCGTATCGTCGCAATCTCCCTGGCAGGTGGTGAATCCGTCCTCGTCGGTGTCGAACCCCTCGTCCACGGAGCCGTCGCAGTCGTTGTCCTTGTCGTCGCACACCTCGTCGGCCCCCGGAAAGGTGTTGCTGTCATTGTCGTCGCAGTCGCCTCCGCCGTCGCTCCACCCGTCGTGGTCGTCGTCGATGCAGACATCTGCGGTGGCGCAGCCTTCATCGGCGCAATCGACGAGGCCATCGAGATTGTTGTCCACGCCGTCGTCGCACTCGCCGGGCTCGTCGCCCTCGTCCCGCGGCGTGTTGACGAGCACCGTCTGGGTGCAGCTCGAGGCGAACGCGAGGCCCGCGAGCAGCATCCACAGGGCACGCCTGCGAAGCACGGGTAGCATGTCCCCCCCCTGCCCCATGACCCTCTTGTTCATCCAGCACGTGAGCATGTTCATCTGAAACCCATTCCTGCTCCTGTTCCACGCATGCACCAGAGCCGCCCTGGTCCCCGGCCGTTGCCGGTTGCGAACCCGTTCGGCCCACGCACACAGTATAACACCGGAATCGACTTGCCAACATGCTTCTGTTTTCCGGCCCCCGCTGAAACTGCTTCGGAATCGGTTCCGCGCCGTCCCAGCCCGGACCCGCGGACACCTCCGCCGCTTGATACTCCGGACTCTGTCCTTATTATTGTTCCGATTTGCCACCCCTGCTATCCTCGAGAGGCGATGATCGCCGCCGATCGGGACGCATTTCGCCGGGGTCAGGCTCCCTCGAGCAGGCCTCGAGACACCCACACCACAGGAGGCAACGAATGGGCTCCAAGATCACGTCGACCCTGACCCACATGGACGGCCTGGCTTTCAACGTCGAGCTAGGAGGCCACACGTTCGTCATCGATAGCCCCAATCCCAAGTTCGGCGGCAAGGACCGGGGGCCGTCGCCCAAGTCCTTGATCCTCCCGGCGCTCGGCGGGTGTACCGGCATGGACGTGGCATCCATTCTCCAGAAGATGCGCGTGCCCTTCACCGGGCTCGAGGTCACGGTGGAGGCCGAAACAAATGACCAGCACCCGGTCTACTACACCGAACTGCGCATCACCTACACGGTGCGGGGCAAGGGTATCGACCGCAAGAAGGTGGAACGCGCCGTGGAGCTGTCCCGCACCACCTACTGCGGCGTCAGCTTCATGCTCGAGCCGCGATCGAAGATAACACACGAGATCGTGATCGAGGAGGCGTGAGCCGGCGCCCCGACCTGCCGGGCGCCTCCACTTCTCCGTTGACAGGGCTCGAGCGTCCTGCTAACCTGGGTTCCTTCAGATGGGTCTTCGCGTTGCCATCGCACGACAACCGCTGGTACCTTCGGAGGGTATTCGATGACACGAACACGCGCCTGGCCCCTGCCGGTCCTGTGGGTCGCGGCCGCCGCAGCGTTGGGTACGGGGTGCGGGGGAGGTGGGCAGTCCAGCGACCCCGTGGCCGTTGCGGTAGTTCAGTACAAGTCGGCCGTGGAGCCGGTGCTCCAGAAAAGCGAGGAGGTCTCCAAGATCTTTGTCCAGATCGTCCTGGAGGACAAGGGGAAGCCAGATCCGGACCGGGCCGCGAAGCGCATCGAGACGGAAGTCATTCCTCGAGCGAAGACCTTCTACGATGACGTGAGCGCTATCAAGCCAAGCGATCCCAACATAGCGGAAATCCACAAGTTCCTCGTTCAGGTCGCAAAGCTTCGGCTCGAGGGCTACCAGTCCGTGATCAAGGGTTACTCGGAGAACGACCTGGAACTGTTCACCGAAGGCAAGAAGATGATAACGGAGAGCAAGATCCAGGAGAACACGTTCATCGATCGGGCGGGGCAGTTCATGCGCGCATACGGCCAGAAGCTCGTCTACTTCGCCCCGGGCTCCCAGGACACGATGTTCAGCCAGTAGCGCGCCGGTGGGCGCCGAGATCGTTTTTTCTTGTTGACGTCCAGGTTCCGTCCCGCTATAGTAGTCGGCGCTTTCCGTGCTGAGGAGTGGTCGAATTGGCAAGACGTCTGGCTCTGAACCAGAAGATTCCAGGTTCGAGTCCTGGCTCCTCAGCCATCTCCGGTCCCATCGTCTAGTGGTTAGGACACCGCCCTCTCACGGCGGCGGCGGGGGTTCGAGTCCCCCTGGGACCATTCGAGCCACGCAGTAGTGCGTGGCTTTTTCTTTGCCCGCTCCGCGAACATTGCCGATCCACGGGGGGCGACGCGACCGCCAGGGCACACCCATCCACCCCGGCCTCGTTCAGAGGCTGCGCCGGGACACGAACCGTCGGCGACCTGGAAGGAGCGCCTAGCGCAACAGGGCGCTGACCGACCTCCGGCGGTTGATGTTGTAGATGACCTGGGCGAAAAGAGGCGCGACCGATACTTCCAGGTACCAGGGGGTGTCATCGATGAACGTTTGCCCCCGGTGAACAGCGTCCGTGCCCAGGACGAGCTTGAAGATACCCCGCTCGTAGGCAGCCTGGAGGCGCTCCACCGCTTCCCCATTGAAGAACGGAAGGCTGCATCCAAGGTAGACGTCATCGGCGCCCTTGTCCTTGCAGATGGCGGCCGCCTCGATGATCGACCCTCCGGTCGCAATCATGTCGTCCATGATCAGCACGTCCCGCCCGGCCACGTCGCCCACCAGCCGGCTCTGCTTGATCACGCCCGGGCGCGAGTAGTCTCGCTCCTTGTCGCAAATCGCCAACGTGCACGAAAGCCGCCGGGACAGGAACCGTGCCCGCTCCGCACTCCCCACGTCCGGCGAAACCACGGTCAGGTTGTCCAGCCTCGGGTGGATGGCTCGGAAACGAGCCAGCAGCACCTTGGTCGCATGCAGATTGTCCAGGGAGGCATGCTCGAAAAACCCGGCAATCGCCTCGGAGTGGATGTCGAGCGTTATCACATGGCTCGCCCCACTTATCTCGAGGAAACGGCAGACCTGCTTGGCCGTGATGCTCTCGCGGGCCTTCTTGCGCTCCTGCCTCGCGTAAGGAAACTGCGGCAACACCGCGGTCACACGGTCCGCGTCACAGTGGAACGCCGCGTTGACACAGGTGAGCAACGCCATCAAGTTGTCGTTGACCGACTGGGGCGACAGCGGGTCATCTACACACTGGATGACGTAGACGTCGTCGCCCCGCAGGGACTCGTTGATGACCGTCTTGACTTCCCCGTTCGGGAACACCACCTCGGTCACATCCGTCAGCCCGAAGCAGGACGCACCGAGCCGTCCCTCCTCGTTGCCGACGATCTCTTCCAGTGCCCTCATGACGCGAAGGGCGAACGTCTTGCCCGAGTTGCACGCCAGGACGCGCAACCGACCTCGATTCTCCATGCCGATCCCCTCCTTCTGGGCCCTGTGTCGTGCTGGACAGATGTTCCATGCTTCCGTTTATATCACCTGCGCGCCGTTGTCAATCCGCCAGCGCAGGAACGGTTCGATGCGCTGTCCTTCCCCCAGCAATCCAAGGCAGGCGGTTTCCGGTGCGCATCGCCGGTGCGCCGCCCGACATGCACCGAGAGGGTCCAACGGCCGTCCAGGTTGGTGCAGACAACGACACAGAACGCGGGAGGGCCCACAAGTGCCATTGGCAGCATTGCCGTCCATATCCTGCGGCTCGACGAGCGTGCTGACCATCGATCCTGATGTGTCCCGGATCTCCGTGCGAATCCCGACGGCAACCTGGGTGGCATCGACGCGGCTGTCGAGGTGGTAGGTCAGGGTCACGTCTTCCAGTCCGCCTTCGGCGATCTCGGGGGTAGCGGTGCGCGTACAGGCGAGGTGCAGGAGTTGAAAAGCGTCCATGGCCAGGGAAAGCCAGGTGGTATCCACACCCCCGGTTGCACCCTGACGCCGTTCCGCCCGCACCGCGCTGGATGGCCTCCACTCCGAGCTGCCCAGGGGTGTCCCGTCCCAGGTCCGGACCCAGACCTCGGCGTCGTCTCGCCTGGCCTACCGGAGCCCCGCACGCTGTTCACGCCGCTTTCTTCGGGTGGTCCTCGGCGCGCGTCCCAGGAGGAACACCAGGAACAGGGCTGCGGAGGGCAACGTACCTCCCCCTTCCCCGTTCGGGGTGCAGCCCTCTCCTTCCCCGGACTCGTCGACCTCGCCGTCGCAGTCGTTGTCGATCCCGTCGTCCGGCACCTCCTCCGCCCCGGGGGAGATGGTGGGATCGGTGTCATCGCAGTCACCTGCACTCAGGGCGTACCCGGCATGGAGGACACAGTCGGTCAGGGGATCGCCGGCCCCGTATCCGTCACCGTCGTGATCGGGATACTGCGTGTAGTAGTCGACATCGTCCGGCTCATCCACGTATCCGTCGCAGTCGTTGTCCGCGCCGTCGCACGTCTCCGCACCGATGGCGTCGTCGCAGACCGAGTCGAGCGTGAAGTCCACGTAAGCGTGGGTCTCGAACAGACTGGTCCAGGTTCCGGAGAACTCGGCAGCGCTCGAGCCAGAGAGGTTGGAGAAGGTGACGTTCAGACCGATCACTTGCCCCGGGGTCAGCCGGAGTCCTTCCACCACGGGGGCGTCCGGCGGGTACCAGGTGTAACCGCACCCGTGCGGGAGCGTTTTCGGAATCGCGATCTCGGTGCGATAGTAGCGTCCATCGGTTCGGGATGCCACCCGGGCGCCGGGGACCGCGCCGACCTGGTAGACCTGCACCTCGGTCGCTCCGTAGTAGGCATAAAGGTGGTTTCCGTCGCCCCACGTGTCTCCATACTGCTGGCCCTTGGTATCGTCGTCGTAGGTGTCGGTCGTCCCGTCCGGGTGTCGGACGTCCGATTCGAAGCGTCCGTCGAGCCCGGAGCCGTCGAGGGAGATCATGAAACGGAGTTGCCGGGTCGATTCGAACGCCAGGTAGAGGAACTCCTCGTCGTAGGTGGCGAAGGCGGTCAGGTCGAAGTCGGCGCTGTTCTGCGTGAAGTAGTACCCTTCGGCCAGCACGGGCCAGGTGGACTCGATCGCGCCGTCGATGTCCGGTGGAGACGACGCGGCATGGATCACATCGGGCGCCAGGTAGAGGGGGTTGTGGTCCAGGCCGTCCAGGAAACCGTCCCCATCGCTGTCCGGACGGGTGGGGTCCGTCCCGGTGAAGTTGTACCGCGTGTACTCTCCCAGGTCGGTGAGGCCGTCTCCATCCGTGTCCTTGGAGAGTGGGCTCGAGCCGAAACGGGCTTCGTCCATGAGCACCCTCGAGTCCTCGTCAGGCATGGCGTCCCCGTCCCTGTCGACGCACTCGATGTAGCCGTCGTAGAAGGAGCCGAAGCCGAAGTAGTCGTCGTAGAGACGCATGGTGGCCGAGATGCCGTCGTAGTGGGTGCCCCAGTCGACGTGCCAGGAACCGTCCAGTGGGTCCGGGTAGTTCCAAGGGAAGTGGCAGAAGAGCATGTCGTCCGCGCCGGCCAGGTCGACCAAGCCGTCGATGGCGTGATGGATCTCATGGGTGAAGGTCCAGGCCACGGTGTAGTCGACCTCCGGGTCCTTGCCCGGGTAGGCCACACCACAAACGATGCCGAGCGACGCCTTGGTGCTCCCGAAGACGGTGTAGCCGCCGAGGCAGGGAGCGAGCCCCTTGCCGATGGTGTAGAGCAGATCATACTGGTCGTTTCGGATGCCTCGATTGCGCAGGTCGCCCTCGATCGGGCCGTAGCTGCCGTCGGTCGCCGGGATCGGGGCATCGATGTAGAGCCAGGTCACATCGAGGTTCAGTCGGCCGCCGGTGTTGCGCCAGTAGAACTCGAGGCCGGTCTGGAGCCCGTTCGTGTACCGGTCCACCTCCTCCTGGGTCCACCCCTCCGTGTAGACGGCCATGAGCAGCTCGAGGTTGGCGTGCTTCGAGTAGCGGGTCGGGTCGTCGTCGAGGGTGGCGCTCACCTCGGTGAGGGCGCTGTTGAGCCTGCCGCCGAGGTCGTAGGTGCCCACGGCGTAGTAGTAGGTGGTCCCCGGGGTGAGCCCGTAGTCGGTGAACTGGGTGCGGGGTCCGACATACTTGGTCGGGGTTTCAGGGTACGCCTCGCCCTCGGCCCGGCGATAGACGAGATAGCCACCGAAATCGCCGCCGGTGACCGGCGCCCAGGACAGGTGAACGGTGGAGTAGTAGGGAGTGGCGGTCACGCGCTCCGGGGCAGGCAGCAGGGGCTGCGACTGGAAGGCATAGAGCAGTGCGCTGTCGGTCGCATCCCATCCGTCCATGTAGACCACCCCATCCGGACCGATGGCCAGGGAGGGCCCGCCGCTGTCCGCCGCGTCCCAGAGGTCGAACGTATCCAGCAAAACCGGCCCTGCCTCGGTGTCCTGGATGGCGAACAGCATGTTGTCGTCAGGCGAGACCGCGCCGTTGACCACGAAGAGGATGCCGTTGGCAGATACCACCGGGCCCCCGTTCCATTCTCGGGCTCGAGACCCGGTCGGGTAGCGCCACCGGATGGAGCCGTCGGTAGTGTCGAAGGCGTAGAGCTTGCCCGCGTCCTCGTTCGAGCCAGTCTGGTAGTAGAAGGTGGTCCCGTCCCGGGAGAGCGCGCCGTAGCTTCGTCCAGACTCACCCCCATCGACAGGGCTGCCCTCCCACACCAGCTCCCCGTCGCGCGTCAGTTTGATGACTCGAGTCGTCCGGAACACGTAGATCGCCCCGGTGGCAGGATCGATGGTCGGCCCCGGCCACCCCGGCTCGGTATCGGCGTAGGTCCAGATCGGGCTCGAGGGGGAGGTGGAGGCGATGTCGTAGGCGGCAATGACGTTCGACCGGCCGGACACGACATACTGGATACGGTCGCCCGTGTCGAAGAAGGCGCCTGGCATGAACGCGTTTTCGGGATTGGCCTCGGAGTGCCAGACCCTTTCTCCGGTGGCGGGATCGAGGGCTGCGGTGCCGTTGTAGTGGCCGTAGATCCGACCGTCCGGGCCCACCTTGATCAGGTTGGCCAGGCCTGGTGAGAAGGCATCGCCATCCGCGGCCCAGAGGGACACGCCGCCGGGGTCGGTGGCCGTGCTGTAGGCCCGGATCACGTTGGCCACGTCGATGTGGTACAGCCTCGAGCCGTCCGGGGCAAGGGCAATCCGGAACCCGGTCCCCGAGTCGTTGGTGCCGCTCTCCGCCAGCCAGCCTGTAGCGAGCCCGTCAGCAGCGTTGGTGCGGTAGGGACGGTTGCCCCCCCAACCGGTGGATCCGAAGATGTACTGGATACCCTCCGAGCCAGGCTCGGCCAGGGCAACACCGGAAGCCCTGTTGTACTGGCCGTCGCTCGAGTAGGCGTACCAGAGCACCGTGCAAGGACGCGCCGGGTCGACGGCGTAGGGGCTCGAGTTGGTGTTCCACGCGTCGCCGCCCGGCCCGCTCCAGTACACGGTGCCGGCGTACGCCGAGGTGGCAGCCAGAAGGAGAAACACGGTCACGATGCCGCCCAGTCTCTTCATTTCGCACCTCCCTTCTTTGCAGGTCGTACCCCATAACGTCATCTTGAAGAACCGTCCGAGACATGTCCAGACCCAAATCCAACGACCGCAGGAACCGGAACCCGGCGAAGTCACAAGGCAACGGGGATTTCACTCCCGCGCACGGTGACCAGGGTCCCGTGCAGGTACCCAATAAACTATTGACACGGCGAAAACGTATGAGTAGAATGGAAACGCTATTGGTCTCATATCGTTTCCTTGGTTTTCTCGGGGGACTCCGGTGCCCGGTAATGGACAGAACGGCTCCGACGAGCAGACGAACGCCTACCGCCAGCGCGTGCTGGAACGTGCATCAGAGTTGTTCTACCAGTTCGGGTTCAAGCGCGTGACGATGGACGACCTGTCCGTCGCCCTGGGCATCAGCAAGAAGACGCTGTACCAGTTCGCGCGTGGCAAGGATGCCCTGATCGAGATGTTCGTCAACGACCTGGCCGACAGGACCTTCGAACAGGCGTCGAAGGTGTTCGATGCGACCGATGATGTCGTCGGTTTGACCCACAGGCTGGTGGATTTCCTTGGTTCGCGGATGCAGTTCATCTCGAGCGCCATGGTGGTAGACCTTCAGCGCCACTGGCCCCACCTCTGGGAGCGCATCAATGCCCGGCGGATGCAGGTGCTCGATCGCTACCTTCGCGTGATCGAGCGGAGCGTGGACCGGGGTATCTTGAGGCCCGAAGTCAATCCCAAGGTGATGACGCGGATGGTGCAGGTGCTGGTCACGAACATCATCAATCCCAAGACCTACCTGGAACTCGAGATTACCCCGCGGCAAGCGATAGAAACCTTGATGACCGTCCTGCTTTACGGCGCCTTGAGCGAGAAGGCGCGCAAAGAGCGGAAGGAGGACTGAGCATGGCGAGCCGACTCTTGTCTGCTGGAATGACCGCACTTCTGGCCCTGGCGACGATGGGCTGCAACAACCGTGATGACGGACGGCTCGAGGGCAGTGGCACGATCGAGGCGGACGAGATTCGTGTATCGAGCACGGTGGGAGGCATCGTGTCGGAGGTTCTGGTTCGGGAGGGGGACAAGGTAGAGAAGGGGCAGGTGCTGATGCGATTCGACCCTTCCGACATCGAACTCCAGAGCCGGCAGGCCCGGGCCGGTGTGGCAGCGGCGAAAGCGCAGCTTGCGATGGCGCGGAAGGGAGCGCGCAGGGAGGACGTGCAAGCCGCCAAGGAGCTGATGAAGCAGGCTGCTGCGTGGGAGGAGGCTGCCAAGGCTGACCTGGCTCGGGCCGAGGAATTGGCCAAGGAGGGTGCGGTCACGGAGAAGCAGCTTGCCGATGCGCGGACGTTGGCCAAGGTTCGTGCCTCGCAGCGGAAGGCGGCGGAGCTGCAATACAGGAAGGCGCTTCGAGGGGCGCGTCCCGAGGAACTCGAGATGGCCGAGGCCGGCCTGGCCAACGCCGAGGCGCTGCTTGCGCTTGCTGAGAAGAAGATCGCCGATTGTGAAGTGAAGGCGCCGCTGTCCGGGACGGTGGTTCACCGGCTGGTGGAGCCCGGGGAGGTAGCGGGGCCGGGTGCAACCCTGTTCGTTCTCCAGAACCTGGACGTGGTCAACCTGACGGTGTTTGTGCCGGAGCCGGACGTGGGGCGGGTGCGTATCGGGGACCCGGTGCGCGTGTACATCGATTCGCACCCGGACAAGCCGTTCGAGGGGCGGGTATCCCGCATTCGGGAGAACGCGGAGTTCACCCCGCGCAACGTCCAGACCAAGGACGAGCGGGTCAAGCTGGTGTTCGGCATAGAGATCGAACTACCGAACCCGGATGGGTTCCTGAAGCCGGGACTTCCTGCCGACGCCGTTCTGACCGAGGCGCCTGGACCTGCGGGATCCGGGAATGCCGGATGACGGAGGAGACCGAATGAACCGGGAACCCGTCGTTCGTCTCGAGGGTGTCGTCTACCGCTACGGCCCTGAATCGCCGCCCGCGGTCGACGGCATGACCTTGCACATCGAGGACGGCGAGAGTTTTGGGCTCGTTGGCCCTGACGGCGCCGGCAAGACCACGCTCATGCGGTTGTTGTGCGGCCTTCTCGAGCCGGCCGAGGGCGAGATCTGGATTCTCGGGGAGAGGCAACCGGAGGGGCGGGCGGTCATCAAGCCGAGGATAGGCTATGTCTCGCAGCGGTTCAGCCTCTACGGCGACCTGACGATCCAGGAGAATCTCGACTTCTTCGCCGACATCCACGGCGTGCGCGGCAAGGAGGCCAGGGAGCGGAAAGAGTCTCTGCTCGCCTTCACGCGGCTCGCGCCCTTCCGTCACCGTCTCGCCGATCGGCTCTCCGGAGGCATGCGGCAGAAGCTGTCGCTCATCTGCACACTGGTGCACGAGCCGGAACTGCTGCTCCTGGATGAGCCGACGACGGGCGTGGATCCGATCACGCGCCGGGACTTCTGGTCGATCCTGACCACGCTGGCGCAGCAAGGTTTGACTGTCGTGATGAGCACGCCCTACCTGGACGAGGCCGAGCGGTGCAGTCGTGTCGCGCTCGTCGATAGCGGTCGCCTGCTGGCCCTTGGCGATCCGAACCAGATACGGCGTTCATCCGGCCTGGACATTCTCGAGGTTGTCTGTTCCCCGGTGCGGCAGGCCGCGGAGCTTCTCGATTCCCTGGAGAACATCAACGCCGTCCATTCGTTCGGCGACCGGCTCCACGTCGTGCTCAAGGGGACCCACGCGGCGGACGTCATCGGTCCTCGAGTGAAGGCGTTGCTCGAGGGGAAGGGTGTGCTCGTGCGGGCCATGCGGTCGGTGGTGCCCGGGTTGGAGGATGTGTTCATCGACCTGGTCGGGCGGTCACGATCTCGGGAGGGCGGAGCGTGAGCGATGTGATGGTCGCAGCCTGGGGGCTCACCAAGGCCTTTGGAGATTTCAAGGCGGTGGACAACGTGTCGCTCCAGGTCAGCAAGGGGGAGATCTACGGCTTTCTCGGCTCGAACGGGGCGGGCAAGTCCACGACCATCCGTATGCTCTGCGGGCTCCTGACGCCCACGGCGGGGCGCGCGGAAGTGGCTGGGTTCGATGTGGGAAAGCGGCCCAACGAAGTCAAGAAGCGTATCGGCTACATGTCTCAGAAGTTCTCGCTGTACCTGGACCTGACGGTCGTGGAGAACATGCGGTTTTTCGGGGGGGTGTACGGGTTGCCTGGACCCAGGCTCAAGCAGCGGGTCGCGTGGGGCCTCGAGATGTCGGAGTTGGCCGGCCAGGAAACCAAGTTGGCACGGGAGCTTTCCGGAGGCCACCGGCAGCGATTGGCGCTGGCGTGTGCACTGCTGCACGCCCCCCCGGTCGTGTTCCTGGACGAGCCCACGGGAGGGGTCGATCCGGTCGCCCGCCGGGCCTTCTGGGACCTCATCTATGAACTGGCCGAGGAAGGTCGGACCGTGTTCGTCACTACCCACTTCATGGACGAAGCGGAGCATTGCCACCGGATCGCCCTGATGAACTTCGGAAAGGTGGTTGCCGAGGGGACGCCGGCGGAGTTGAAGGAGACGCTCGCCGACCTCCTCCACCTCGAGGTGGTCTGTACGCCGGCCGCGGCGGCCCTCGAGGCATTGACCGGCTCGCCTTTCGTGCGCGGCCTGTCGATCTTCGGGAACTCGGTCCATGTCAGCACTCCGGACAGGGACGGCGGCGAAGCACGCATTCGAGAAACCTTGGAGGAATCCGGTGTCCGGATCGAGAGGATCGGTCCGATCCTTCCGTCACTGGAGGACGTATTCCTGCACGTTCTGGGCAAGGAGGTGGACTGATGGCAGCGCGACGCAAACCAGGGAACGCCACGGTTTCCGCGACGGTGGCTCGAGTCCCGTTCACCGCCTGGGCTTCGGTCCTGGTGTTCTCGCTGGCCGGGGCGCACACCGTGGCGGCGAGGACCTACACCCTCAAGGAGGCCGTTGGCGACGCCGTGCGCCAGAGCAATTCGGTGGCCGCCGCCGAGGCCAAGGTCGCCGGGGCCAGGGCCAAGGCGGACGAAGCCCTGTACATGTTCACTCCCAAGCTCAACCTGAGCGGCGGTTGGGCCCATCTCGACACCGCCCCCTACGTGGACACCACCATCGACATCAACGCGCTCCTTCCCGAGGAGATGACGACCAATCCGTTCCTGGAGCCCACCCTTTCCTCCATGGAGCCGCAGTCCATGCGCATCTACATGGGGCGGCAGGACAATTTCCAACTCCAGCTCCAGGCGGAACAGATTCTCTTCGCCGGCACGGCCCTCTACCGCCAGCGCGCCATGGCCCTGGCCGACCTGCACGCCACCCAGGAGGAATTGCGCTCCGCCCGCCATGACGCGGTGTACCAGGCCGAGGAGCTGTTCTGGCGACTGGCCCTGGCGAGGGAGGCTGTCAAGGTGACCGCCGAGGCGCTCGAGACCGCCGAGGCCCACGTGAAACTGCTCGATTCCTACGTCAAGACCGGGGTGGCCACCGAGG
Organism: Myxococcota bacterium; assembly: GCA_024278455.1. Lineage (GTDB taxonomy): Bacteria > Myxococcota_A > UBA796 > JAJRTE01 > JAJRTE01 > JAJRTE01. Next base: position 21,653 of record JAJRTE010000077.1, read on the forward strand.
CCGACCGGATGTCGGCTCGAGTCCAGGTCGCGTCGCTGAAGCTCACGGCTATGCAGGTGGGCCAGTCGGCGGAAATGGCCGAAAACGCCTTCCGCGCCCTGATGCACGTCCCTGATGGCGAGCCGATCGAACTGGATCTCGAGGAGGGGCTGTTGCCGTTGGACATGGACGTCGACCTGGACACGCTGGTCGACCGCGCGCGGGAATCGCGTCCCGAGATGCGCATGCTCGATCACAAGCGCGTATCCACCGAGCAGGCCGCCGGGGCAACCTGGGCGAGCTGGCTGCCGGCGGTGGCGTTGCAGGGCAACGTGTATCTCAAGAACCCGGACCGGGCCATCGAGCCCAACTGGTACTGGTCGGGGGACATCACGTTGGGGTTCCAGTGGAACCTCTGGGACCGGGGAGCAGCCTTGAACAAGCATCGTCAGGCCATGGCCGGGCTGGCACAGATCGATGCCTATCGCAGACAACTCCGTGACGGGATTCAGCTCGAGATTCAGCAAGCCGTCTCGACATACCGGCAGGCAGACGAACAGTTGCAAGTGGCCAAGGAGGGCGTCTCCCTGGCCGAGGAGAACCTGCGGCTCAGAGAGGTCGCCTTCGAACAGGGCGTGTCCCGCAGCGTGGACGTGCTCGAGGCCCAGACCTCCCTGTCCAAGGCACGCCTGGACGAACTGCAAGCGGAGACCAACTACCACATCGCCGTGGCCGGTCTGCGACGCGCCCTGGGCATCGATGACGAGAGGATCGCACCATGAGTCCGATCCGGCTGTACGCCGTGACTCGCAAGGAATTCCGGCAGCTCGTGCGCGACTGGCGGACGCTGTTCATTCTGGCTGTCCTGCCGGCGATCCTGCTGCTGATTTTCGGCTATGCCTTGAGCTACGACATCAAGAACGTCCCGCTGGCGATCCTGGACCACGACCGGTCTCCCACGAGTCGGGCTTTGGTCCAGTCGATGCTGGGAGCGGAATCGTTCGCCCTGGCGGGGTACATCGGGAAGGATGCCGACATCGCGTCGTGGCTGGACGAGGGGAGGGCCGACGTGGTGCTCGTGATTCCCAAGGGGTTCGGCGCGGACGTCGCCCGGGGGGTGACGCCCCAGGTGCAAGCCCTCCTCGACGGCTCCAACGCCATGAAGGCCACCACTGCGCTTTCCTATCTTCAGGCCCACATCACCGAGTTCGGCACCAACATCATGCTGGACATCGCCCAGCGCATGGGCGTGCCGCTCTCTGGAACGCCGGTATCGACCGAGCCGAGAATCTGGTACAACCCGGAACTCCGCTCCTCGATGTTCCTGGTGCCCGGTCTGATGGTCTTCGTGCTCATGGTGTCCGCGACGACCTCGACCGCGCTCGCGGTGGTCAAGGAGAAGGAGCGGAACACGATCGAGCAGATCCTGGTATCGCCGGTCAACGCGACCGAACTGATCCTGGGGAAGACGTTGCCCTACCTCATCGTGGCCATGTGTGCCGCCGGGTTGCTGGTCTCCACCGGGTGGATCCTGTTCGGGGTCGCGGTCCGGGGCAGCCTGGTGCTCCTGGCCCTGGTATCGTTGCTGTTTTGCCTCGACGCGCTTGGCCAGGGCATGTTGATATCGTCGGCCACGGACAGTCAGCAGGTGGCCTTCTTCGCCTCGGTGTTGACAACCATGCTTCCCACGTTTCTTCTGTCCGGATTCGTGTTTCCCCTGGAGGGGACGCCGGTGGCCATTCAGCTCATCAGCCACCTGGTGCCGTCCCGGTACTTCATCGCGTTGGTGCGGGGTGTCATTCTCCGGGATGCCAGCTTGCTGGACCTGTGGAGGCCGCTCATCCTGTTGACCGTGTTCGCAACGTCCATCCTGGGACTGGCTTCGGTCCGGGTGGCTCGAACACGCATCTAGCTTCGAGGACTCGGCCGCGCCCGGTTGGTGTCCGGAACGAACGCTTCGCGCCGGTGGCGAGGTGAGGGCGAGGCGACGTGGAGGGTCGAACCGTGCTCAAGCACCTTGTGCTGCTCAAGCACTTGATCATGAAGGAGTTCCACCAGATCGGGCGGGACCGCAGGATGAAGGCCATCATCTTCGTCGGCCCCCTGTTCCAGCTCGTGATCTTCGGCTACGCGGCCAACCTGGACGTGGTGGAGGTCGCCATGGTCGTCTGTGACCAGGACCAGACCCCTGAAAGCCGGGAACTCATCGAACGTTTCCAGGGCAGCCCCCTGTTCCAACCCATCTCCTTCGTGCAGACCACACGCGACATCGACCCGTTGATGACTCGAGGCGATGTGGGCATCGGCGTCGTGATTCCGCCAGGATTCGGATACGACATTCGCAAGGGGGAGCCCGCCAAGGTTCAGGTATTCATCGAAGGCACGAACAGCATCAAGGCGTCCCAGGGGATGAACGGATCGACCCTCATCACTGCCAACTATGGCCTCGAGAACCTGGAGGCGCGCCTATCTGCCGCGGGCTACCGGTTGCCTGGCCTGCCCGAACTGGTGCCTCGAGTCTGGTACAATCCGGACCTGAAGAGCCGCAACTACATGGTGCCGGCAATCCTCGGTCTCGTGCTCATGCTCATGACCATGATGCTGACTTCCATGGCGACCGTGCGCGAGAAGGAAGCCGGCACGATGGAGCAGCTCATCGTGACCCCACTCCGCCCGGTCCACCTGATCCTGGGCAAGCTGCTCCCCTTCGTCATGATCGGGTTCGTCCAGGTGTCCATCGTCGTCGCCGTGGCAGTGTTCTGGTTCCACGTGCCGTTCCGGGGCAGTATCGGCGTGCTCTACTTCGTCTCCCTCCCCTTCCTCATGAACACGCTCGGGATCGGACTGCTGATTTCCACACTGTCGTCTACCCAGCAGCAGGCCATGATGATGTCCATGTTCATGTTCATGATGCCCATGATCTACTTCTCGGGGTTCGTCTTCCCCATCGAGAGCATGCCCGGTTGGGTCCAGCCGGTCTGCTACCTGATTCCGTTGAAGTATTTCTTGAGTATCGTTCGGGGCATATTCCTTCGCGGCGTGGGCCTCGAGGTCCTCTGGCCGGACGCCCTGTCCCTGGCCTTCCTCGGGCTGACCGCGCTCTCCCTGGCCGTTTTCCGGTTCCGCAAAACCATCGACTGATCGGGCAACCGCGGGCGGCACAACCGGGCCGCACCGCCAACGACTGCTCGAGATAGTTCCCGGAGACCATCATGAAAGAGCTGAGAAACAAGCACGCCTTCATCATCGACATGGACGGTGTGGTCTACCACGGGGATACCCTCCTGCCCGGCGCCGCCGAGTTCGTCTCGTGGCTCGAGGCCAACGGCAAGAAGTTCCTGTTCTTGACCAACGCGAGCGACAAGGCGCCCAGGGAACTCCGGCAGAAGCTCTCACGGCTGGGTATCGAGGTGCCCAAGGAGAACTTCTATACCAGCGCCCTGGCCACGGCGTCGTTCCTGCGGAGCCAGTGCCCCGGCGGGACTGCCTTCGTCATCGGCGAGGCCGGCCTGATCAATGCCCTGTACCAGGCCGGGTTCACCATGAGCGACGTGCGGCCGGACTACGTCGTCGTGGGCGATACCCGTTCCTACTCTTATGAACGCCTGGAGAAGGCCGTCCATCTCGTTCTCGAGGGAGCACGGCTCATCGGTACCAGTTGCGACATCTCGGATCCCACCGAGAACGGCGTGGTCCCGTCCACGGGCGCGCTCATCTCGCCCATCGAGCTGACAGCAGGGCGAAAAGCCTACTTCGTCGGCAAGCCCAACCCCCTGATGATGCGCCATGCCATCAAGCGGCTGGGGTGCAGCAGGGAGCAGACGGTCATCATCGGCGACCGCATGGACACCGATATCGTGGCCGGGATCGAGACCGAGATCGAGACCGTCCTGGTGTTGAGCGGGGTCACCGCGCGGGAAGACCTGGCTCGATTCGCCTATGCGCCTCGACACGTCGCCGGGAATCTCGCCGAAGTCATGGCCGCCATGACCTCGTGATAGTGGCTGCCGGCGATGTGTCGCCGGGCTGGAGGCCGGCCGCGAACCCGAAGAACGCTGGCTTGGCCTGGTAGGCCTCGTCGAACAGGAGCGGCCAGTCCATTCTACCGGCCTCGAGACGCATCCAGGAATCGGCATCCGACACCCCCCACACGGTGATTCCCGCCTGCACCTCGTCGGGCAAGCCGGCGTAGAACGCTACGATTTCCCGGTAACGCTCCCGCTGTGCCTCGAGGAGCGCGGAGGACAGGTCGATATCCTCCCCGCCCGGGTTAAGTGCGACGTCCAGCTCGGAGAAACGGACCAGAAGACCGCGCCCGGCAATGGCCCCTGCCGCATGCGCCACCTCCTCGATGGTGGGGTGCTCGAGGTCGACATGCATCTGCAGACCTATCCCGTGGATGGGCACTGGAGGTTCGCGGGAACGCAGGTCGTCCACCATCTCGAGTACCGCGGCGAGCTTCTGTGGGCTCGAAGCAAGCCCGAAGTCGTTGTAGAACAGCTTCGCGCCGGGATCGGCCGCGCCCGCCCACTGGAAACACGCCGCGACGTAGTCCTCGCCAAGGTGCTCTGCCCAGATGGTATGGCGAAGAGTGCCGTCGTCCTCGAACGCCTCGTTCACCACGTCCCACTGGTCGAAGGCGTCCGCGTACCGGGTCACGATGGTCGTGATGTGCTCCTCGAGCATGGCCGACCAGGCGGAGGCGTCTCCCTGGAAGGTGGCCACCCAGCCGGGGAGGTCTTCGTGCCAGACGAGTACGTGGCCGTGCAGCCGTTGGCCGGTCTCGCGGGCGAACTCGACCAGCCCGTCGGCGTACACCCAGTTGTAGGCATCCCTCTCGGGATGGATGGCAGCCATCTTCATGGCCGATTCCGGGGTCAGGCTGTCGAAATGGTGACGGACCAGCGCCTCGTAGGTGGGGTCTTCCCAGACCCGGCTCACGCTGACCGCCACACCGACCGGGAAAGTCGCTGCATCGCGGAGCGGGGCTTCCGAGATCCCGGCGGTCTCCCGGCAAGCAAGAAGGCCAATCGACGGCAGGGAGGCCGCGAGCTGCAGCAGCAGGCACAAACGGTTCGGCGCGAGCATGGCGGAGCCCTCGGACGTTGGTGCGATGGGCCGGCAACAGGTGCCGTCAATGGGGTGCACCCGGAGGTTCACGTAGCAGGATACCGCCCCGGCCGCGTCGAGGCAAACGATTCCCGGAGAAAGTTGGCACTGTCCGGTATGCACGCGGCCAGAAGGGATGCTATCTTCACGGGGACATGGGACAGGGTTCGTTGGGTGGTCGAGGGGGTCCCGCGCGTCATGAATCTCCGGGCATTCCTCTATGTGTTTCCGCTGGCGCTTGCCGGAAGTGCCGTCGCCGATGCCGTTGCGCGTCGGCGAGAGGGGTGTCGCGAGGATGATCGAGGCGTGCCTCGTTGGCTGGACGCGGCGGTGGTCGTGCTACTCGCAGTCGTCGGCTGTGCCTATGTGAACAGACTGCACAATCTCGGAAACCCGTTGTGGCTTCCCGTGGGGCAGGATTGGCAGGAGTTCTTGAGCCTGGCCATGGAGATCAGGGCCCCAGGCTCTGCCGCACCGGTGGCCAACCGCTACCCGTTCTATCCCTGGCTCGGGGTCATGCTGGCCGAACTGCAAGGCATCCCGGTCTACAGAGGGTGCATGCAGGTGTCAATTGTTGCCGCGGGGCTCATTCCGGCCGGGCTCTACCTGCTGGGCCGGGAGGTGGCGCCGTTTCCAGTGGCGCTTGCCGGGGCGCTGCTGGGCGTCCATGGCAGAACCTTGCTCGAGATGTTGGGGCCGCCGACGGACTATGTCTTCTACGCCATGTTGGAGGTGTTCTGCCTGGCCACGGGCGTGCTGGCGCTCCGCCGCGGTGGCTGGTACCGGTTCCTGGCTTTCGGTACCGCGCTCGCCTTGCTCATGGCCACGGCCGCAAAGGCGCTGGTCGTGCTGAGCGTGGCGGTCCCTTTCGCTGTGCTGGCTCTTGCCTGGCGGGTCCGGGAGCGACCGCGAGCGGGTCTGCAAGAAGTGGTCGCATTTTTCCTTCCTCTCGCGATGGTGTGGATGGTCTACGGCCGTCTCGAGTGGCCGTTGCTTCCCCTGGAGCGCGTGGTACTGACTTCCCAGGAATCGGTGGCGGATGAACGGGGATATCGAGTCGAGCTTCCGGAGGACCTGGGATGGGTGAAGGGGGACCCGAAGCGACATGGCTACTGGCGGGTCGGAGACAGCAACGCTCTCGTCCACCTCCCCGACACCTACCGCTTCTTGCTGCGCGGCGCCAAGGGGAACGCGCCATTCGCGGAGCGCTACACTTCGGTAGTCAAAGGACTGCACGGCGAGTTGCCCATTCCGGACCCGGTGTTCATGCTCCTGGCCGTGCCCGCCTGCATGGCAGCAGGGTTCCGAAGAGGGGGGAAGAGAGGAGAGGGCGCGGTTCCTGGCCTGGTACCCGCCGGGTTCCTGCTGGCGATGGTGGCCGCCGAATTCGCCGGGCTCACGGGCAACCTGTACGTGCCCCGCTATGCTCTCGACTTCCTGGTGCTGATCCCCGCGCTGATGGCGTTCGGTGCCGCGGCCCTGTTGTTGCCGCACCGAAGGAAGGGGGCGCATGGGATGGCGCGGAACTGGTGGGCGCCGGCACTCGTCATCCTGGCCTGGGCAGCCGCCGGCGACGGTCCCCTCGGACGAGAGGACGCCGAAAAGCGGCTCCGGGCCATGGCGCTCGAGCGGTCATCCAGCAGGTACATGGATGTGGTCAGGCTCGACCGGATTTCCGGCACCGCCGCCGTGGTCGACCTGGCCCGGACCCACTTCCTGAGCGACCTGCTGCCGGGCCTGTTCGTCTACCACTCGGCGCCGGAAGCGACCCAACACCGGGTCAAGGTGGCGGCCGTCAACCTGGAGCGACGGTTCCTGGTGCAGCCGTGCCAGTTCGCCCAGGTCTCCGTGGTGCCACGATGGACGGCGTTGGAGCCAGCCCGTCTCAAGCGCTTCGGGGCGTGCGTGGATGAGGACATGCGCCCGGACCAGCCGCTGGAACTGGTTCGGCTTCGTCCCGATGGGGCGCGGCCTCGAGCGCCTCTCTTACCATGAGGGCCAGCTCGTTCGTGTTGAACGGCTTCTGGATGAAGTGGCAGCTTGCGTCGAGGACCCCCTTGTTCGCGATGGCGTTCGCCGTGTAGCCCGAGGCGTAGAGCACGCGGATGTCCGGGCAATGCTCGGCGACGCGCCGAGCCAGTTCCTTGCCACTCATTTGTGGCAACACCACGTCCGTCAGCAGGAGGTGGATGTCGCCGGCGTTCTCCGCCGCCCGCTCCAGGGCCTCGTCCGGCCGGTCCGCGGCGATGACCGTGTAGCCCAATTGCCGGAGCATGGCCGAGATCATGGCGAGCACCCCTGGCTCGTCCTCGACGAGGAGCACCGTCTCCCCGTTGCCTCGAGGCCGCTTCCCGCACGTGGAGGGGGCGGCTTCGGTCTCGCCGTGGTGTCGAGGGAGGTAGACCTTGAAGGTCGTTCCCTCGCCGGGTTCGCTATACACGTTCACGAACCCGTTGTTCTGCTTGACGATACCGTACACGGTGGCCAGGCCCATTCCGGTGCCCTGGCCAACCTCTTTCGTCGTGAAGAATGGCTCGAACACCCGGTCCAGGTGGCCCTCGATGATACCGCAACCGTCGTCGGTCACGGCCAGCACAGCGTAGTCTCCAGGAACGAACCCGGCGTGGCTGCGGCAATAGGCCTCGTCCAATACCGCGTTGAGTGTCTCGATGAGCACGGTTCCACTGTCGGCAATCGCATCCCGGGCGTTGACGCAGAGGTTGACGAGGACCTGGTCCACCTGGCCGGGATCCATGAGCACCGGCCAGAGGTCCTGCGCGGGCTGCCAGACGAGATCGATGTGCTCACCGATCAGCCGCCGGAGCATCTGGAGCATCCCCTCGATGGTACGGTTGGGGTCGAGCACCTTGGGGGCGATGAGCTGCTTGCGGGCGAAGCCCAGGAGCTGGCGGGTGAGGTCTGCCGAACGGTTGGCCGCTCTGAGGATCTCCTCCAGGTCCTCCCTTCGTGGGTCATCCAGCGGCGTGTCCACCAGGAGCAGGTCCGCGTGGCCAATGATGACCGCAAGCATGTTGTTGAAATCGTGGGCGATCCCCCCGGCGAGCCGGCCCACGGATTCCATCTTGCGCGCATGCAGGAGCTGGGCCTGAAGGTTCTCTCGCTCCGCCTCCGCATGCTTTTGCTCAGTGATGTCCTGCCCAACGCCGCGCACGAGGGTCAGTTGCCCCTGTTGGTCCCGCTCGGCGTACACGACGGCCTGGATCGTGCGCTCCGTGCCGTCGCGCAGCAGTGTCCGGAACGTAATGTCCACCCGCTGCGCCGACGCGACCGCTCGAGAGATGGCGTCGCGAACCAGGCCGCGATCCTCGGGGTGGATGCGTTCCATCACCTGGCGCCGCTTCAGGCTGACCGTGTCGGTCGGGTAGCCCCACATCCGGCACATTTCCCGGGAACAGAAGACCCGCCGCGTGCCTGCATACCAGACCCAGCTCCCCACCCTGGAAATACGCTGTGCCTCCAGCAGGTGCTGCCGGCTCTCTCGCAGCTCGAGTTCGCGCTGCTTGCGACGGGTGATGTCGGTCACGATGTGGACCGCGCCTGCATAGCCGCCGTCCTCGTCGAGCAGGGGGTCGGCCACGACCTGGAGCCATCGGTCGCCGATGGCCAGTTCGACCGACTGACGGCGGAGATGGGCGCGCACGCGCGGGATGGGGCATTCCGGGGGAGGCGCCGTCGTGCCGTGCACCACCTCCCAGCAGAACCGGCCGGTGCATACCTCGGCGTCGATACCGAAATGGGCTCGCGTCGCCGCATTGGCCCGCAGCACCCTGTGGTGCGGGTCGAGAATCCAGATGGCATCGCCGACCGCGTCGAAGGTGGCCTGCCATTCGCGTGCGATGGCGGCCAGCCTGTCGGTCATGAGCTTGTGCTCGGTGACATCGTGTGCCACGCAGTGGGTGTGGGACGGCCTTCCGTCTTCCGTCTTGACCACGACGCCGTCCACGCTGATGACGATGATTCGGCCGTCCTTGCGCAGGAACGTCAACTCGGTGGCGCTGGACGCGCCCTTCTCGAGGAGGTGGGCGAATCGAGCCGGGAAGGTGGCAGCGCTGTCCGGTGCCAGGAACGTCTCGAAGGGCTTCCCGAGAACCTCGCCGCGTTCATAGCCCGACATCGCAAGCCACGCCGGGTTGACATCGCGAATTCGGCGGTCCGGGTAGAGGGACTGGTACATGACCGGGGACCGCTCGAACATGTCCCGGAATCGCCGGTCGCCATCCTCGAGTGCGTTGTGGGTCTCCCGGCAGGAATCGTCGGCGCCTCTTTCGGACGCAGACGCACCGCGACCGTCTCCAGTGCCGGGAATCATCATCGGCAGAGTTCCTCTCGTGCTGTCCCCGGAAGTGGCCGCCCCACATCGTCGAACCAGGACGTTTACGCAAGCTCTCCATGGAATTATGCGTCAAGCAGGGCCGATTGTCCATGTTTTGGGGCCGATCGCAGCCGCCGCGCGCCACCGCCGCCCATGACGTTGGCTGTCTGACGAGAGGCGTTCTCGTCGTGCGAAAGGCTGCGAACAGGTGGCCGCAAGTCCCTCGTGGCGTGGCAACCCGCACGAACAGAACGCTTGAACATTCCTCGAGGAAACGTCAGAATGTCCCCTTGCGTGCTCGAGGGGCGTCCATGGGCATTCTCCAGGACAACGTGCTCGTCCTGAATCGATCCTGGCAACCAGTGAGCGTCACCACGGTCCGCCATGCGGTCGTCCAGGTCTACCTCGAGTCGGCCCGGTTCGTGGACGCGGAATCGTTCGACACGTTCGCCTTCGACGAGTGGATCATGCCGAAAGACCCCGAGGGCGGTGCCGGAGACCTCGAGGCTGCCGGAAAGAACGGACGTTTCATCCACGGCTGTGCCTGGCGAATGCCGGTGCCGGAGGTCATCGTGCTGAGCCGGCACAACGGCAACAGCGGCTTTCCGATTCGTTTCACGCGCCGAAACCTGCTGTTGAGAGACCACTACACGTGCCAGTACTGCGGCAGCCAGCCTCCCCCGTCGGAGTTGACCCTGGACCACGTCGTTCCTCGCAGCCGTGGCGGTGTCTCGAGCTGGGACAACCTGGTCGTGGCCTGCCGGCGCTGCAACCTCCGGAAGGAAGACCTCACGCCCGAGGAGGCGAGATTGAAGCTGCTTCGTTCCCCCCGGCAACCTCGCTGGGAGGAGCTGCAGCTCAGTCGGATGGGAGACCACCTTCCCGCCTCCTGGCGCATATTCCTTGCCCGTCGTTTCCGCCGCTAGTGGAGCGTCTCCCATGCTGTTCGGTGGCTTTTTCGAGAACAAGATCGTCCTGGTGACCGGTATTGCCGGGGTGAAGGGAACGTGGCTCGGCCTCGAACTACTCCGGGCCGGTGCGGAGGTGTGGGGTATCGACATTCAGGACCCTTCCGGCGCGGAGCATTTCCTGTCGAGCGGCCTGGTGTCGGCGACCCGGTTCGTGCAGGGCGACGTGACCGACATCGCGCTGGTCCAGCGCCTTGTCGATGATGTGGATGCCGTGTTTCACCTGGCGGCGGTGTCACTGGTGGGCCAGGCCCTGCGCGACCCGCTCGAGGCCTACCGGACCAACCTGATGGGCACGGTTACGCTCCTCGAGGCTTTCCGTCGTTCCCGGCGGGCCCGGTACGCGGTGATCGTGACCACGGACAAGGTGTACCGGCCCGGCGGGCGTAGGCCCTGGGTGGAGACGGACCCCCTGTTCGCGCCGGGGCCCTACCCGGTGTCCAAGGCGTGCGCCGAGCATGTCGTGTCGGATTACCACCACACCTATCTCGAGCCACTTGGCAAGCGGTTGGGCGTGGGTCGTGCCGGGAACGTCATTGCCGGCGGCGACTTCCATTCGAGCCGGGCGACCGGGGGTGGTGGGCGCCTGTTCGTGGATTGCTTCGAAGCCTTGATGGAGGGACGGTCCCCGCTGGTCTTCAATCCCGGTGGCAGGCGGGCCTACCTTCATGGTCTGGACGTCGTGACCGGCTACATGATGCTGATGAGCCGCCTCGATCTCCCTGGTGTCCAAGGCGAAGCATTCAACTTCGGCCCGGTCGAAGTCGATGGGACCGCAAACGGCGACCTCGCTTCGCGAATATGCGCGTTGTGGGGTGACGGCCTGGGGTGGGAGCAGGGAGAGGGCCGCGAGGAACCCTTCTCGAGCCAGGCACTCTGTTGGGAGAAGGCCCGAAAGCGGCTCGGTTGGCATCCGGTGTACAGCGTCGGCGACGCCCTTGCCGAGACTGCCGCGTGGTATCGCACCTGGCAGGCGCTCCGGCGAAGCAGCAGCCCGGGCTTCATGCGCGATTTCGACCTCGAGCAGGTCCGGCGTCACCGAGAGCGTGCCGCCCTGGCCGGTGCCAGTTGGGCAGTTGACGCTTGATAATCGTTCCCGGTCCGGCTACAATGCGCGCCCGTTTTCAGCTTCGACCATTCACAGGAGGAACCTGTCACCATGAAAACCAAGCGCGCAGACCTGCGGCTCAGCGTCCAGGTCGGAAAACTGGACGACGCGAATGCCAAGGCGTTGGTGGTTGGCGTCTTTTCCGGCGGCGACATCTCGGATGCCATCGTGGACGCCATCGACGCCATTTCGAACGTGTCGATCCGGGACATGATCGCGTCGAAGGAAATCGGGGGGGAGTTCAAGGAATACACCCTGGTCCACCTCGGCACGGGAAAGCCGGTGGAGCGGGTCATCTTTATGGGCCTGGGCCGCAAGTCCGACTACTATCTCGACAAGATACGATCGGTGTCCGCGAAGGCGGCGCGGACGTTGCGCAAGTCTCGTGTGACCGAAATGATGGTCTGCCTCGAGTCGTTCACCGGGTTTCCCATGGAGATCGTGGCCCAGGCGGTGACCGAAGGGACCGAACTCGGCCTGTTCCGGCAATACAAGTACTCCGAGAGGGAAGACAAACGAGTCGCGCTGGACAGCCTCGTGTTCCTGGTCCCGGATGCCGAGAGGGAGGCCCCTGTCCTGCAGGCGGCTCGAGAGGGCAAGACCCTGGCCGCGGCCGTCAATCGCTGCCGGGACCTGGCTAACCTCCCCGGCAATGTGTTGACCCCGTCCTACCTGGCCGAACAGGCCGAGAAAGTCGCGTCCTCACACGGCATGGACTTCGAGGCGTGGGGCCGCAAGGAGATCGAAGAGAAGCAGATGGGCGGCATCCTCGCCGTGTCTCGAGGCAGCAAGCAGGAGCCTCGATTCATCATCATGAAGTATCACGGCGGCGATTCCGACGGGCCGGTGGCAGCCTACGTCGGCAAGGGGATCACATTCGATTCCGGGGGAATCTCTCTCAAGCCGGCCGAGCGCATGGGACACATGAAGTACGACATGGCCGGCGCCGCTTCGGTCCTCGCCACCATGAAGGCGGTCGCGGAACTCGAGATACCAATCAACCTCATCGGTGTCATCCCCACCTGCGAGAACCTCCCGGACGGAGGAGCCTACAAACCCGGCGACGTCGTGCGCATGTATGCTCCCAAGCATGTCGAGGTGGTCAACACCGACGCCGAGGGACGCCTGCTCCTCGCCGACGCCCTCTACTGGGCATGCGAGCAGGACGTGGATTTCGTCGTCGACATCGCCACGCTCACCGGGGGATGCGTGATCGCCCTCGGCACCATGGTAGCGGGCGTCATGTCCAACAATGACTGGCTGTGCAGGCAGATCATCGAGTCTGGCATCACGCATGAGGAGAAGATGTGGCGCCTGCCCCTCTTCCCCGAGTATCGGATCCAGGTTCGCACGCCCGTGGCGGACCTGGCCAACTCCGGTGGCCGTCCGGCGAGCGCGAGCACGGCAGCGCTGTTTCTCCAGGAATTCGTCGACAGGCCCTGGGTCCACGTGGACATCGCCGGAACCGCCTGGATCGAGGAGGACAACAGCCAGTACTTCCACCAACCCTATCTGCCCAAGCGCGGAGCCACCGGCTGGGGCGTACGAACCCTCACCGTTTTGGCCCAGGAAATCGTCGAAGCGTCCGGGGGCAAACGGGCCGAACTGGCCGAATTGCTGAAGCTGTAGCCCCGGTCGATACCCCGGATCAGGGGCCGGTGAGGGCCGGGGGGGTCGGCTGCCCGGGCGCACGGCGGAGCGCCTCGAGGTTCTCTCGAGCCGCACGGTACAACTCCGGATCCTGGTGCTCTTCGATCAGCTTCACGACGGTCTCGAAGGCCCGGCGAGCAGCCTCCCGGTCCTCCTCGTCGGCGGCAGCCATGCCGCTCACATACGCCGTGCGGGCCTGCTGCAGCCTGATTTCGGGTTGCCCCATGCCCAGCCGACGGTTCGTCCGGAGAAACATCCCATCTTCGTCCGGCTTGACGAACGTTCCCGCATCCAGGATCTCCTCCCCCTTTTTCTCCACCTCGTCCGCAGGCCCCTCACCCTCGGGCGAAAGGTCCTGCGCACTCTGCCACGCACGCCAGTAAAGGGTGCTGTCGTCCGTGGCGCTGATGGTCTCGATGACCTTCCGGTACAGGGACAGGGCATCCCCCCTCTTTCCCGCCTGCTCGGCCCGCCGCGCTCGCTCGAGAAGCCCCCGCGCCGTTTCCACCGCTACAGTGTCCGGGGGGCGGGCAGCCCGCGGGGTGGCAACCGGAACTTCCACCTGTCCGGGGACACCCATCAGGAACGACAGGCGGGCAATCTTGCCTTCCAGTGCCTCCCGCTTCTCTCCCGGCCACTCTTCCGGTACGAGCCGCATGGCTGTCCTGTAGGCCATCAGTGCTTCGACCGGGCGTTTGCTCGCCTCGAACGCCTGGGCGCGCGCGATCCACTCCTCCGGCGTACCGGATTCGCCGGCATCGGCCTGGCCCGACTGCATGTCCGCTACCCGGGCACCCGGGATGACAGCCCGGGGCGACGCGGTTCCATCCTGGCGACAGCCGCACGCAACGCCGAGAACGAGAAACCAGAACAACGCCAGAGAGCACGGCAGCCCCGCGGATGTCCAACAGAGCGGGGAACGGGTTGCCAGGCCTGCGATGTGGTGCGATGCCATCACGACTCCGATGAGAACGGTGCTTGCCTCTCCTCGCATCGTGATGGTAGCCGAATTCTTCACGAATGGAAACAGCGCAACAACGTCAATCGGCGCAATCGAGCGCAAGCTCGTACGTGATGGTGACGGTGGCGCCGTTGGACGGGGTCACTTCCGGCGAGTTGAAAATGACCGCATTGTACCGGGATTCGTAGTGCCAGTCGGTGGAAGCGGTACCGTCCACGGTGACCACGATGGTTTCCGGCACCGGATCCTGGGAAAGAGGGAACGTGTCCTGGTAGACCTGGGACTCCTCGGCGAGCACTTCCAGCACGTCGATGAAGTCGCATTCGCAAATGCTCGCCCAGACGCCACCGGTGGCATCGACGGCGTCGGTGTACCGTGTGTCGGCATCCGCCGCCCCGCACTCGGTGCTGCAGCCGTTCCGGCCGCCGGTGATGGCATTGATCTGGACCATGGAGGGGTTAGGCTTCAGATTCTGGAAATAGGAGACATAGAAATCGACGCTCCGGGAGGACTGGTCCGGCTCGTCCGACATCATGATCAGGCGCAACCCCGCGGACGGTCTCAGGAAACCGGCATTCTGGCTGCTCACGAGCGGCTCCGACAGCGCCTGGTACCCGAACTCGAGGCCCCGTTCCCAGCCGGAGCCGGAGGCACCAACCATGGCGTTGTCCGAGAACGTCCCACGCACATCGTCGGTTTCCGGCGTGATGATCTTTATGGGCCCTTGCAGCACCCCGTTGTCCGTGGTCACGACACCAATTTGCCAGTCCAGCTCGAGGTCCTCGATGATACGGTAGAAGTTGTCGAAATTGCGTGCCAGGGTCTCCTGGTTGTCTCCCATCGAGCCGGAGTTGTCCACCACGAACAAGATGTCCACTTTGCCGTTGTCGCTCACGTGGGTGATATCGGTCACCAGCCCGGCTTCTTCGCCCCGTCCCGTCAACGTGCCGACCAGCGTAGGGGCGTCGGGATCGTTCGAGGAAATCGTGAGTTCGGCCGCAGCCTCCTGCTCGGCAAGCGGCTCGAACCTGGCCGTCAGCACCACGTGCTCGCCGGGCCCCACGTCCAGCGGCAGTGTGTCATCGGGCACTTCGATGGTCAGGTCGGCGCTGGTGCTGTCGAACTCGAGGTCGAAGACGTGCAGCGGGCCGTCGCCGAGGTTCGAGAGGTAGAGCGGCTGCTCGACGGCGCAGCCCAGGTAGGCGACGCCGAAGTCGTAGATTTGCGGGCTGAAGTCGATCCGCGGCGGGTCACAGCGTCCGGCCAGCCCCACGGTGGTCTCCCGCAGCAGGGGATCGTCGCTCAACACCACGAGGTTGGCCGCCGCGGCCTCGAAACGCGCCGGGAGGTAGCGCACCTCGAGCTGCACCTTCTCCCCGGAGGGGATCACAAGGTCCTCCTCGAGAGGATCGATGCGGAAGCTGCTCTCCCGGTCGATGGCCAGGTCCTTGATGGTCAGGCGCCGGGTACCGTTGTTGATGATCGTCAGCGTTCGGACCGCCTCGGTTCCGACTTCCACGTGGCCGAAGTCCAACACGGGTGGGGAAAGCTCGATCTGCACATCGAAAATGCTCGTGCCCGTGGGGCCGGTTTCGTCCAGGACGAGGTTGTCGCTGCAACTGCTTCCGGGCCCAAGCGCCAGTCCGGTCGCCAAGGCAAGCACCATCATCGCCGACCGCCGAGTCTCCATGTCGCTACCTCCGCTTCCACGCCTGCCGGACCACGGGGACTGCCAGAGATCCACGAGATCAATGTACCCGCGCCCGTCCCCCAATGTCAAATGCCCGCTGCCGATTCGGGCGGTTCGCCGGCTGCGTCATCGGTCGTGGCTGCGTGATCGGCAGGAGGTTCGGCGGGCTCTTCGGAAAAACGCGCCAGGGAACCCCATACCCAGCTTGCGATGAATCCGGCGGCGAGCCACACCAGGCCGCCCAGTACCCACGCGTTCATCTCCGCCCTCCTCCGCTCCGCGCCGCTTCCACCTGTCCCGAGCCGGCCAACCCGGCAGCAGCCGGCCAGGCAGAACCACTACCATCTCCTGCCGCCGCTCACGCGCGCACCCTTGATCCATTATAGTCGAACTACAGCGAAAATGGGGAATGCAACTGCGGGCAGGAGCACAAGTACGAGCACGGGTACGAGCACGGGTACGAGCACGAGTACGAGTACGAGCACGAGGAAGAGGAAGAAGAAGAGTTCGAGCACGAGCACGAGCACGGGTACGAGTACGAGCACGAGCACGGGTACGAGCACGAGTACGAGCACGAGCACGAGCACGAGTACGAGCACGAGGAAGAGGAAGAAGAAGAGTTCGAGTACGAGCACGAGCACGAGCACGAGTACGAGCACGGGTACGAGCACGAGCACGGGGACGAGCACGAGCACGAGCACGGGTACGAGCGGGGGACCGGTCTCCGCGCCACGGCCGGTGTCGCCGCGGTGCCCTCTCAGTCGGTTCCGGCGTGCGCGATCGAGGTGCTCGAGAAGGCGTTGGGCAGACCGAGCGCTCGAGCCGCGAGGGCATCCAGTGTTCCGGGCTGTGCAGATGGATCGCCGGCGCGTTGGTCACGCTGCGCGGCGTGCGCTTTCCGGGAAAACCGGGCCAGTGCCTGGTGCACCGGATCGAGCGGGTCGAACCGAGGTATGGGAATGAGACGCAGGAGCCGGGACCCCATCGATGTCGTCGTGCAGAATCGTCTGGCCAGGGTCGTGACGAGCGGCGCGTTCAGCACCGCGCAGAGATAGTGGGCCTCCTCCCGGCCGGCGCAAGCGACGAACATCACCTTGTGGTCCGGGATCACGGGCCTGCTGCCGGAAGCCGTCTCGATCACCGCGGCGACGACCTGCCGGGCTTGCTCGCGCCAACCCACCTTGACTGGCGCGAAGGTGTAGGGGCCCACGTTGTAGATCGAATACCATGGCGCCGACGTATGTCGAAAGAACTTCAGAAATAGCGGGCGGTTGGACAGGAATTCCTCGAATCGTTCGAGGTATGCCAGGGCCGAAGGACTCTCCCGCCGCAGGGTCTCTCGAGCGATGCCGCGCCGTCGTTCAGGGTCCTGAACGACCAGGATGTGCCCGGAGGGCCGGGCGTGCCAGCGCCGGATATCCCTGCCCTTGAGGAGCGGGTGGATCCACCGGGGTGCGATCCGTACCTCGAGCTGCTCGAGAGTCTTTCTGCCAGCTTGGGGGATGTTCCGGACGCACACGAGGTCCGGTGCTTCTTCTCTGGCGCCACCACGGGCCGCGCGTGGGTCCGAGTGCTGCTCCACCACCTCGCCACCCGGCGCGTCGTGTCGATCGCCGGGGACGACTTCGAGCCAGAATACGCCGTTGGCACCACCGGTGTTGGCGCCTTCTCGAGCCTGGTAGTGGGGGCGTCGCGCCAGCCGATCCAGGACCTCGAGAACCTCTTGCGCCTGCGGAGGCAACGGGAGCCACGGGGCACCATGGTCGCGCTTGGGGTCGAGCCGAAGCGCCAACTGGTGTCGAACCGTCGCGGCGAGGACGGTCTCGAGGGTGCTGTTCGCGGGGGGACGGGCGGCCTGCTCCCACTCGAACCACGGCACCTCGGTCTTGCGGGGAACAGCGGAACCACCCACCGCGGTCCGCTGGCGCCCCACCAGGAGCATGGCGGGCGCGGGCGCGTCGCCGAACACGTTCAATCTAGCCAGGTCCTCCGCCAGGGTGACCTCGAGAGGGCCTTCCACGCATTGCTGCCTGAGTCCCGCAGCCGCGGCGCTGTTGGCCAGGGACCTGGGTACTACCCAGCCGAAGGCGCCACCAGGCTCGAGCCACCGGGTGGCGGCAAGCATGACGAAGAGCATGGACAGGTCCTTTTTTCCGGCGCCCATGCGGGCTTCCTGCAAGCTGTGAGGGAACAGGCCGAGGGGCTTCCATAGTGCCCCGGCGTGCGCGCGCTGCGCGGGCGCCAACCGTTCCCACGACACCCAGGGAGGATTCCCGACCACAACCGCTGCCGGTTGCTCGAGGGGAGGGTTCGGCGGCACCAGTTCCAGGGCGTCGGCCAGCCGGACCGCGGGTTTCAGGCGAGAAGCATGTTCGAAGCGGGAGAGGGCCAGCTTGAGGTTCAGGCGCGCGGCCCTGACGGCCAGGGGGTTGATGTCGATCCCTGTGATCCGATCCAGCCACTGCTGCGGCCGGTCGCGGGGAAAGGCGCGGCGCAGCCGGTCGAGCGCCTCGAGAAGGAAGACGCCGGATCCGCACGCCGGGTCCAGCAGGCGTCCGGTGCGTGTCCCGGGCCATGGGAGGTGGCCCATGAGGCGGCTGGCCACCCACCTCGGCGTGTAGTGTTCGCCCAGTCGCCGCCGGGCAGGGCTGCCGACCAGGCCGGCGTACAGCGGTCCGAACCAATCTCGAGGACGTGCGTCCTCATCCGGCGCGGGCCATTGGAGACGAGCCAGGACGCCGGCAGCCTGCCGCAGCGCTTCCAGCAAACGCGGATCCGCGGGCAAGGTCTCGGGCAGGTCAGTTCGCTGGTGGAGCCGTTCCGGTGGCCAGCCAGGAAGCTGTGGGAACTCCCGCCAGTCCGAGACCGGCCGCCGGACGATGGCATCGAACAAGTCGATTTCGACCGGAGTCCCGAGCTTGAGTTCCACGAGCCCCAGGAGGATTCCGAAGACCACGCGGCGCGACCGTGGCCGTTGGAACAGGGCGTCGCATGCGGACACGAGCCGCTTCCCGGCCGCCGAACGGGGTCCGACATGGTACTCGAGCATGGACGGATCTCGTAGATTGGCGTGCGTGGCACCTCTAGATATCGGGCTGGTGGTAAGGACG
>JAJRTE010000078.1 GCA_024278455.1 Myxococcota bacterium
CACCACCACGCGGCTCGAAGCCGCGGCCACGTTGCTTCTCTCGTGCTCGTGCTCGTGCTCGTGCTCGTGCTCGTGCTCCTGCTCCGTTGCGCCACCACGCGGCTGGAAGCCGCGGCCACGTTGCATCTCTCGTGCTCGTGCTCGTGCTCGTGCTCGTGCTCCTGCTCCTGCTCCGTCGCACCACCACGCGGCTGAAAACCGCGGCCACGTTGCATCTCTCGTGCTCGTGCTCGTGCTCGTGCCCCTCCTGCTCCGTCGCACCACCACGCGGCTGGAAGCCGCGGCCACGTTGCATCTCTCGTGCTCGTGCTCGTGCTCGTGCTCGTGCTCGTGCCCCTCCTGCTCCGTCGCACCACCACGCGGCTGGAAGCCGCGGCCACGTCGCATCGTCCACCCGGGTCGGTCCCCGCCCGTGGCGCAACTACTCAGCAGGGTGGAACATCTCATTCATGAACACGGTCAGAAGTCTGTTGGCCACTGGCGGAGGCAGCGCGTTGAGAATGCCGTTGATGGCAGCCATGCGCTCGGGGACGCGCCCCCCCTTCACTCCCACGGTCTCGAGCATGGATGTCACGGTTTCCGGAGTGAGCATCTCGACACTCAACCCGGAGAGCACCTTGAGCAACTCATGGTCCACCCCCCCCGCGTCCAGCTTCCTGGCAGCCGCGGTGCACGCACCGAGGTCCTCGAGCAGCGCGCCGATGACCGGAGCGTTCGACGGGTTGATGGACAGGTGGAAATTCTCCGGACAATCCCCGGTCCGCAGTTGTGGCTGGAGATACCAGCCGCGGCTTTTCATCTCGTCGATGACGTGGAACACGTTCACGCTGTCGCTGGCCACGGCGAGCAGCGACATCTCCGGGGTGCCGAGGACGTGGAGGTCGTCGATGGCCTCGATCCCTCGACGAACCTCGAGCGTTGCGTCGTAGACCTGCCTTGCCAGCCGGGTGTAGCCTTCGTCGCCGAGATAGTTCATCACCGCCCAGGCTGCGGCGACGGGGCCTCCGGACTTCGAACTCTGGAAGGTGTGGTTGATGACGGTGTACCCCGTCCACTCGGAACAGGTGAAGATTTGGTGGAAACGGATCTCCTTGTTGCGATAGAGAAGCAGCGATGCCCCCTTGGGACAGTAGGCGTACTTGTGCAGGTCCATGGAGATCGACGTAACCCCTGGGACGCGAAAGTCGAAATGGGGAATGTCGGCCCCGAACCGCCGAAAATAGGGAAGCAGGAAGGCGCCGATGCAACCGTCGACGTGGAAAAGCACACCGGACTTCAGGGCGATTCGCCCGATGTCGGCGATGGGGTCCATCACGCCGTGGGCATAGGATACCGCAGAAGCGACCAGGAGCACGGTGTTCGGCGTTATCGCGTCCTGCATGGCACGGGGGTTTGCGCGAAACGTATCGCGGTCCACGGGCACAACCACCGGCTTGACGCCGAAGTAGTGCGCGGCCTTGTAGAACGCCGCATGCGCGGTCACTGGCATCACCATCTCCGGCTGTCCAATGTCCGGACGGTGCGCTCGAGCATGGTCTCTCGCGGTCTTCACCGCCAGCATGCAGCTTTCGGTGCCACCGCTCGTGAAGTTCCCGGTCACCTGGGCGTCGCCGTGAAGATGGTCCCTGGCCATGGACACGATATCGACCTCGAACTTCAGCAAGCTCGGGTAGACGGTGGGGTCCAGGGCGTTTTCGCTCAGGAACATCATGTAGGCGCGTTTCGCCACCTCTTCCACGTCAGGACCGGCGTCATAGACGTAGCCGAAGGTCTTCCCCTCCCGCCAATCGGCGTCGGCCGCGCGTATCTCCTGCATGCGCTCGAACACCTCCACCATCTCGAACCCCTGTTCCGGCATTCTCATGGCCTTGTCCCCCTTCTGGTCGTATCCCCTCGGTCCTTGCCTCTCAGAACGGCTCACCCTACCATCCGCCATGGCCCGTGGCAAGAGGCTGAGAACGGTCTCCCCAGTCTTCCCTCCTTCCCCGAATTCCGCCAAACGATTTCCTGGCCATTTCCTCCCTCCTTCCCCTGTGGCGACTCACATCAACAGCGCGGGCTCATGCCATTTCTGGCACCTTTCACACGCATGTCCATCCCATTGAATAATCATCTGATACTGGTTGGCGCGAGTGCTTCAAAAAAAAGTGCAAAAAGTGCACGGACGGGTGTCGGAATTTTGTTGTCATCATAAAGATACACCAATATCATAGAGACAGAACCGGTGCGTGCTGGGGGTGTCCTGGTACGCTGTCGGCAGCCGGTGCCGAGGGTAGCGGCTACCTCGAGATGTGCGGCCCTAGCGTCGTGACATCGAGTGGCTGGTTGTCCTTTGTTGGCTGTCGAACCCGAGACCACCCCCCGGGAAGGTCTGGCCGACTGCTGGACGTTCCCAGTCTGGAGGAACAGGAAATGGTCGACGCGGCGATCCGCGAAAGTGGGTCGAGGCGCCACGGCCGGAACAGTTTTCCATCCACTGGGGCCGCGGGTGACACACGCTATACTGGGCGTGTGGTGGTGAGGGACAGGCTACGTGCCATGCTGACGTTCTCAATGCTGATTGTGGGGTTGGGTCTGCTCTTCACGTACATCGTTACCGCCATGCCGGGGCTGACGCCCGCGGCGAGGCGAGCGGCGATTGTGCCGAGTCATCCGTCGGCCGTACCAGTGAAGATTCCGGCGATGGTGTCCCGCTCCTATGGTTCTGCCAGGGCGTAAGAGCGCTAGCTCGAGGCGTCTTTTCGAGGCGCCTGGCTGACGAGGAAGTGCCTGTTTCGGGCGGAGGTGTGTGTCATGTCCCGCGCGAGGTCCGGTGCCTGCGCGCGCAGTGACGTGCTGTTCTGGCCGGGCGAGGATGTCGCGGGTGGTGCTTTCGCGAACGCCTCCTCTTCACTCGTTCCCATCTCATTCTCCTGTTCGGCTCACGTGTCGGGTCTCCGGCCCTTTTCTTCTGCTTGAATCCCCCGTCCTGTGGTGATAGCCTGCCAGGAACGCGCACGACCCGGGGTTGGCAACGGCTTCCGTGCGGGAACCTGCCCGGGGCATTCCCACGTTGCTTTCGGGCGATTCCGGGAGCGGCGTTGACGCAGAGGGGCGAACGATGGAACGCAGGCAAGCGGATTTCGATACCACGCGCGAGGTTCTCGAGTCGGTGGGTATTCCTATCGTCGGGAGGACCGTGCAGGACAAGGAGGGGGCTGTCGAAGCAGCGGCAAGGATGGGTTTTCCCGTCGTGATGAAGCTAGTGTCGCCGGACATCATTCACAAGACCGATGTCGGGGTGGTGGTGTTGGATGTCTCGAGCGAGGAGGAGGTTGGCCGGCAATACGACGTCATCCTGGAGAATGCGCGTGCGGCCGGGGCGACCCGTATCGATGGCGTCCTGTTGCAACACCAGGCCAAGCCCGGTTTCGAGCTGATGGTCGGCGGTCGTCAGGACCCGATCTTCGGCCCGGTGACCATGGTGGGGTATGGTGGCAGGCTCGTGGAATTGTTCCAGGATGTGGAGCCGGGTATCGGCCTCCTGAGGGCGGCGGATGTCGAGCGGATGCTCTCGAGCACCCTGGCAGGACGGGTGATTGACGGGTTTCGCGGTCCGCCCCTGGATCGCGCTGCCGTGATCGACCTTGCGATCAAGGTTTCCCGGCTGTTGTACGCCCGGCCCGAGGTTCTCGAGGTGGATCTCAACCCGGTCATCCTGTATCCGGAGGGGTTTGCGCTGGTCGATGCCCGGTTGATCCTGGGCGATCCGGTCAGCCATCCCAAGGCGACGGACCTGTCGTACAAGAGGCTGAGGAGTCTGAACGCCATCTTCGAGGCCCGGTCTGTCGCCGTGGTGGGCGCCTCCCGCTCCGGGTCGATAGGCGGGATCATCCTGAAGAACTCGAGCCGAGTCGAATCCCTCTACCCCATCAATCCGCACCGGACGCGCCTGATGGGCCGCCGGTGCTACCCGGGCTTCGACGATCTGCCCGAGCCGGCGGACGTTGCGGTCTTCGCGGTCCCGCCGAAGGCCACGATCGAGGGATTCCAGGAGTTTTGCGAGAAGGGCGGCAAGGGCGCGGTCATCGTGAGCGACGGTTTCGCCGAGATCGGCAGACCCGACCTCGAGGCCCAGCTTGTCGACATCGCGGCGCGGCACGACGTGGTGTACATTGGACCGAACGGACTCGGGATCGTGGACAACTTCACCGGGTTGAACACCCTTTTCGTGCCCAACATCCGCACGAGTATCAACCCGGTTCCCGGACCGATCGGGGTCATCTCCCAGAGCGGCGGAGTCGGTCTCGAGCTGCTCGAGATGGCTGCGGCCGACAACCTTCGTATCGGGAGGTGGGTCTCGTGCGGCAATGCCAGCGGGGTATCGATCCCGGAGCTTCTGGCCCACATGGGTGACGACCCGCGTATCAAGATCATCGCCATCTACATCGAGGGGCTGAAGAACGGTCTCCAGTTCGTGGAGGTCGGGAGCGAGATCGCCAAGCGCAAGCCGGTCATTGTGATCAAGGGCGGCATGGGAGGGGGGGCGGCCGCGACCATGTCGCACACCGCGTCGCTTGCCGGGAGCTTCGAGGCGTTCAAGGCCGCATGCAAGCAGGCCGGGTTCTACCTCCTCGAGGAACTCACCGAGGACCCGAAGGTCGTCATCAACATCCTCTCGATCCTTACCACCCAGAAACCGGCGAGGAACAACCGGGTCGGCGTCGTCAGCGTGGGGGGGGGCGCAGCCATCCTGATCGCGGACCATATCACTTCCCACGGCATGACCCTGACGACCTTCTCGGAAGAGACGCGCGGCCGGCTCGCGGACCTGCTCAAGAGCAAGGTCCACGCCGCCAACGACTCGGAAAAGGCTCGGATCGCCAGGCGTGTCGCCGACAACCCCCTCGACCTGTTCGGCGACGCCGACGACGAGCGGCTGATCGAATCCATCCGGATACTCAACCGCGACCCCAACACGGACATCATCGTGCTCGGGTTGTACCTCCAGGTGCCCTACCTGAGCGAGTACGTGGGAGAACGTCTCGCCGAGGTGCAGGCCGAACTCGAGAAGCCCCTGGTCATCTCTGCTCGAGGCCTCTCGCCCTACGTCCTCCGCATGCGGGAGTACATGACGCAGAACAACGTGCACACCTACACCGTACCCATGATCAAACCTCTCTCCGTCGCCCTGGACATCTGGCGGCGGTACGGCATCGACTTCAGCCGCTAGGCGTGCCCTGTCGTCGCTGTGCCATCCCCTCGTCGAGTCGTGGTGCCAGGAGACGATCGGCGCGCCCACCGAGGTGCAGACTTTCGCCTGGCCGCGCATGGCCCCCGGCGAACACCTCCTCGTCATCGCGCCGACAGGGGGCGGCAAGATCCTCACCACGGCGACTTCCGATCCTCCTCGATGCGTGGCGGTGGCGTTCCAGAAGGTGACGGTCTACCGGAATCGGCAGGAGACCCCGCCGACCGGCGAGTCCACTCCAGTAGCCCGACCATGATCCCGGTGTCCGGCCCGCGCGTTCGCCGGCCGTGCATGCTCCCGGACGTGGCGCGACGGAACCTGCCGACTATCAGCCCGAAGTGGCGACACGCCGGGAGGTTTTCCCCCTGCACGCGCGCAGGCCTCCGACGCTGGCACTAATCTTGCAAGATGACAGGCCATCACCTGGTATCCACCGGCTTGCACGCCGACATCGCCGTGGCCCGGAACGGTATCGAGCACGACCGCGTTGCCGGAAAGGACGCACGCAGCCGGAGAACACGATCAGCAGGGGTGCTGCCTCGACACGTTGGCATGTTGAGATAGGAGGGACTGCAACGATGATACGAATGAAACAGCTCGCCCGACCTGGTGTCGCCACGATCGCCCTGTTTGCCCAGTTTTGGGTCCCAGCAGGACTCCAGGCCCGGAGCGCGACCGGCCCGGCTGAGGAATCCCCGGTCGCCTTGGCGCAAACAGCCAGCGACGCAGGCTACACCCAGCCGGAGCCCTATGTCTGTCTGATCATCGACGACCCGAACGTGGCGAGCGTGGATTCCGAGTACACGGCGGGCCTGGTATGCGACGCCCTGCGCCGGAAAGGATTCCCCATCGGCTCGGCGACACGGGATCCCGGCTACGCCGAACATATCGTGGGCGTCCGGTTAACCCTGGCCGAGGAAGGGCGCGCGATCGAGGCCTACCGTTCCAGCGGGCAGGAAAGGGTCATAACGTTCTCCACCGTGGTCACCGAACCGTCGCAGCTCACCGAAGCCGCCAACGCGCTCGCATCGTACATCAAGAGGAGTCGTGCCCCTGCCGCCCTGGATTTCGCCACCGGACGCACGATCGAACCTGGCGCCTACATCTGCCTGATCGTCGACGACCCGAACGTGGCGAGCGTGGATTCCGAGTACACGGCGGGCCTGGTATGCAACGCACTGCGCCGTAGAGGGCTCAACGTCGGCCGGCCGACACGGGATCCCGGCCACGCCATAAAAATCGTGGGCGTCCGGTTCACCCTCGCCGAGACAGGGCGCGCGATCGAGGCCTACTGTTCCAGCGGGCAGGAAAGGGTCGTAACGCTCTCCACCGTGGTCACCGAACCGTCGCAGCTCACCGAAGCCGCCAACGCACTCGCAACGCACATCGAGAGGAGTCGTGCCCCCGCCGCCCAGGGTCTCGCCACCGGACCCGCGTTCGACCCTGGTGCCTACATCTGCCTGATCGTCGACGACCCGAGCGTGGCGACCCTGGACTCGGAGAAGGCCGCTCGAACGGTCTGCGAGACCATAAGCTCCGGGCACACACCTGTCGGAGATCCGACACGAAGTGCCGAAGGTGCCACAAACATCATCGGGGTGCGCCTCTCCCGGAGCGACGAGGGATTCAGACTCAAGGCCTTCCGTTCGACCGGAGGCGAGCCGCCATCGTGGTACTCCACCCCTATGGAGGATCTCGACCAACTCGACGAGGCAGCCATGACCATTGCCAGGCTCGTCGCGCCAGACACTGGAGTGCCCATCGTCGCGCCATCTCGCAAGCCCAGGCACGATATCGAGCCTATCGAAAGCAAGACAGCGTTTCTACTCAGCGTGTCGGCCGAAAGCACGACCGGACTCGGCGAATCCGCAACACTCGTTCGATTCAACAGGACCTTCGGTCTGGGGTTCAAGTTCCACACCACGGGGATGCCGTTCATCTACAGCTTCACCGAGGCCGCCCCCGTTCTGTATCTTGTCAGCCGCGCCGATAAACATCTCGTGGCGCTCGGCGTAGGCGTGGGGTGGTTCGCCGAATGTGAGGTGCTGGATTGCGACAAGAGCGCTTCCGCCTTCCTCGAGATGCACCTGCTCTTCCACGGCGACCGCCGGAGAAGCAAGGGCATGGTGTTCGAATTCGGACGCGGGAAGGATAGCAGAATCAACTTGGGACTCGGTTTCGAACTCGCCGAGTGGGTTCGGTGAGGAGCCGTGTTTTTCGCGTGAGCCCCCACAAGGACGTGGAGGATCGAGTCGGGAGCAGGGAGAATGCCCTGTCCCCGCCCCCCTGGCCCCACACATTCCCTCATGACATGCCTCCCCTGGCATGATACAATCTGCCGGCATCGAACCTCATATTCTGTCGACCGGCTGCGATCCCGGTGCCGCCGCGTATGGTTCGCCCGGCCCGGTCCCGCCATCGAGAAAGGCACCAGATGAAAAAGCTCATCGTCCTGCTGCTTTTTGCGGCGCTTGCCACGGCGTCGTGCGTCAAGAATTCGGAACTCGAGGTAAAAGTCGTCACCGAGGAACAGAAGACGTTGTACGCTCTCGGCCTGATACTGGGTCAGAATGTGGCCCCGTTCAACCTGACCCCGGAAGAGCTGACGATCGTGCAGAAGGGGTTTTCGGACCAGGTCGTGGGCCGGGATGCGCTGGTCGACATCGAGAAGTATCGTCGTTCGGTCCAGGAGTTGGCCAAGAAGCGCGGGCAAGAGACCGCACAGAGGGAAAAGGCCACCTCCGAGGCATTCCTCGAGGCCGCTGCCAAGGAGCCCCACGCGGTCAAGACCGGCTCCGGGCTGATCTACACCGAACTGCGGCCCGGGACGGGCAGGTCGCCGAGTCCCACCGACGTTGTGAAGGTCCAGTACCGCGGCACCCTGACGGATGGCACCGAGTTCGACAGCTCGTATGAGCGGGGACCGGCCGAATTTCCGCTGAACCGTGTCATCAAGTGCTGGACCGAAGGGGTCGGCATGATGAAGGTCGGGGGCAAGGCCAAGCTCGTTTGCCCTTCCGAGATCGCTTATGGTGATCGGGGACGTCCACCTGTGATTCCCGGCGGTGCGACGCTCGTGTTCGAGGTGGAACTGGTTGGCATCCAGGGGGACGAGCCTGCGCCCGCGGAGGCACAGGAGAAGGAGGAGAGCGCTTCCTCGAGCGCGCCGGCGGAGAAGTAGGGGCGATACCACGGGACCGGGCGTCGTTTCGATTCGCGTTCCGCGAGGACGGCGCCGGCATGGCCGGCCGGCGGCGCGGACAGCGACCTGGCGCAGGAGGAGGCATGGAGCAGTCCGCCGTGCAGGGTACCACCCTCCACCTGAACATGCTGGACACCTTCCCCGTCCTGATCGTGGACGTGGACCGCTATGGCAACCTCCTCTTCGCCAACAAGCGCGCGCGAGACCTTCTCGCCCTGCCTGACGACCTCGAAGACATTACGCTCGAGCAGATCCTGGACGCAGAGAGCCACAAGGCGGCCATGCCGTTGGTGGAGCAGTTGTTTTCCGGCGAAGGCGACGTGACCACCACCTGGGCGTTGAACATGCCCGGTCCAGAAGTGTTGGTGACCGTCAACGCCATCGCGATCGTGGAGAACGACTACCCTATCCGGGTCCGCCTCTTCCTGCACAACGTCACGGAACCGGCGCCGAACGCCGCCGTTGCCGGCAGGTTTCCGGCGTCGGTGGCCACAGGGGACTACCCTCCCGCATCGCAGACAGCGCCCGCGGATGCCGGGGAGTGCCACCAGACGCGGGAGTATCTCGACACCCTGCTCCAGAAATCCGGGCTCCTGGTCTACCTGTTCGATCGGCAGAGTATCCTGGTGGACACGAACAGGCGGTTCGTGGAGGTTACCGGATACGGCCTGACCGATTCGTCCACCTTGCAAGACCTGTTGCAAAAACTCTATCCGGACGGCCCGACGCAGCGCCGCGCGCACCAGATGCATGCCGACATGTTCCGGGCCAAGCATGCCAGGGAGGCGGTGTACCAGGTCAGGACCCGCTCCGGCGCGTACCGCCATATCGCCTGGTCATCGGGAACGCTCCGGGACGCGGGCGGCAAGCAGACGGGGTTCCTGGTGGTCGGCATGGATGTCACTCGCCGGATGGCGCTCGAGGCCCAGTTGCGCGCGACGACAGCCCTTCTGGACCGGGTGTCCGACGCTGTGGTGGCCATCGACCGGAGCGGGCGTATCGTGCGCTGGCTCGCCGGTGCCCGGCGCATGCTGGGCTACGAACCCGCCCAGGTACGAGGCAAGCGGTTCATCGACCTGTTCCCTGCCGAAAAGCGTGGGGCCATCGAACGTTCGTTCGCGGCAGGCATGCGGAGGGACCGCCGGTGGTCGGCCAGCGTGCTCATGAAGACTGCCCAGGGACGTCCGCTGGCGGCCCGCATCGATGTCGGCGTCTTGCCAGGAGCCGACGGCGCGCCCGCGGGCATGGTGGCCGTGATCCGGGACCAGACCCGGGAGAAGCAGCTCGAGGCGGCCCTGAAGCGCGCCGGCGGCGCCGGGATACCGGGGAAACCTCGAGGTTCGGGCAATCAGTGAGATCCTGGCTTCGTGGTGCCGGGTCGATCCGTTGGGGGGACGCCGTTAGCATGGGCACGAGGCGGTGCGTCACCCCGCGCAGCCCGGGACCGGTCGAAGTGGATGGCCGCCTCGAGGAGTGCCGAAGCAGACCGCATGTCCCCCCTTGCCACGGCGTTGACGGCCAGGCTGCACGCCGCGGCCTGCATGTCCCGGCGCCTCCTGGCGACCTCGGCCGTGCGCATGGCCCGGTTGAGCCAGAAATCGGACCCGTTCAGGTCGCCTTTCTCCCGGGCCAGGCGCCCCAGGGTGCAGAAGAGGTGCGCCTGTCCGCCCAGATCCTCGAGCAGGTCCAACCGTCCCAGTGCCCGCATGTAGGAAGATTCAGCCCGCGGCAGGTCTCCCGCGGCCCACGACAGGTCTCCGAGGACAAGGTGGCAGTTCGCCACGCCGCCCAGGTCGCCTTCCGCACGATATCGCGCCAGCAGGGACAGTTCGGTCGCCGCCGCGCTGGCGAGGCGCAGGTCCAGGCCGGCCTCCCCGACGACCGGCGCGCCCTCCCCTCCCCGCCAACTCGGTGTACCGCCCAAGAGGACCTGCTCGCGCCGCGCGCGAAACACGAGATCCCATAGCTTGCCAGCAGCCCGCGGCGAAGGCGACGCACCGCCGCCCAAGGAGAACACGAAAGGCCGAACGCGCGTGGACCACTGGCTCGCCTCGGAAAACAGGCGCTCGCGCACCCAGAGCGCGGACAGAGGACCCAACAACGTGCCGGCAACATCGATATCGTGTCCGTGCAAGGCCCGAAATGCCAGCGTGGCGAGGGTACGGTGATGAAGGATCGCCGAAGCCATCCCCCGCGTGCCCAGCCCGGTTCGCATCTGGTCCGTCACGGCCTCCGCCATATCGGCGCAGGAACGACCCAGTGCCCGAGCGGCGGTGTCCCACACCTGCAGGAACCGCGTCCCCTCTGCACGCCGCCACCATGTCAGGGCGACAGCGGGCACACCGCTGCGCAAGCGAAACGCCTGCTTGCCCAACGGCTTGACAAGCCCGCACGCGCGACACGCTTCCAGGAATGCCAACCAAGTATGCCATGGCAGAGGAGGAATCACGTGGGTCGGGAGCAGGTCACGAAGCAGGAGCAGCACACGCACATCGACCACGTCGGGGAAGAGCGCCATGAGATGGAAGAGCTGCCGGTACGCCCGGCGGCGCGCCACCACGGCCGCGGCACGCACCACATCGGGTTGCGGCGCGGGAGAGGAGCCGCCACACCCCGGCCGGCCCCTGGATCCGTTGGCCCGCCCCAGCAGCAGCCGGCCCAGCAGCTCCCCGTCCAGTTCCCTCACCGCGGGCAAAATCCACATCGAGCCCGTCACCGTGCACTCCGCATGAACCACCACCTCATCCTGGCGCCGCGCTTCCTGGTTCAGGCATACCAGTCTGTCGGATCGATGTCAACGGAATCGACCCCCGAAGTTTGGGACGGACTGTCCGATCCGGGAGGCGGTCGAAACTGCGGCAGGCGATTGCGAAGTCGCCCCACGGCGACTGGCACCGTCTGCGCGGAGCTTGCCAGCGCGGGTCAGCCCTGGCGGGACACCACCCCACCCGGCACACCGAGCGTCTTGTGGATGTACCCGCGCACCTCACGCCTCCCCAAAAAGCGTGTCAAGGTGCGCGTCGAGCCACTTCATCGCATCCTCGTGCCGGTCATAGCACCGTTCGCGCGCCCGGAACCCGGGGGGATGGAGGATGCGCCGTCTTCCTCGCCGCTCGAATCCCATTACCGCGTGAAGCATCTCGTGGTACACCGTGTGCTCGACCACGTACACCGGTACTCGACGCTGATCGAGCAACGGATGAATCCTGATGATACCGGTGATGTAGTCGTAGGAACCGAGACGGACTCGAGCAACCGGCCTGCGGTGCTGCCGCCGGCCCCACGTGATGGGGAGGTGGACACGACCTTCGAAGTACCGCTCGCTCAACGCGCGTTGGATCGCCTCGAGGTCATGGGTACGGCCGCGCGGAACGAGCGTGCGGCGCCGCCGGGCAGGGGGTGGCAAGCCTGGACGACGGGCGTCCACGAAGCGGCGCAGCCGGCCGCGCGCCTCGGCCATGTTCCGCTTCTGAACCAAGCACTTGACCGCAGCAAGCGTCCTCGAGTCCGCCTCGAGAAACACTTCGTGCAGCCTGAGCCGGACCAGGCCGCCGGCGTCCAGGCGCCACGACAGGAACACGCGCCGGTTGCGTGTCATGACCAACTCGACGGGGCAGCCGAAGTCGCGAGCAAGCCGTTCCTCCAGCGTTTCACGGGTATCCATGGCACTCCTGCAATTTGTGGTTGCCCTCACGGGGACACCGGTGTAAAGATCGACCCATCTGCGCCAGCATCGCATACGGATTGTGCCTACCGCGCCATGGACACCCGGGACGGGGCGGCCGGAGACCGCCGAATCCGCGGCAGCCATGGCACGAAAAAGAGCGGGGATGGAGCCAGCACGCTACATTGTCATCGAGGGCGTCGTCGGCGTCGGCAAGTCCGCCATGATGCGCCACTTGGCCCGGTGCCTCAACGCCAGGATGGTCTTCGACCCGACCGATGAGAACCCGTTCCTGGCCAGGTTCTACCAGAATCCCCGCAAGTACGCCTTCCAGACCCAGATCTTCTTCCTCTTGCGCCGGTTCCAGCAGCAGGAAGAACTCAAGCAGCAGGAACTCTTCGCGCGCAGCATTGTAGCCGACTACCTGTTCGCCCGCGACGCCTTGTTCGCCTCGCTCTGCCTGGACCGTGACGAACACATCCTCTATCGCAAGGTCTACGACCTCCTCGATGTCCAGATCGTCAAGCCTGACCTGGTGGTGTACCTGGAGATCGGCGCCGAGCCGTTGCTGGAACGCCTCCGCCAGTACGACCCCAGGCTCGAGCGGGCGATCCGCGGCAAGTATCTCGAGGACATGATCCAGGCATACAACAGCTTTTTCTTCAACTACCAGGAGACACCTCTCATGGTGATCCGCTCCTCGGACATCGACATCGTAGGGTCCGAGGAAGATCGAGAGGAGTTGACCAGGGAAATACTTCGAATGGGAAAGGGGACGAAGCATTTCATCCCGCTTGGATCCGCACGCGCGGACTGAGACGGGGCACCCGCTCCGGCGGGACCACCAATCCCGCGGAGCACACTCGAGCCCGACCGCGCCACGACATGGCGCCCCGCCGGGGAAACAGGAGACAGAGACATGTCCAAGGTAGCCACCAGCCACAAGGTGACCGTTTTGGACCTTCGAAGAATGAAGGCCGAAAACCGTCGAATCACCATGCTGACCGCCTACGACTACACCATGGCCAGGCTAGTCGATGCCGCCGGCATCGACATCGTCCTGGTAGGCGACTCCCTGGGAATGGTCGTCCAGGGTCGTGACAACACGCTTCCCGTCACTCTTGACCAAATGATCTATCACACACAATGTGTCGCACGCGGTCTCCAGCGCGCGCAACTGGTCATGGACATGCCGTTCATGACCTACCACACCTCCGCAAAGGCGCTCGAGAACGCGGGACGAGCCCTTTCCGAGGGCGCGGCCGAGGCGGTAAAGATGGAGGGCGGGGAGGACGTGGCCGAGACCATCTACACGGTGACGCGCCAGGGAATTCCAGTGATGGCGCACATCGGGCTGACGCCCCAGTCCGTGCACGCCCTGGGCGGGTTCAAGGTGCAGGGTCGCAAGGCGGAACGTGCCGAACAGATCCGGCGGGATGCGGTGGCGATCGAGCAGGCGGGCGCGTTCAGCGTGGTTCTCGAGGGCATGCCGAAGGAACTCGCTGCGGAGATCAGCCAGGCGCTCGCCATTCCGACGATCGGTATCGGGGCCGGGAACGGGTGTGACGGCCAGGTCCTGGTCGTGAACGACTTGTTGGGGATGGACGAGGCGTTCAAGCCCAGGTTCGTCAAGCGGTACGCGAATCTCCATGAAACGATCGTGGAGGCGATACGCGCGTATGCCGGCGAAGTGCGCGAGGGCATTTTCCCTGACGAGGCGCACAGCTTTCACCTCAGCACACGCCGCAAGCGGGAAGTGGCCTGACGGTCACCGCGGTTCGAGCGGCCCGTCCGGTGGACTGGACGGCCCGCCGGAAGAGCCCGGACGCCGATGATGAGGACGGCCGAAGGAAACCAGGAGGATGGCCCGGACCGAGCGAGCCGTTCGCCGAAACCCTCGGGGGTCCAGCGTGCCGGGATCTCAAGGCGGAGCGACGGGCGCCGGTCGAATCCATCGGCGGGCGAAGCTGCAAGACATGACGAATGGCGAGAGGAAGAGCATGCACGTTTTCCGAGACATCGAGGAATTGCGCGACTGGCGGCGAAGCGCAGCCCTGGCCGGCCGCACTGTTGCGCTCGTGCCTACGATGGGGTACCTGCACGAGGGTCATCTGTCTTTATGCCGGATAGCCGCGACGCACGCGGATTGCGTGGTTGCGTCGATATTCGTCAATCCCACCCAGTTTGGTCCCGGCGAAGACCTGGACAGCTACCCGCGGGACGAGGGTTCGGATTTGGTCAAGCTTGCGGAGAACGGTGTGCACTGCGCGTTTCTTCCCACGGCGGACATGATGTATCCCACGGGGTACGAGACGTTCGTGGAAGTCCAGGGGTTGACTGCGCCGCTGTGCGGAGCGAGTCGGCCGGGGCACTTCCGGGGTGTCACGACGGTAGTGTGCAAGCTTTTCCACCTGGTGGAGCCCCAGGTGGCGGTATTCGGGCTGAAGGACTACCAGCAGTTCCTGGTGATACGGAAGATGGCCGGGGACCTGTTGATGGACATCCGCGTGGTGGGTGGGCCGATCGTGCGGGCTCCGGACGGGCTGGCGCTGAGTTCCCGGAACGCCTACCTGTCGCATCGAGGCCGGAAGGCGGCCACGGTGCTGTACCGGGGTCTTGCGGCGGCTCGGGAAGCGTATCGAGGCGGCGAGCGGGACCCCGGGGCACTTCGCGCCGTGGCCCTGGAGCCCATCCTGGCCGAACCGCTGGCTCGAGTAGACTATGTGGAGGTCCTGGATGCGGAGACGCTGGCCGAACCGTCGGCGGAGCGGCCAATGGTCGTGGCGATGGCAGTGTTCGTCGAGAAGCCGCGGTTGATCGACAACATGGTCCTGGGAGCGGCCTTGGCGGAGTAGGACGGCGAGCGGGACCGGGGGCGAGGAATGGGGGGGCTGAGGACAAAAACGTGGTGTGGCCCTGGGAGTCGACCGCTGCCGGCCGATCCTGTTTCGCGGTGCCACGACGTTTTGCGCGAGGAAACAGACCATGGCGACGAAGGTATCTCTCAAGCCCGAC
The DNA here is from genome assembly GCA_024278455.1 of Myxococcota bacterium. GTDB lineage: Bacteria > Myxococcota_A > UBA796 > JAJRTE01 > JAJRTE01 > JAJRTE01. The sequence goes on from JAJRTE010000078.1 coordinate 15,112, forward strand.
GACACGGAGGATCCGTTCGCTCGAGAATCCAACCCCGACCCGATGATTCGCACGATAGCGATCACCACCGGGGGTGGGGATGCGCCGGGTCTCAACGCGGTCATTCGCGCGGTGGTACTTTCAGCGCTGGACCTGGGCTGGGAAACGCTTGGGATACGCGACGGGTACCAGGGGCTTCTGTCGCCGGAGAAGTACCCTGGGGGGGGAGTCATCACGCTCACCCGGCAGCACGTGCGCGGCATCACGCACCTTGGGGGGACGATCCTGGGCACGACGAACCGCGGGAACCCCTTTGCCTATCCCATGCCCGGTCCGGACGGCGAATTGCGGGAGATCGATCGGTCGGAGGACGTGTTGGCCGCCCTTGAGGCCCACGCGGTCGATGCGCTCGTCGCGGTAGGTGGTGACGGCTCCCTGGCCATTGCCAACCGTTTCCACGAGCGCGGGGTCCGGGTGGTGGGCGTTCCCAAGACCATCGACAACGATCTCGACGAGACCGTGGCCACGTTCGGCTTCGACACGGCCGTGCAGTTTGCCACCGAGTGCATCGATCGGCTGCACTCGACGGCGGAGGCCCACCACCGGATCATGGTTGTCGAGGTGATGGGTCGCTACGCGGGTTGGATCGCACTCTACGCCGGGGTGGCGGGCACGGCGGATGCCATCCTGCTCCCCGAGATTCCTTATGACATCCACAAGGTAGCAGCCAAGGTCGAAGACCGGTGCCGCACCGGCGCGTCATTTTCGATCATCGTGGTGGCGGAGGGGGCGCGCCCGATCGGGGGGAGGATAGCGGTCATCTCCAAGGAAGCCGGCAGGTCGGAACGGTTGGGCGGCGCCGGGGAGAGGGTGACGCGCGAACTCCAGACGCTGACCGGCCGGGAGGCACGCACTGTCGTGCTGGGGCACCTGCTCCGGGGGGGCAAGCCTTCGGCCCGGGACCGTCTGCTGGCCCTCCGATTCGGCTCGGCGGCCGTGCGCGCGTTGGCCGACGGTGCGTCCGGCGTGATGGTCGCGCTGGACCCGCCGGTGGTGCGCCATGTGCCTCTGTCCATGGTCGCCGGCCGGATGAAGCGCGTGCCCCTGGACGCCGACACCATCGCCACGGCTCGAGACCTCGGCGTCTGTCTCGGCGATTGACTCGAGCCAGCGGCGAGCGGTATGACTCGAGCAGGTCACGGGCTCGATGGTGCCCGGTTCCAGCCATGCCTGCGTGCAGCAGGCGCCTGCGATTGCGCGCCTACACGCCGAGCAGGCCATCGTCGAACCGCCATCTCGAGGTTGACGTGGGGAACGAGAGCAGGTGGTTCAGTCTTGCCAGGAAGGTCTTCCTGGGGATTTCTCGAGCGCCCATGCTGAGCAGGTGTGGTGTGGTGACCTGGCAATCGATCAGGCACCTGCCCTGGCGCTCGAGGTATTTCACCAGCGCGACGAGGGCCACCTTGGAGGCGTCGGCGTGGCGCGCGAACATGGATTCCCCGAAGAAGCAGCGGCCCAGGTAGACGCCATAGAGGCCTCCGGCGAGTTCCCCGTCGCGCCAGGTCTCGATCGAGTGAGCCAGGCCGAGGTAGTGGAGCCGCAGGTAGGCGCGCTGCATGTCACGGGTGAGCCAGGTGCCTTCTTCGCCCTGCGTGCCTGGCCTGGTCGCGGCGCACCCCTTCAGGACGTCCCGGAACGCCGTGTCCGCGGTGACGGTGTAGGTCCTCTTGCGCAGCGTTTTTCTCAAGCTCCGGGAGATGTGCAAGTCGTGGAGTTCGAGCACCAGCCTGGGGTCTGGAGACCACCACAGGATGGGCGTCGTGCCGTCGTACCAGGGGAAGATGCCCTGTCGATAGGCCCGAAGCAGCCGGACCACGGACAAGTCCCCCCCCACGGCGAGTAGGCCGCTCTCGTCGGCCTCCTCCGGAGACGGAAACAGGGGTACACGTGGCAGTCGGTAGATCGGCATCGGTGCGTCCGGGCAAGTCCGCTCGTGGCCCCGTGGCCGGGGCTTCTCCCCCACAATGACACAAAACCGGCCAGGTGCCTCGAGATTCCTTTTCTCCATTCACTGTCCCGGGTGTCCAAACAGATGAAGGAGCAACTTGCGAGTCATCGCTCCTTCTCAAGCAGCAAACAACGAACCACACCGACACCAAGGAGGAACATCATGAACGCGCGCTACTTGCTTCCCGCACTCGCGATCATCCCGCTCGCCGGTTGCGACGGCGCCATGGACACGGAGACCGGGCCGGAGCAGGAAGTCACCGCCGAGGAACTCGTCGCCGCCCTCCCCACCGCTGACATGCTCGAAGCACGCTACCCGGGCTACACGGCCCAGGAGAAGCCCTCGGGCGATGCCGCGATGGGCAAGATGGCCGTCTCCAGCGAGTCCGATGGGGCGTCCTGCGCGGACGCCGGCAACGAGGAGACCGCATTCTTCTACCAGGACGGCTGCGAGGTCATCACCTACGTCAACGGCGTCGTCCGGGACGTGATGGATCTTCTCCACACGGCGGTCACGCACGAGCCGACGCACCAGGGAGGCGGTGTCTACATCTGGGGCCCCTTCCAGCCGTCGGAAGGTGTCACGCTGATGTTCGGCATGCAGAAGAACGAGGACGGTTCCATCGGCTACAAGCTGGACGGCAAGCGGACCGAGGACCCGGATTCCGCCTACCTGACCCTGCTCCGGGGCCGGATCGAGGAGGGTGAGGACCTGGGCAACAACGTCGGGAGCTTCGACATCAGCTACGACAACATCCAGCAGGTGGACCCGTCCAGGGAGGTCGGTGGTACGGCCGCTTATGACTATGACAGCCTCGGCACCCAGACCGGTGTCCACGCCCGGCTCCACGACATCCTCGGTGGCGACGGCGCACGCCACCAGGCGGAAGTGACCTACTACGTCAACGAGGACAGCAGCGGCGAAATGTGGTACGGCTTCACCGACGACATCAAGGTCACCGAAGACACTTCGACCGGCGTTTCCGGGGTGCAGGAAGTGGCCAAGGTGCACACCCGCTGGCTCTCCGACGGCCAGGGCCGCTCGGACGCGACCATCACCGGCGGAGACCTCGGCGAGCAGACCGGCTTCGTGACCGAGTGCTGGGACGCGGACTACTTCGAGGTCTACGCCGCTGCCAACTGGGCCGGAGAGACCGGTGACGCTTCCCTCTGCGTGTTCGAGTCCCCCCAGTTCCCCCAATAGCGCACACGCCCCTCTTCTCCCGCCCTCGCGCCCACACCCCTCTCCGGCGGCCACACACCTGACGAGCAAGCCTCCCACCAACGGCGTGGGGCCCGACTCAGCCTCCTCGAGGAATGAAGATGGCCGTCTTCTCAGCCGTGGACGGATGACGAACTATCCTCTTGCTCTCATGCGTGGACAGTGGTATCAGGGAGTATACTGACACCCCTGCCGTGGATCCGCGGACTTGGGGCAGCAATGAACAAAGATCGCCCGGGTCGCCCGCCTCCAGGCCCGCGGGAGGACCTCGGGGGCACTTCACCTCCCAAGAGGTGGTGAGACACTCGGTCTCGACCTGCCGCTCGCCAGCCACCGCGCACATGGGCGCTGGTGCCGAAGACAACACGGAGACGACCGCCCCGCTCGGCGGTGGTCGGAGAGGAGGGTCATGAGTAAGGTCAGGCTGAAGCTGTACGTCACCGGCAAGTCGCTGCGTTCGGAACGGGCCATCGCACGTCTGCGTTCCTTCTTCGAGCACGAGATGGACGGTGCCTGCGAAATGGAGATCATCGACGTGCTGGAGCGCCCACAGCTCGCCGAGGACGAGAAGATCCTGGCGACACCCACGCTGATCAAGGTGCTCCCGCCACCGCTGAGGCGGGTCGTCGGAGACCTGTCCGACACCCGGAAGGTGCTCATGGGTCTGGATCTGCTTCATCTGCTTCCATCGACCGGTGGCAGCCGGGAGAGAGGCACGTGACGGGGAGATCGGGCAACGGACCAGCGGCAAGCTCCAGGGCGCTTTTGCGCCCTTGAACCACATCGTGGGGCTCCTCGAGCACCATCCCTCCTTGACGCGCCGCGCCACCCGTGCTACAAACCGCGGCAACCGTGCTCCGGGTCTATCGAAATACCGCACCAGAGGACTACGCCAGATGTACCGTCCGACCACGCTCGTCTACAGTTCCCACAACCGCTGCGAGTACCTGCACCGGGAATTCATCGTCCAACGGGCGCTCGAGAGCAGGGACAACAAGACGATACTGTTTCTTCCCATGTCCATGCACCACCGGCACCAGCAGGAGTATGGCTACGACACGTTTTCGTGGTACTTCCGCCGGTTCGAGCCCGAAGGCCTCCGGCATATTCCTTTCTTCTGGAATGAGAACCTGCGCCGCGAGGACGTCGACCTGCTCTTCCATCACCTGTATCACGACCAGGTGGTGATCCTGGGCGGCGGAAACAGCGAACTCGGCATGGCCCGCTACCACGCGCTCGGTGAACGGTTCCGTGGCGATCGTGACACGTTCGGCCGTATCCTGCACGAACGCCAGGCGCGCGGATTGCTCACCGTGGGCTTTTCCGCCGGCGCCGACCAGCTCTGCCACTACCTGGCGGCATCCATCGAGGAACCCCTGGAGGACCCCTACGGTTTCTGCCTCGCCCACAAGATCCTGGTCACCCTTCACCACGAGCCGGGACGCGAGTGGACCGTGGCCATGGGTGCCTCGAGGTACCCCGACTGCCTGGTTTTCGGGCTTCCCAACGATTCCGGCCTGGCCGTCTCCCAGGGCGTCCTCCCGTCGGGGAACTTCTGGCAACTCATCCAGTTCGTCATCGATGAATCCTGGGACCTCCCCGAGGATGGATGGCACATCAAGACACGACAGGGCGTGCGCATCGAACACCGCTATGCCGACGGCCGCCACTGGTCCTTCAACGGCGGCGAACAGCTCCTTCGCGTCATCTCTCCCGACGGCCTGTGGCAGGACGCCTGGATGATGACCCACGGCCGGCACATCCTCCACTACGATACCCAGACCGCGACTTTCTTCCACAGCTTCGAACACATCCTCGAGAACCACTGACCGGACGGACGGAGGGCCAGAACAGGGCTTGAACCGGCCAAGCCACGCACGGTCTCCAGGGTGGTCGGTCGAAAACGCGCACACTGCCGCGCCAAGGACGGGCAGTCTCGAGGCAAAGGGGGTACTGCGGCTACCGCGGTGGATACGTCGCTAGAAGGAAGGCCACGCTCGCGGATCAACGCACGAAATCGGACAGTTTCTTGCCGTTTTCCTCGAGGAACACGGACAACGGCTTGTGGCGGAGGGTGCGGAGTGCTCGAGTCGAGAGTCTCAGCCGGACGTAGCGGCCGATCTCGGGCACCCAGATACGCTTCCATTGCAGGTTCGGCTGCTGGATTCTCTTCGTCTTGCGGTTGGAGTGGGACACACTGTTGCCGACCAGCCGCCGTTTCCCGGTGATATCACACACACGTGCCATGATGCGCGTCTCCTGCCTGTCTTGATATTTCGTCGGGTCGTGAAGCGAGGAATGTAGCACCAAATCCTGCGGGTGGCAACCAAAAACAGGGCGGTCCGCGCCTGGACGACGGGCCGGAGGGGAAAGGCGGCGTCAGGGGGAGGTCACACGGGGGTCATCTCCGCGTGCGACGCCGCGTGGCGGCGAGACCGATGCCGAGAACGAACAGGGCGGAAAGGGCCGTCCCGGCTCCGGACCGGCTGGAGGTACGCCCCGAAATGGAACACCCGGACGGATCCGTACTCCCACCGTCGGTCCAGTCGAGCGTGTCGAACGAAAAGTCGTAGGTGGTCTCGCCGTCGAGTGCGGTCTGCGTGACGACCATGACCACGCGGTCATAGGTATCTCCGAACCCGTCCACGGTGAAGACCTTGCTCCCGCCCACGGGCGTGTCTGTCGCGATCTCCTCGAAATCACCCCGAGCAACCTCGGCGAACACGCTGGCGATCAGATCGTGGCCACCGCCGAAGTCGATCTGGAGCGTCCCGTAGCCCGAGGGGGGCAGGAACTCCACCATGTGCGCGGCGGTGTGTGTCAGCGTGCCCTCCGCATTGCCCGGATAGGTGTTGAACGTGCCGGACATGTCGACTTCCCCCACCTCGGCGGCGTAGGCATCGCCCTCCTCGTAGCGGTCCAGGTCCAGCATGGACTCACGGAAATAGTGGATGGTGGTCGGCCAGTCGGCCCCGTAGGATTCGACGACCTGGGCGTTGTAGAACAGGGCTTCTGGATCGGGCGACGCACTGGTCGCGAACCAGATATCACGGATGATATCCACGCCGAACCGCTCACTCAACGAGCGAGGATAAATCGCGTAGGCATACACGATGTTGCTGTTGTCGTCGATCGGGGTTTCCGGGTTGTTGAAAGCCTGGGGGATGTAGTTGTAGTAGTCGTTGATATCGTCGTAGACCATGTCCTCCATCCAGGTGGCGGTCTCTTCCAACCACCAGGTGGGCTCCTTGTAGTCCATGGTCATGTGGAGTGCATGGAAGAACTCGTGAGAAACGGTCACCTGGGTCTCCTCCACGCCCATCCAGGTGGCCAGGGCGATGTAGGACGGGCGCGAGTTGTCATCCACGGCGGCCTCGCCTGACGTGTACCCGTAGGTCATGAACTGCTTGGTAAAGTAGAAGTCGTACTTGTCACTGCCACCCCGCCCGTCGTCGGGGAGCGGGGCGGGGTACCCCATCTGGGTGATCTCGCGCGTCCAGACGTACTCGATCGCGTCGGCCGCGGTGGTAACCAGGTCCTCCGCCACGGCATCTTCGCCTTCGAGCGTGTAATGCACCACGGCGTGTTGGGTCTCGAGGATCAATTCGGGTCCCGACAGGGTCGGACGGCTCGCGGCCAACCGGGCGACCTCTTCCCAATCCGGCGCATCGGGACGGCTCCAGTCCATCTGGGGACGAATCCCCTCTTCAGCCCGGATGACATCCAATATCCAGGGCGTCAAGCTCCTGATCCCGGCGGTGTGCAGCACGTCACGATCTGGTCCGGATTGCCACGAGCCCGCGACAGCGGTCCCGGCAACGAACAACAACGGTATCCACCAACCTTGCAGGAAGGAAAGTCGGCGCATCATGACCTCCTCGGTTTCGGTTTGTCGTGTCGATCGGGCCCGACCTCCGCCACCTCCCGGCAACGAGGAGACCGGACCTCTGCTATCGGTATTCTCATTGTGGCGCCATACTGAAACCACGCAACCGAAAAATGCTCCGGCGTGTTCAATTTCCTGCAACAGCCAGACAACCGCGCACCATCCCGACACCCGATGCCGACCAGGTGCTAACCTGTTGCAACATTTCTGGTTGCACGAACGGGACTGTTTCCGCCTGGAGGGAAAAATGTCCAATGAACTTGTACAAGCGTGATCGAAAAACGTGAGGGCCAGAAAGGAGTGGAAGACAGGGGCGGAAACCGCTTTCGGGGTGGCGTTCTCGCACGCTAGCGGGTGTAGTGGAGTCCGTGCAACGAGGTCAGGGGCTTTCCGTCGTTGAGGACCCCGGCGTCCTTCACCTCGCCAACGATGATCCAATGATCGCCGGCCTCGTGCCTGGCCGTGACCTCACAATCGAAGTAGGCGAGCGCGCTGTCCAGGATCGCGCAGCCGCTTTCCGCCGCGTGCCACGGGAACCGGTCGATCTTGTCGTCTCCTGCCATGGACTGGCGGGCGAAGTGGGCCGCGATTTTCGTCTCGTCCTCGCCGAGGAGGTTCACGACGAAGACCGGGTTGTCCTCGAGGAGGTCGGTGCTGTAGTGGCCCTTGTCGATGGAGAACATGAGCATCGGCGGGTCGAACGATACCTGGCTCAACCAGGATACGGCCAGGCCGTTCTCGATGCCTCCCACGCCGACGGTCACCACGCTCACGCCGTAGGGGATGCGGGACAACACCTCTTGATACTTCGACTTGCTCATGAAACCTCCTCCGTGGCTCGAGCCATGCGATTGTACGGCTCGGGGGGTCTCCGGGCGACCGCCGCCCGCTCCTGGGCCGTGCCTGCGCGCTTCGTCGATGGCTATTGATATATGGACCCCGAATCGTTGTCAAGCGATTGTGCAGGCGACCCAGCGACGCGCGCCCAGGCTGCTCGAGCATACCGCCAGCGCCGCACAGCTTCCTCGAAGGTCTCGGCAGCGGCTTCGAGAGTCCGGAGATGGTGCACTCGAGCCTCCGGCGAAAGCATCCCCGCCCTGGAGAGTTCGACCACCCGTTCCAGGTCCCGGCGACTGGTTTCCGGAATCTCTCGCAGCGCCTCGAGCCTGCCCGCGGCCTGCTCCAACTCGACCCAGGCAGCCTCGAGATCGGCCCTGACGTCCGCGCGGGTGATCTCGAGCCGGGCTTCTGCCATCGCGACCCCGGCCTTCGCCCGGGCCCGGGCCTCCCGGTTGCGCTGAAACAGGGGGAGGGCCACCACCAGGGTGAACGCCACCTCGGGCCTCGAGTCGGCGCCCTCCGCGGGGATGCCCAGGTAGTCGCCCACGAAGCCCCAGGGACCGCGCCCGTAACTCACTCCCAGGATCGGTGCGGGTCGCGCCAGCCGCTCCTGAAGGCGCAACTCCTCCCTCGCGGCATCCAGCGCCGCGCGCATCGAGCGCACGCGACGGTCGCTCTCCACCATCTGCCCGATGGGAGGGCGTTTGGGGATTTCGGGAGGAACGAAGGCGTCGTCCACCCCCAGGCCCCGGGGAGACTCCCGCCCCAGCAGGCGTGCAAGGCGAAGCCTAGCCTGCTCGAGCGCCGCCCGGGCTTCGACCAGGTGCGCCTGGCTCGACCAGGCATCGTAGCGGGCGGCATCGGCCTCGAGCAGGGCGGCCGCCGCCACGTTTTCGCGCGCAACGACCCGTTGCGCCATCTCCTCCGCCAAGCCCGCCAGCCGCCTCGCCCGCTCGCAAGCTCGCTGGGCATGGGCCAGGTCGGCAACGGCTCGAGCCACCCACTCATCCAGCGTGGCCAGGCGTTCCGAGAACTCGAGGGCTTCCTGGGTCGCCCGGCGTGCAGCGGCGTTGCGACGAGGCTCCGCAGCGGAAACCGGGCCGACCGGAAGGCTCACGGAGATATCCCACAGGTGGTCGCTCTGGTTCTGGAGAAACCGGGGCGGCTTGGAAATGAGGGCTACCGAAGGGTCGCGGCGAAACCGCCGGCGCGCATCCTCGAGGTCCTGCCGCGCGGCAACCGACCCCGCCAACCATGCTGCCACTTCCGGGGCGTACCGGCGGGCTTCCGCCTGGGCCTCCTCGAGGGTCAGGGGGTGCGACACCAGAGTCGAGCCGCCCGGTCCATCCGTGCATGCTGGTGCAACGGAAACCGTCGAGGCGCTCCCCACTCTCTCGCCCTTGGCGACCGCGCCGGCCGGGGAGGGACTCGGCTCCCCCGCCGGGGCCATGCCGCCTGTTGCAACGGCGATCGCGCACGGGACCCACAGGAAACTCCGGAGTATCATCCGCCATTGTCGCTTACCTCGTGTCATGCCGCGTCCTCTTGTTCGCCCTGTGCCGGGGCGGCACACGCTCCGCGACCCGGAGCATGCCCGCGGCCGGCGCCGGTTGTCTGTTGGACGGTACTGAGGTGGTCTTCCACCGGGAGGGCCATTGTACCACGAGCGACGGGGCCGGCACGACGCCACCGGTTCAGGAATCCGGGTCACACCACCGAGAGTGTGTTTCATGCCTTGCCTCCCTTGGTACAGCGTGGTAGAACAGACAGGCAGTCTCGCCGAGCCCCTCCTTTGCATTCGGGGTGCCAGAAAAAAATGGGGCGGGCCGACGATTTCTTGTCAGATTTCGCGAAGCCGCGTGCAAGGAGCAGGTGATTATCGGGCAATCGGGGAGAAGAACGTTCCCATCGAGAAGCGAGGACGACGATGTACCAGGCGTTTCGAGACATCGGCAAGACGTTTGCCGAAATGGATGGCATCAAGGACGCGCGGGAGTTGCTGCTCGATCCTCTCGGTCCGGGCTACGACCGCTGCGTGGTCCTGGTGTTCGACGAGCATGGCGACTACCTCCGTGTGGAATCGCGGGCATTCTCACCGAAGCAGGCGTCACGGATCAAGTACAAGGATCCTTCGGGCAACAACGCGCCGACGCGCCCGCTGCCCATCATCAGGCATTCCGGCAAGGACGCGGAGACGGTCAAGCGGCTGTTGCGCACGGCGACGGAGATCGGCGAATGGCTCATGGCGCGAGGTGAAATCCTGTGGGGCGCGTGGGCGAAGCGGGTGGGCGGGCACGTGGATGAGCAGCGTCCCATCATATGGGAGGCCAGCGATGCGTCTCGAGCGCTGACCGTGAAGCGCACGCGGACGACGCAACCGCACAACGTGTTTCTCACGCTTGGCAGGGAAACCGGGGGCAGGGTCGAGTGGATGCTGGACGCGGTTCCGGTCCTGATCGACCGGGCGCTCGAGGGCATCCGGCGGAAGTATGGCAAGAACGAAAGAGCTGGTGATGTCGTTGCCGAGGATGTGGCCTGCCAGGTATGTGGTGC
>JAJRTE010000079.1 GCA_024278455.1 Myxococcota bacterium
CGGGCGTCCCTGCGGGCCTTGGCGAAGTACCCGGGGCTCAGGCTCTTCGTCAACATCTCGGGGGCGAACCTCGGGGACGAAAGCCTGCTGGCCAATATCGAGCACGATATCATCGAAAGCGGTGTCGATCCTGAGAGGATCGGCTTCGAAATCACCGAAACCACTGCTGTCAGGGACCTGGTATCGGCCGAGCGGTGGATTCTCCGCCTCCGAAACCTGGGCTGCCGGTTCGCACTCGACGACTTCGGCATAGGATTCTCCTCGTTCACCTACCTCCGGATGTTGCCCGTGGATTACCTCAAGATCGACGGCTCGTATGTGCGGAACATGGACACCGACACGACCCACCACGCTCTTGTTCAGGCCATGAACACGGTCGCCCACACGCTCGACAAGAAGACCGTGGCCGAATTCGTCGAGTCGGACGCCATCATGAAGACCCTGCGGGCACTGGGTGTCGACTACGGGCAGGGCTACTTCATCGGGAAGCCGACCCTCGAGCCGGAAGGGATCAAGCCACAGGCATGACATATTCTCGGGGTTCTTTCGAGCGGCGGCCCGGCGGCCATCCCATCGCTTCGCTGGCCGCAACGGCTGCCGCGCCCGGCGTGGGCGTGCGCCATGGATTTCACTTGAAAGGCCGATTCCCTTCTGATACAACAGGGTGGTTTCTGGTGAGCCGTTCGGGAGCCTTCCCGCTATCGGCTGATAGCGGATCAGAGAGGCTTTCGCAATCCCACAACCAAGGAGCGCTCGTGAACAAGGTATTCCCAAGCGTCGCAGAGGCCCTGTTCGACCTCGCCGACGGCGCGACCATCATGGCAGGTGGTTTCGGGCTGTGCGGGATTCCGGAAAACCTGATCCGCGCCATCCGGGACAAGGGCGTCAAGGACTTGACGTTCATCAGCAACAACGCCGGCATCGATGACGAAGGTCTCGGAATCCTGCTTCAGACCCGGCAGGTCAAGAAGATGATCTCTTCCTACGTGGGCGAGAACAAGATTTTCGAGCAACAGTTTCTCAGCGGAGATCTCGAGGTCGAACTCGTGCCGCAGGGAACGCTGGCGGAACGCATTCGTGCCGGTGGCGCCGGGATTCCGGCGTTCTACACCCCGACCGGTGTGGGAACCCGGATCGCCGAGGGCAAGGAGGTTCGTGTCTTCGGCGGCAAGGAGTATCTCCTCGAGCGGGCGCTGACCGCGGATTTCGCCGTCGTCAAGGCGTGGAAGGGTGACCGGTGGGGCAACCTGGTCTACCGCAAGACGGCGCGGAACTTCAACCCGATGATGGCCACGGCGGCCCGGGTCACCATCGCGGAAGTCGAGGAACTGGTGGAACTGGGCGACATCGATCCCGATCTGGTCCACACACCAGGGATTTTCGTGCAGCGGATCGTGGTGGGAGAGCGCTACATCAAGCGCATCGAACAACGGACAATCCGGCAGGAGGGCTGATCGATGGCATTGACCCGCGATGAGATTGTACGCAGGGCCGCCCAGGAACTCAAGGATGGCTACTACGTCAACCTGGGAATCGGCATACCGACCCTGGTCGCCAACCATATCCCCGAGGGCGTCGAAATCGTGCTCGAGTCCGAGAACGGACTCCTGGGCATCGGACCGTTCCCGCTGGAGCATGAAGTCGACCCGGACCTCATCAACGCCGGCAAGCAGACCGTGACCGAGGTGCCAGGAAGTTCCTACTTCTCCAGCGCCGACAGCTTCGGCATGATTCGCGGCGGGCATGTCGACCTCACCGTCCTTGGCGCCATGCAGGTGTCGGAAAAAGGTGACCTGGCCAACTGGATGATTCCCGGCAAGATGGTAAAAGGCATGGGCGGCGCCATGGACCTGGTGGCAGGCGCGCGCAAGGTCGTGGTCACCATGGAGCATTGCACGCGGAAAGGCGGCATCAAGGTGCTCAAGGAATGCAACCTTCCCTTGACGGGAAAGGCATGCGTCGATCTTTTGATTACCGACCTGGCCGTCTTCCAGATCGCGCGCGGCGAGACCATGACCTTGATCGAGCTGGCACCCGGGGTGACCGAGAAGGAAGTGCGGGAGAAGACCGAGGCCGACTACCTCGTGTCTCCCGGTCTCAAGACCGTGACGTTGTAACTGGCGGACCACGAGCAGCGGGGGGGTCGCCCTGCGTGCCGCCGGCCACCATGACGCCTCGCCGGGACGTCGAATGGCCGGTTTTTTTTGCCGGCGACCCTTTCCGGCTCTTGGCCGGCTCGAATGGCCGGCGGCGGACAACGTATCGGAAGCAAGGTCTCATGGATCGAAACAGCGACAATTCGACAGCGGACACCCTTTCGCCCCACGGCGCGCGCGGCGGCGTCAGGATCGTGATGGGCAGTCCCCGGCAGTTCCTCCAGGCCGTATCGAGCGTGCTCCAGACGACCTCCTCGTTCGTTCTGGTCGCCCGTTCCCATCCAGCCGCGGCATGTCTCGCCAGGCGTCTCGCGCCCCCCCCGCCATCCCCCGGGGAAGGGGCGGGAAGGACACCGGTGGTCGTTCTCCACGACCCTCTGGCTGCACCATCAATCCGGCGAGAAGCACTCAAGAGCTTCTCCACCCGGCAGGCGCGTGGGATCATCGTCGAACCGGCAGCGCTCGGCGATGCAAACGTGTTCGCCGCCCTTCTCTCCGCCGAGGGCGCCCGTTGGCTGATCCAGGACGCGCAGGCCATCAGCCTGCTCTCGGGCAACTTCACCCCCGCGATGTGCCGCGTCATGGACCTGCTGCGAGGAGACGACCCACCGTCCGCACACCTCCACGTCTCCCCGTTCGAACCCCTCGCCGTAGAAGACCTGGCTTCCAGGCTGGGCGTGGTGCCCGAACGCGAATGGCACCCGGAACCGGACCTCTCTTCCGTGTCGGCCTGCTTCCGCCTGGTGCCGGAATCCCTCGACCGCTCAGCACTGCGCAACGCGCTCGAGCACCTCCTCGCCGTGCGGGAAGCCAGACGCGCTATCATCGTCACGGGGACCGCGGAACCAGGTCGCGCCTCCCGTGTCCCGGAGACCGAACTCGCAAGCGTGGCCGAAGAGGTCGGCTTTCGCGTCGCGGAGCACCCCGGTGGCGTGGACCCGCGGGCCTACGCCGCATGGATCGAAGCCCTCGAGCAGCCTCCCGGGGCCGTCCTGGCGCTGGACTCGGAAGCGCTCCAATGCCTGCCTCCAGGCGTGCCCGTCCTCTTCCTGAGACTCGTTCCCCCCTCGAGCCCCGGTAGACTCCTGGACGAATGCCTCCATATCGCGGAAAGCGGTGGAGGCACCTGGGCCTTCGTCGGAACGGCGGCGGATGGCCCGGAACGGCCCCTCTCCCTCGATCTGCTCCCACCGCTCGGCCGATACCTTGCGGAGACCTGCGGCACCCCCGGCACACCCGTGCCGCTCGATGCCGAGACCATCGCGTCCCGCCTGGGCATCGATGGCCCCATCTCCCAGGTCGCCCCAGCCATCGACAAGGCACTCCAGGCCTTCGTCGGGGCCGGCTTGCTGGCGTCCGCTCGACGAGTCGACTTCATGCTCGAGGTCGCCGACGCCCACCGGTTCAGGCCACCGCACATCGACAGCGACCCGCGCTACGTGGCCTTGCGCGACCGGTACGCCGCCGCCCTGGCAGGCATGGACATGCTGCAATCGGTACGATACCGTCTCGAGGCGCGACCGGCGAAGGATCTCCGGGTCCTTTCCGAAGTGCTGGGCTACCCCATCGGGGAGTTGAACACGCTGTTCAACGATCTGTCCCGTGAAGGAATCGTTCTGTGCCGCCTCTTCCCATCGGGGAGCAAGGGCAATATCGATTTCGAGGTTCTGGGCGCCGGGGACAAGGCTGCCATGGTATCCCGCATCGATGCAGCGGTGGCCGCTGCCGGAGAATGGATCACGCGCGAGACGAGGGGTGGCTTCGAACTGGTGCGGCGCCTGGCCGGCCCCGGCGGGAGCCTGGAGCCGTTGCTGTCGAGCGATGTGCAAGGGACTAGCCCGGGAATCGCCCTGGAGGATCTCTCCTGGCTGACGCTGGCAGCCGGAGGCGCGGAAGACTCGGGCGCCCATGCCGTGCCGTCCTCCCCTGCCACGCGCTCCGGCATCCAGGAGGATGCGACAGCCGCCGCTGCCCCACCGGCTCCTGCCACTCTCGAGCCAGGTGAACCGCCCGCCCCCTGTTCGACCTCCCTGCTCGAATTCCAGCGCCTTGTTGAGGTGTCCACGTCGGACGCCGACCTCGACCCGGCGATGTGGCAGGCGCTCCTGCAAGCGGTCCTCGCCCTGCCGGAAGAAGACGTCGAACGCGCGCGTGCCCTGGTGGCGGCCGGCCGGGAAGGCGGTGATGGCTCCCTGTGGCATGAGACGGCGCGTGTCGTGCTCCTCGCCCTGCGCTGCGACCCGAACGAGGCTGCCCTGGCGCTCGAGCACTGGCTCGAACGTCGCGGGAGCGGCGGAGTGGCGCCGTTCCTGCCACGCCTTCTCAACCTCGTGGACTATCGAATCCAAACGGCCGGCGGTACGGTCGCGATCGAGCTTCCCGGCGTGGTGCACCACGCTGTGCTCGCCCTTCCCGCGCTGGAAGCGCTCGCACCGGAGGATGCCGAACGGATGTTGCGAAGAATCGGTTTCCAGGGCGGGCTGCGCGCGCCTGGTCTGGGTGTCGTGGAACTCGAGTGGGACGACCGGAAGATCAACCTGACACGGCATGATGTCGAGCCCGAGGCCGAAGCGCGCCTGTGGTTGCGGGTCGCGGAGGTCGCCGATACCGAGGTTTCGCGCGAGATTCGCGCGGCACGGCTCTCAGAAGCCTTCTTGATGGTGGTCGGGCTGTCGGACGAGGCGCTGGTCAGGCGGCTGGCGGAGCAGGTGGCCAGGGATACCGCCACCGAACCCGGCCTGCTTCCGGACCGGTGGATCGCCGCGCGGGCCGGGGCACTGGTGGAGTTGGGACGAGGCGGCGATGCCCTGGAAGTGTTGGCGACGATACAGGACACCAACGGAAGCCTCGCTGCCCACCTGCTGCACACGCGCGTCGTGGCGCTGGTGCAGAAGGGCGCCCACCTCGAGGCGTTGGAACGCCTTGCCGATGCCGCGTCCGAGTCCGGCAGACGCCCCCAGCTCGAGCGTCTCTTGAAAATGGCCACCGGCCCGTTGATGAACCAGTGCAAAGGCGAGACGGCGTGCGAATCGTGTACGCTTTCGGGTTCCCTGTTCTGCCCGCCAGCGGGCCCGTTCATGACCTTCGCCGCCGAGAATCCCTTCCACGAGAGGGCGGAGGACCTGCTGGTCCGCCTGGAGAAACGGGCCGGCGCCGGCGCCGCTCCAGACTCTCCGAAGCAACTCGGTCGTATCCTGGATCGCTTCGGTAGCAGCCTCGATCCGGACCTCGCCGGCAACTGGATGGACGCCATGGCCGTGCGCGAACCGGGGCCCTGGCTTTCCCTGGCGCAAAAGCTGCTGCGCCACGGGCGTCCGGCGCTGGCGCTGCGCGCCGCGGACCAGATCCAGCCCGACCCGGATGACTACGGCACGCTGTGGCGAATCGCCCGCATCCGGCTCGCCGGCGGCCGTCTGGCGGAAGCCCTGGACGCCGCCAGGAGGCTCGAGGCCGAGGGCGGTCGTGCCTGGTCGCCGGCCCGATTCAGCAGCGACCTGGACGCTGCCCTGGGTCCTGACTGGATCGACTGCACCGACCAGATCGGCACCGAACTGAACCCCGATTCCCTCGACCTTCTTCGCCGGCTCGCCGAGGCCTCCCGTGCCAGGAAGGCTCGAACGGAACGCCGGAGCCGCCTGGAGGCCGTGCTGGGTCACGGGTCCTGGCGAGAACTACACGAAGCGCTCGAAGCCTACCGGGAATGCGACCGGAAAGCCACCGGGCGAGACCCGCTAGTGCGCGAGGCTTCCAGCCGTCTCGCCGCACGGCGACGCCGGCTCGAGTCCC
>JAJRTE010000080.1 GCA_024278455.1 Myxococcota bacterium
AACATGACGCGGTGCCACCAGGGAGGGGATTCAGGTTCGATGCGGTCTTCGACGTGATCCCGGGCGTAGGCCAGGTTGGCTCGCACGTCGCCGTCGCGGGGCAAGTAGGTCTGGGCGAGAAGATAGTGGTAGATGGCGTGTCCAACCTTGCCCAACCGTTGCCAGGCGTTGCCGATGTTGTAGTATAGGTGGCCGTTGCGGATACCGCGATCGAGGACGACCTGGTAGAGTTCGATGGCCCGGGCGTAGTCACCCTGCTGGTAGGCATCGTTGGCCTCCTCCAGCACAGCACCGGTCATCTTGGCGCGATCGGCAGCGCCCGGCGAGCCCGACACGACGCCGCTCGCAGGCGATGCCACGTTCCCCCCCGCTTTCGCCCTGATGGGCAGTGCGAGCAGCAGTGATACTGCGGCCACGACCAGGCAGGCTTTCCTGCCGGCCCGAGGGCAGCCGATTCTGCCGTGTTTCCGTCCGGGTTGCTTCATCCCAGTGCCTTCTCCAGCCTTCCCAGCAGTCGCCGCGTGCGGGTCAGCAACGGGCCCGCTTCCGCACCGGCCCCACCGGGAGCGTAGCGGGCCCGTTCGATCTCGTCCAGCAGCGCGCCGGCCTCCTGCGCCAGTGTCTCATCCACGCCCCGGGCCGACAACAGGTCTCGAGCCTCCCGTGCGATGAGCGCCCCACCCTCGATGCCGAGTTTGTCCCCAAGGTAGCCTCGAAGTGCCTTGCTTAGCGCCTCGAGCGTTTGGCGGTCGCCGGTTTTCGCGGCCACCCTGGCCTGCTTCAGCCGAGTACGGGCGTTTCGCATGGCGGTTCGTCGCCGTCTGAGCGCTTCGTCGCCGTAACGTTTCCGGCGCACGCTCGAAATCCACAGCGACACCAGGAACAGACCCGGGACTATCCCGAGGGCCACCAGCACGCCGGGACTGGTAATAATCAGGGACCGCCGGGCCGACAACTTGGTCGCGGCGTGGATCGGTAGAATGTCTTCCCCGGTGACCTCGATGGCCTTCTTGATCGCCCCCTGGACCATCGTGCTCCCCGGCAAGGTGCTCTCTCCGTTCGGTCCCGGAGAAACACGCAGACGGACAGGCGCGGACGAGGCCGTTTCGAACCTCCCGGCGTCTGGATTGAAAAACACGATCGTCGTGGGCGGAAGCTCGATCTTTCCACTGACCTGGGGCACGATGGCATGCTTGAATGCCTTTTCGCTGATGACCCGCCCCTTCTCGTCGAGATGGACCGATACTTCCGGCGAATCCTCGTACACCTTGACCCGCTTGTCGTCCACGGAAGGAAGGACCAGGTTACGAAGGTTGCCCTCGCCCCGCACCGTGATCGTCATCGTGGTCGAATCTCCCAGTGCGAGTTCTGGCTCCGACAAGGTGCTGGAGATCGTGTAGCGTCCCACAAGTCCACTGTAGCCTGGCGGACGACCATCCTCCGGTACGGGCCGCACCACGATGGTTCGCTGTTCGGTGCGGTAACCGCGCGGCTCGACACGAGTTCCGCGGCCGAAGAAGTCGTCGAAAAAGGGATCGATCCTGTATCCCCGGCGGTGGCGGGACCGGGTCACGACCGGCACGGTCACATCTATCGGAGGAATCACCAGGGACCCGACCGTCACCGGGTAGAAGACCCAGGATACCTCCTCGACCCGGTAGCTCCGGCCGTTGCGCGTCGCCGTGTAACGTCGCTGGGAGGCTGCCACGTCCTCCTCTTCGACCGTGCCCGGTATCTTCGTGCGGCCGACCTGGATCGAGTCCCCCACGGGAACGGCCGTGTATATTCTCAGCGTCTGTCGAATCATCTGGCCCACGTAGGCAATGGGAGGGTCCAGCTCGATCTCCACGATGACGTCATCGCCGCCGGCGGAGTCGCTCGCCCGGCTGGCCCCGGTATCCCCTTGCGCCGGGGCCGTACTCCTGGGCTGATTCGCCCCGAGCACCCGGACGAGGAGCGCTGGCGTCTCCAACCGTCTCCCATCGACCGTGACCGGGATGGGTGGGATCTTCAGGCTGCCCGTTTTGAGAGGGGTGAACAGGTAGTTGAATGCAACCGAACGGGTAACGGCCATGTTGACCACGGAAAAGGACGACTCCTGCCCGATGTACCGCACCTTCCAGCCGTCGAGGGGAGGGAGCTGGGGGCTCCCGGGTGTGCCGCCTTCCACCCGGATGGTCAAGGTCACCGGACTCCCGAGCACCGTTTCGCTCCGGTCCAGCTCGGCGGTCACGTTCTGGGCAGCACTCTTCCGGGGGGCGGCTGCGATCAAAAGGAAAACGAGGAGCCCCGCCGTGACGATGGGCGAACCAGCGGCTTGGGCCGGTACAGGCACCGGGAATCCGCGCTTTCCGTTTCGCCGAGAGCGTGCTACCATGGTTTCCCTCCCGGCGGCCGAGCGGCGCGCCCGCGTGGCGCGGCTCGCAGCCCTGCCTGCTGTGCGTCCGGGACCTGGCTAAGCAGGCGTTCGGCCTCTTCCCTCGAGAGACGGCCCTCGCGAGCGGTCGCCTGCCGGGCCGCCTGGGCGCGATCGCCGCCATCCTGGTTCGCCCCTTCGCCGGCTGGCTGCGGGACTCCGGGCGTCGGGCCGGGCGTTTCCTGGGCGCCTTCGCCGCCGGGTCGAACGGCTTCGGCGCCGGGCGTCGGCGACGGCCCACCTCGAGACTCGCCTTGCGCCGACTCGCCGGGACCGGGCGTCGGCCGCGAAAAGCCTTCCTGCTGCTCTCCCTGCTGACCTTGTTGCTTCTGCCGGTCCCCCTGCTCCTTCTGGCCCTCGCCGCCCGGTTGTTGCTCCCCCTCGCCCTGCTCCTGCTGCTGCTGCTCCTGTTGCTGTTGCTGTTGCTGCTGCCGGGCGGCGTCGAGCCTGCGTTGGATCTCCCGCCGCGTGATCTCGAGGTTGCGCTTGGCGTCCATGTCATTGGGGTCGAGCTTGAGCGCTTCCTGGAAGTACTCCACGGCCTTGTCGAGTTTGCCCTGGCGGAAGGCGGTATTGCCCAGGTTGTACCATGCCTGCTGCCTCAGGGTGTCGTCCGTGGATCGGGCCAGGACGCGGAGGTAGCTGGCCTCGGCTTCCTGGAACCGGCGGGTCTTGTAGTAGGCATTGCCCATGTTGTACTCGAGCAGCGGGTCGTCCGGGTGGTCGATGCTGGCGTCTGTGAAGGTCTGGAGCGCGGTCTCGTAGTCCTCGGCCTCGTAGGCTTCGATGGCTTCCTGGATCGACGAGTCTCCGAAGAGGCCCGCATGGGCGACGGGAGTCCAGAGCGACAAGAAGCCGGCCGCGGCGAGTCCTCCTCGAGCCGCTCTGCGCCGGCGGCGGCCCTGCTCCGGAAGGAAGGGCTCCAGCATGACGATGAGGACCGCGACGAACAACGGCCACTGGAACCGCTCCTCCCACTTCTTCTGTCGCGTGCTCTCCAGCTCGGTGGCATCGAGGGACGAGCGTATGCCCTCGGTGTAGATCTTTTCCAGGTCGAGGTTTCCGGTGGTCGACCGGACGTATGCCCCTCCGGTCTCGACGGCCACCCGCTCCAGCGTCGTCTCGTCGAGCCGGGTCATGACCACCTCGCCGGTTTCGTCCTTGATGAAACCGTTCCCGTCGGGTGAGGGGATGGGGGCACCTTGCTCAGCGCCGATACCAATGGTGTAGATTTGGATCCCGGCATCCTTCGCCCGCTTCGCCGCCTCCAAGACCTTCCCCTGGTGGTCCTCCCCGTCGGTGACCAGTATCAGGGCTCGAGACGCGCTGGATTGGTCCACGAAACGCTTCGTCGCCAGGTCGATGGCCTCGGCAATGGCGGTACCGGGCACCGGGATCAGGTCCGGGGTCAAGTAGTCGAGGAACATGGCGAACGCGCCGTAGTCCAGGGTGAGCGGACACTGGACCCAGGCCTGGCCGGCAAAGGCTATCAACCCGACCCGGTCACCCTCGAGAATGTCCAAAAGGTCCTCGAGTTCACGCCTGGCACGCTCCAGGCGGTTGGGGGAGACGTCCTCGGCCAGCATGGATTGGGAAACGTCCACCGCGACCATGATATCGACCCCACGCCGGGTGATTTCCTCCCAGTGAAACCCCCATTGCGGCCTCAACAGGGCCAGGATGATCATGACCACGGCGGTGCTCAACAACGCGGCCTTCGCGCGCTGTCGCGTTCGGCTGACCGGCGGGAGCAACCGGACGAGCATTTCGTGGCTGGCGAACTTCTCGAGGAGCCTGGAGCGGTGTCGAAACGACCACAGGTAGAACGTGGCCATGGCTGGAACCAGCCAGAGCAGGAGCAGGTAGGAGGGCGAAGCGATACGCATGTCCAGTTCCCTCAAGGCAACTTTCTCAGCCAGGTGTTGGCCAGGACGATCTCGAGCAGGAGCAGCACCAACCCGGCGACCGAGAACGGCACGAATCGTTCATGGAAGTCCATGTGTTCCTTGACCTTCTTCTCTGTTTTCTCCAGCTTGTCGATCGTGTCGTAGATGTTCTCCAGGGTATCGGTGTCCGTCGCGAAGAAATACCTGCCTGCTGTCGTCTCGGCAATCTGTCGCAACGTGGCCTCGTCGAACTCCACCTTCACCGAGTCGTAGAACGTGCCGAGGATGGTATGCCTGGGTATGGGGGCATAGCCCTCGGTGCCGATCCCCACGGTGTAGACCTTGATTCCCAGTGCTCGAGCCGCCTCTGCGGCGTCGAGCGGTCCGACGGGGCCCGCGTTGCTGGCGCCGTCTGTGAGGAGGATAATCACCTTGGACTTCGCGGGAAGGTCCTTGAGCCGAGCCGATGCCACGCTCAGCGCACTGCCGATGGCGGTGGCGTCCCCGGCCATGCCGGTCTCGAGGCGTGCCACGAAGCTGTCGAGCACGCCGTAGTCCAGGGTCAAGGGGCACTGGGTGAACGCCTCCGAGCCGAAAACGACCAGACCGACGCGGTTCCCGCTCTGGTTGCGAACGAACTCTCTCACCACTTGCTTGACGACGTCGAGCCGGGAAGCTGGCTTGCCCTTCAACACGAAATCCGTGGCCTCCATCGATCGCGATGTGTCGATGGCCAGCACGATGTCCACGCCTTCGCTGATGACCTCGGTCAGCTTGCGCCCGGTTTGCGGCCGAGCGAGTGCCACGATCAACAGGATCAAGGCTGCGGCACGAAGGAAGACGAGCAACTGGCGCCGGTTCGTCCGGCCGGTCCGGCCGAGGCCTGCGAGGAGCCGCAGGCTCGAGTACTTGAGGGCGGCGCCGGGTTCCCGCTGCATCTGGCGCACGACCAGGATCAACGGAACGAGGAGCAAGAGCCAGCCGGGACTTGCGAAATGAAACGTCATGACACACCGCCCTCCGTGTCGCTTGCCTCGCCCTGGTCTCCGCTGGCCATCCTGGGCGTGGTGGCCTCGACGAAATCACGGGCGGCATCGAGGAGTTCGCCGGCCTTTTCCACGGAGAGTTCTCCCTTGGCGAACTTGAGGAGGTCGGTGGTCGCCAGCACCTTGTGCGCGAGGTCCCTGGGCTTGCCAAGGGGCACGCCTGACGCCCGCACGGCGGCCATGATCTCCTCGGTGGTGTTCTCCATGGCCGGGAAGGAGAAACGACGTTCCAGGTAGCGCCGGAAGACCTCGGACAGAGCGAATCCATAGGCACGGAAGTCATCGGTATCGAGCACGTCCGAGTTTTCCAGTCTCGTGAGCGCCTCGAGGGCCTCCTCCCATGGCGGTGGCGGTGGGGGGGGCGGTTCCTTCATCCTCCTGCGTCTCCGGACGAAAAACACGGCAAGGCCAACGATTGCCGCCAGGGCGAGCACACCGCCTCCAATGAGGAACAGGGGACGGTAGTCTCGAGGAGGCTGCACCGGGGGCTTGATGTCCGCGATGTCTTCCTGGCCGGCACTGTCGTCGAGGACGGAGGTGATCTCCACGAAGATCTGGGGTGTGCCGGTCGTCTGCTCCTTGCCTGCGGCGTCTTCGTAGGTCAAGGACAAGGCGGGGAGAACGTAGGACCCGGTCTCGAAGGCTCGCAGCTTGAACACCTGGCTCCGGAATACCCTGCCGTCGCGCTCGACAGGCCCTTCATGGGCGATATCGACCACCTTGAAGCCCTGGATCTTGCTGAACACGTCCGGCAGATCGACCTGGATACCGGGATCGTTGTCGAGGGTCACCTCGTAGCGTATCAGGTCCCCGGTGGTCGCCTTGGCCTTGTCGACCGACGCGGTGAGCTGGACGGGCGGCCGGGCTTCGGCGGAAGAGTCTACTCGAGCGGTGTCCGCACACGCGGCCAGGATACAGGCCAGGGGCAAGACGTGCACCATCCGGTTCATCCCGGAACGCGCTGCCCGCATGGTATCTCGAACCGCCCGCCTCATCGACCCTCCCCCGCCGATTTCCCGCCGGACCTTGCCTTCCCCCCGCCCAGGGCTTCGGGGAACAACTGCACCTCTTGTGCGGCCAGGGCTTCCTTCAGGAGTTCCTGACCGAGGGCCTGGGCCTTTTCCGACAGGTATGCTTGCAGGACTTGCTCCCTGACCTCCTCGTAGGCCGGCGGCTCCGCACCGTCGTGGGCGAAACGGTCGAGATGGGCCTGGAAGTAGTTTCGCAGGTCCTGTTCGTCGGCTCGAACCCGGTCCTTGAGCTGCTCCTCGATCAGCCGGTTGACCACCATCTGCTTCCTCAGTTGCTCGAACTGCCGGCGCATCCGAGGGTCCTTGTCCAACCCGCGCTTGACCGCCTTGTCGTAGAGGAGTTCCTGGGCCACGTACTGCGACAGGAACGCCTGCAACTGACCGCCCTCCTGGAGACGGCTGCGAACGTTCGGCGGCAGATCCACCATGGCCTCGTCGATCTCCGCACGGGTGATCTCCCGGTCACCGATGCGCGCCACCACCGGGCCCGCGTCGCTCGAAGGCGTCGTATCTCGATCGAGCTTGCTGCGGCTCGACAGTGCTGTCTGCGCTGCCTGGGAGCGGCCCAGCCGATCGAGCACCTCCACGACCAGCGCGCCGGCCTCTCGTGCGGCGTTGGACTTGGGCGCCAGCTCCTCCACCTGGTAGAGATAGCCCAGCGCCTCCTCGAGCCGCCCGTCCTCCTTGAGAGACTGGGCGATGGCGAGGCACACCTGCGCCCGGGTCGCCGGCGGGACACTGGCATGATCGAGGTACCGCGCATAGTACCTCGCCGCTTCCTCTCCCACCCCGACACTCGATAGCTTGCTGCCAATCCTTCTCCAGACAACGGGATCAGGGCCGATCGTGCCGGACTCCGGCTTGAACAGCACGAACCACAACACGACCTGCGTGCCGAGAAGCAGCAGGCCGATAGCCAGCAATGCCCGGATTGGGGCGCTTTTCCTCTCACTCATAGCCGGCGCTCCCTCAACCTGAAGTATTTGAGAAGCGGCGAGATGGTGTCGGGGTCCTCCGCCCTCAACGCAATGTGGTCGATGTGCATCGACCGGAACGCCTTCTCGAGCTGGACGTGCTGCGCCCGGGCGTTCCGGCTGAAGTCCCTGGCTGCCGCAGACGTGTCCACCAGAACGAGCCGGCCGGTTTCGGCGTCCTGCAGTTCGACAATGCCGATGTCGGGCAGCGACCTTTCGCGAAGGTCGGAAATCGAGATGCAGACCAGGTCGTGGGCCTTGCTCGCCAGGAGGAGCGGCCGCTGGTATCCCTCGTCGAGGAAATCGGAAATAACGAAGCAGACCGCCCGGCGCCGGGTGATCTTGTTGAGGAACTCGAGCGCCGCCGCCAGGTCGGTGCGGCCATGCGCCGCCCGGGGTTTCAATACCTCCCGGATGACGCGCCAGACGTGTCCGCGTCCCTTTTTCGGGGGTATGTATTTCTCCACCTTGTCCGTGAACAGGACGAGGCCGACCTTGTCGTTGTTGCGGATGGCCGCGTAGGCCAGGATCGCGGCAACTTCGGCCGATACCTGGTTCTTGGTCCGATGCTGGCTGCCGAACTGCCCCGAGGAACTCACGTCCACCAGCAGCATGACGGTCATTTCCCGTTCCTCGCGGAACGTCTTGACGTAAGGATGGTTCATGCGCGCGGTGACGTTCCAGTCGATGGTGCGGACGTCATCCCCGACCTGGTATTCCCGCACCTCCTCGAACTCCATGCCGCGGCCCTTGAACGCGCTGACATATTCCCCGGCCATGAGATCGTCGACCAGGTGGTGCGTCCGGAGATGGATGCCACGTATGCGAGCGACCACATCGGGACTCAGGCCGGTGGATGGCCCCTCCTCGACGGCATCCTCCGGGTCCTCCATGGACATGTCACCCGCGGGACGACGCCACAGCCTCCGCAGCCAATCGAGGAAGCCAGGCCGGCGGACATCCGTGCCGCCTCGCCTTGCGTCTTCCATGCTCACGGTACCTCCACCTTGGCCAGAATCCGCTGAATGATATCGTCCGTGTCGAGTTCCTCGGCCTCGGCTTCGTAGGAGAGAATGATCCGGTGGCGCATCACGTCCGGCGCGATGGTCTTGATGTCCTGGGGGGTCACGAACCCCCGCCCGGCCAGGAACGCGAAGGCCTTTGCGGCGAGGATGAGGTAGATGCTCGATCGGGGTGACGCCCCGAACTGTATGAGGCTCTTGAGGTCCAGACCGTGCTGTTCCGGCTCTCGAGTGGCGAACACCAGGTCGATGACGTAGTCCTCGAGCTTCTCGTCCACGTGGATGTCGCGCACGAGTTCTCGAGCGGAAAGGATCTCCTCGGGATCCACCACCGGGGCCACCTCCGGCAGCCCGGCCACGACACGCCGCATGATCTCCTTCTCCTCGAGCTTCGTCGGGTAGCCGATGCGGAGCTTGAGCATGAAACGGTCCACCTGGGCCTCGGGAAGCGGATAGGTCCCCTCCTGCTCGATCGGATTCTGCGTCGCCAGGACCAGGAACGGTTCCTCGAGAGGGAACGTCTGTTCACCAATGGTCACCTGGCGCTCCTGCATGGCCTCGAGAAGCGCACTCTGCACCTTCGCCGGCGCCCGGTTGATTTCGTCGGCGAGCACGATATTGGTGAAGATGGGACCCTTCCTGGTGGTGAAGGCGCCCGTTTGGGGATTGTAGATCTGGGTGCCGATGAGATCCGCCGGGAGCAGGTCCGGGGTGAACTGGATACGCTGGAACCCGGTTCGAATCGTGGTGGCGAGGGTCTTGACCGCCGTGGTCTTGGCCAGGCCGGGTACACCCTCGAGCAGGATATGTCCTCCAGCGAGGAGCCCGATCAGCAGCCGATCGGTCATGTACTGCTGGCCGACGACCACCTTCGAAATCTCGCCCTGGATCTTGTGGAGGAACAGGCTACGTTTTTCGACCTCGCGTGCTACCGCTTCGACGGAATATGCCATCTCGACTCTCTCCCGTGCCGATGATTCGCCACCGGCACTCGAAACGTGATTGGTTCCCCGGCCGGGCGGTGGCGCTCCGGCCGCCAGCAAAGTGTGGAGAGGTTCCACAACCTTGGGGCTCCGGCGATACGTTTGCACCTTTCGTGCCTGTCAGCCCGGCGATTCTCCCTTCCTTAGCACCAACTCGACATCACGAAGCAGACGCCGCAGATCCTCCACGCCGGGAACGACACCTCCGTATCGCGCGCGGAGCCTTTCTGCCTCGAGCGCCTCCTCCCCGGGAAGCGGGTCCTCGGCCGGCGGCAGATGGGGCTTGATCGCGATGAGATACGTGTACACCTCGCCAAGGTCTCCTTCCACCAACCGGTTTCGGGCCTGCTCGAGCAGGTCCAGTGCTGTCGGCTCCGGATCCCGCTCGCCCTCTTCCGCGCCCCGCCTCTTACGCCCGGTCCGCTTGCGAAGCCACAGGAAAGGAATGAGCAGCAGAGCGGCGAGAATGAGCCAGGGGAGCATGCCGGCCAACACCGCTCGCACGCCGCCAGGACGCACGACGACACGCGGCAGCGGCTCCTCGAGCGTCCCCCGGTCCCCGGCGCCGGACTTTCCTTTCATGTCCCGGTACTCGAGGGAGACCTTGCCCAGATCGGTGTTCCCGGCCGACGTCGCCGTCAACTGGAACCGGTACCGGTAAACGGTCTCCGACCCCTGGGTCGCAAAAGTCTGGGACAACTCCCCTTGACGGACGCCATCGGGCAGCTCGAGGCTGGGGGGATAGAGAACGTATCGCTCCGGCGCTCCCAGCCAACGGGCGTCCACGGTGAGGACGAACGGCCGGCCGACACGGACGATATCCCGGTCGAGCGAGACGGCCAGGCTGGGCTGTGCCCGCGCGGCCGGGGCCGTCACCCCCGCAGCCACCGAGAAGACGGCAAGGCAAAACCAGCTCCATCGTGGAAGCGATCGGCCAGTGCCGCGAACCGAATGGCCGGGACGATCGGGACAATCAGGACCATCGAAACCGCGCAGGTCATGCACGGGCAGACCAGGCGTGTCACGACTTGATCTTGTGGAAGATGTCGCGCAGCACACTCTTCTCGGCAACTTTCTCGCCTCCTTCCTCGGCCATGGCGCGGAGCAGTTCCTCCTGTTTTCTTGTCAGGTTGGTGGGTGTGACGACCTGGGCATGGACAACGATATCTCCTCTCCCGCTGCCCCGCAAGTAGGGGACGCCCTTGTTGCGGATGATGAAACGCTCTCCGCTCTGGGTCCCGCGCGGAATGGTGAGCACTTCGTGCTGACCCTCCTCCAAGAGGGGAACCTCGACCTGGGTCCCGAGAGCGGCCTGGGCGAAGGTCAGTGGCACGGTACAGTGCAGGTCGTTCTGCTCCCGCACGAAGACATCATGGGGTTCGACATGGAGTACCACGTACAGGTCGCCGGGGGGAGCGCCGAGGGTGCCGGGCTCCCCTTCCCCGGTCAGGCGCAACTGCAAACCTTCGTCAACGCCCTTGGGTACGGAGACGCTCACCGAACGAGGCTTGCGCACGGTCCCGGTTCCGCGACAGGTGGGACATTTGTCCAGGATCACCTGGCCAGCGCCCCGACAATAGGGGCACGTGGTCCTGATACTGAAAATGCCCTGACTCTGGATCATCTCACCCGTGCCGCGACACTGCCGGCAGGTCTGGGGAGCCGTACCCGGCTTCGCGCCGCTACCACCGCAGGTTTCGCAGACGTGCTTGCGTTGGATGACGATCTGTTTCTGGGTCCCGAAGGCGGCTTCGGACAGGGTGAGCGTCAGGTCGTACCGGATGTCGTCCCCTACCCTTCCACGGCGCCGCCCGCGGCCGCGACCGGAGCTGAACCCGAAGAAATCGCTGAAGATGTCACCGAAGCTACTGAAGATGTCGTCGACACTGGCGAATCCTGGGCCGGCACCATGCCCGCTGAGCCCCTCGTGGCCGAAGCGGTCGTAGATGGAACGCTTCTCCGAATTGGAGAGGACTTCATAGGCCTCGGAGGCTTCCTTGAAGCGTTGCTCGGCATCCGGATTGTCCGGATTCCTGTCAGGGTGGTATTTCAGCGCGAGTTTTCGGTAGGCCTTCTTGAGTTCCTCGGGCGTCGCGGAGCGCGAGACGCCGAGAATATCATAGTAGTCGCGTTTTGGCACGTTCCTTCTCCCCAGGCCACGTCGCCCAGTCACGGCACGAAAGGTCGCAACACGACAAGAGCCCCCGAAGGGAGCACCCCTCCGGGGGCCACTGCGACTTCCAATGGTACACGTTCAGCATACGAACCGCGACACCTTCGCACTGCCCGTGTCCACCGGAACCCGGTCGGAGCGCTGGAGGACACCTCGATCTCGAGGACTCCGTTGCCGCGCAGCGCGACGCCGATCAGTTGGCATCCTCGAACTCGGCATCGATGACGTTGTCCTGTCCGCTCGAGGACTCGGCCTGGTCACCCTGCGGCCCGGCGGACCCCTGCGGCCCGGACCCGGCGGATGCCTTCTGGTACATGATTTCGGCCAGCTTGTGGGAGGCCTTGATGAGGTTGTCGTGCGCCTCGTTGAGACGGGACGCCCCCCCCTCCTCGAGCGCCTTCTTCGCGTCGGCGATGGCAGCCTCCAGGGCGGAGACGTTGGTCTCGTCCAGGTTCGAACGATTCTCCTCGAGCAGCTTCTCCGTACTGTAGACCAGGGTGTCCAGCTTGTTCCGGGCCTCGATCTCTTCCTTGCGCGACTTGTCTTCCGCCTCGTGGGCCTGCGCCTCTCGCACCATGCGCTCCACTTCGTCCTTGCTGAGGCCGGAGGCACTGGTAATCTGTATCTTCTGTTCCCGCCCCGTGGCCTTGTCCTTGGCCGATACGTGGACGATGCCGTTGGCATCGATGTCGAAAGTCACCTCGATCTGCGGGATGCCTCGAGGCGCCGGAGGAATGCCGGTCAACTGGAATTTCCCCAGGGTCTTGTTGTCGCTGGCCATCGGCCGCTCGCCCTGCAGAACGTGGATCTCCACCGTGGTCTGGTTGTCGGCAGCAGTGGAGAAGATCTCGCTCTTCTGGGTCGGGATGGTCGTATTCCTCGCGATCAGGGTGGTCATCACCCCGCCGAGCGTCTCTATCCCCAGGGACAGGGGGGTGACGTCGAGGAGCAGCACGTCTTTGACTTCGCCCCCGAGCACGCCGGCCTGGACAGCGGCGCCGAGTGCGACGACCTCGTCGGGATTCACGGTCTTGTTGGGCGCCTTCTTGAAGAATTCCTGTACTTTTTGTTGAATCAGCGGCATGCGTGTCATTCCGCCGACCAGCACGATCTCATCGATGTCGCTCGGAGAGAGTCCGGCATCCTTGAGAGCCTGGCGGCAAGGCCCGATGGATCGCTCCACGAGATCCATGACCATTTGCTCGAGCCTGGACCGGGAGAGTTTTATCTGGAGGTGCTTGGGTCCCGTGGCGTCGGCAGTGAGGAACGGCAGGTTGATTTCCGTCTCGAGGGTTGTCGAGAGTTCGATCTTCGCCTTTTCGGCGGCTTCCTTGAGGCGCTGGAGAACCATGCGGTCCTTGGAGACGTCTACGCCGCTGTCCTTGCGGAATTCGTCGATGAGCCACTCCATGATCCTCTGGTCGACATCGTCCCCACCGAGGTGGGTGTCCCCGTTCGTGGACTTGACTTCCACGACGGAATCGCCGACCTCCAGGATGGAGATGTCGAACGTACCTCCGCCGAAGTCGTAGACAGCGATCAGTTCGTCTTTCTTCTTGTCCAGCCCGTAGGCGAGCGCGGCAGCGGTTGGCTCGTTGATGATCCGCTTGACCTCGAGACCGGCGATACGGCCCGCGTCCTTGGTCGCCTGGCGCTGAGCGTCGTTGAAGTAGGCCGGGACCGTGATGACGGCCTCGGCAACCGGCTGCCGCAGGTATTCCTCGGCGGCGTGCTTCAACTTCTGGAGAATCAGGGCCGAGATTTCCGGCGGAGAGTGTTGCTTCGACTGCACCTCGACGCGGGCGTCCCCGTTGGGTCCCTTGACGACCTTGTAGGGGACTCGAGCAATCTCCTGCCCCACCTCACCGTGTTTCCGTCCCATGAACCTCTTGATGGAGTAGACGGTGTTGTTGGGGTTGGTGATGGCCTGGCGTCGAGCGACCTGGCCGACGAGCCTTTCCCCCTCCTTGGTGAATGCGACCACCGAAGGGGTGGTTCGCGATCCTTCTTCGTTGGTGATCACTTTCGGCTCGGTGCCTTCCATGATCGCGACCACGGAATTGGTGGTCCCGAGGTCGATTCCGATGATCTTACCCATGCCCAGTCCTCCGCTTCCTCGAAAACAGTCCCCGCCGGCACACTGCCGGCTCGTAACGCTCTGTTGTCCATTGCTATTGTCGATCCCAGAAAGGGAGTCCATGCCTCATGGCCAGCCGCCGGTGATGTGTGGGTCGGTTCGAATCCCGTCTTGATTCCCGAGGTGATATCACCGTGGCGTCCTGCCAGGGCTTCCCTGCTGCGCTAAAGGTAAGCATGGCCCCTGGGGAGTCAAGAGAGATGAATCGTGGCGAATCATTTCGCCACGCCTTGACGGTTGGCAGTCGGTGATTATCCACATTGGTCAACAAGGCCTTGAGCGTCCCTGCTCGAGGCACGATCTGTTTTCCGGAGTAGTAGTTGTGTTCGTTCAGGAGGTTGACCACAGATGAACTTCAAGCCACTCAACGACAGGATTCTTGTTCGGCGGGTCGAGGGAGAAGAAAAGACCAAGGGCGGGATCATCCTGCCTGAGACCGCCAAGGAGAAGCCCTACGAGGCAGTCGTGCTCGCCGTGGGTACCGGCAGCCGGTTGTCTGACGGAACCATTCGCCCCCTCGAAGTCAAGGTCGGCGACCGGTGCCTGTTCGGAAAGTACACAGGCGACGAGGTCAAGTTCGACGGTGACGAGTACCTGATACTCCGCGAGGACGACGTTCTCGCCATCGTCACCGACTAGGGGAGTCCGTTTGCCGGCGGCAGCCCGGGGCGCCACCCGGTCCGAGGCCGCCACACCAAACAGATATCATGCCTTCAGGAGGATATGAGAATGGCAGCAAAAGAAATCCACTTTCATGACGACGCTCGCAGGGAGATACTCCGCGGTGTCAATGCGCTCGCGGATGCGGTCAAGGTGACGCTGGGCCCCAAGGGCCGGAACGTGGTCATCGAGAAGTCCTTCGGCTCTCCCACGATCACCAAGGACGGGGTCACGGTCGCCAAGGAGATCTCGCTCGAGAACAAGTTCGAGAACATGGGCGCCCAGATGGTCAAGGAGGTGGCGTCCAAGACATCCGATGTCGCCGGTGACGGCACCACGACAGCGACCGTCCTGGCCCAGGCCATGTACCGCGAAGGTATCAAGCTCGTGACCGCGGGAGCCAACCCGATGGACATCAAGCGGGGCATCGACCGGGCCGTCGCGGTGGTGGTCGACGAACTCAAGAGCGCCAGCAAGCCGATCGCCGACCATCGTGAGATCGCCCAGGTGGGCACGATTTCCGCCAACGGCGACGAGACCATCGGCCACACCCTGGCCGAGGCCATGGAAAAGGTCGGCAAGGAAGGTGTCATCACCGTCGAGGAGGCCAAGAGCCTCAAGACTTCCCTCGAGTTCGTCGAGGGCATGCAGTTCGACCGCGGATACCTTTCCGCCTACTTCGTGACAGACAGCGACCGCATGGAAGTCGTCCTCGAGGAGCCCTACATTCTCATCCATGAGAAAAAAATCAGCAACATGAAGGACCTGCTCCCGCTCCTCGAGAAGGTCGCTCGAGCCGGGCGCCCCCTGCTCATCATCGCCGAAGACGTCGAGGGCGAGGCACTGGCCACGCTCGTGATCAACAAGCTCCGCGGGACCCTGAACGTCGCGGCCGTGAAGGCCCCGGGCTTCGGCGACCGCCGCAAGGCCATGCTCGAGGATATCGCCGTCCTCACCGGCGGCCGGGCCGTGATGGAGGACCTCGGCATCAAGCTCGAGTCGGTCAACTTGGACGACCTCGGGCGTTGCAAGCGCGTCACCATCGACAAGGAGAACACCACCCTCGTGGATGGATTCGGCTCCAAGGACGCCATCCAGGCTCGAGTCCGCCAGATCCGCACCCAGATCGACGAAACCACCTCCGACTACGATCGCGAGAAGCTCCAGGAGCGGCTGGCGAAGCTCGTCGGTGGTGTCGCCGTCGTCTATGTCGGGGCCGCGACCGAAACCGAGATGAAAGAGAAGAAGGCCCGCGTCGAGGATGCCCTGAACGCGACACGCGCCGCGGTCGAGGAGGGTATCGTTGCCGGCGGTGGCGTGGCATTCATCAGGTGCCTGTCCCGGCTCGACGATATCGAGGCTAGCGGCGATGAGTCCTTCGGGGTGGACATCGTCAGGCGCGCCCTGGAAGAACCGCTTCGCTTGATCGCGGCAAACGCGGGACACGACGCGTCGATCGTTGTCGAGAAAGTCCGCAGCGGCGAAGGGTCCTTCGGCTTCAACGCCCAGACCGAGGTCTACGAGGACCTTGTGAACGCTGGCGTCATCGACCCGACCAAGGTGGCCAGAAGTGCCCTCCAGAATGCGGCCAGTGTGGCTTCCCTGTTGCTGACGACCGAGGCGATGGTGGCCGAGCGCCCGGAGAAGAAGGACAAGGAGTCGGGCGGCGCCCCTGACTACGGCGACATGTACTGAGCCTGCCTGCCGTCCAGCCATGCCAGCAACACCTCCCTTTGCTCTCATCCCTCGCCCGTGGCTTTTCCCTTGGCGTCTCGTCCCTGAATATGGAACCCCCGTGCGCACCACTCATGGCCGCGTGTCGCCAAATGCTTCCATTTTGACGAATTGTTTCAGCCCACTTGTAATCTCCTTGACACCGTTCCCGGGCAGGAGTATATTTCAGGTAACTTGTATGCGTCTATCCAGCCGTGGTTTTCCAATGGATGTTCCCGCCGTTCCTGACAGGAGGGTCGTTTGAGAGGCGGCAAAGCTGGCGTCGCGGAAGAGACGAGGTCGAGGTGTTCTTCTCGAACGAGTCGGCGATCCTGGGTGCAGATGCCCACTTCGAGCGCTGCCTGCGCTGCCTCGCGTCAACAAAAGAACGGGGCGATTGCACAAGTTCCTCAAGAATTGCGCCTACAGTTCGATAGAACAGGCGTCACGATTCGTCATCGAAGGCACAAAGCTGGAGAGGACGTGGAACCGAAGGAGAACTCGACATGAGACGCAAAGATAACGTGTTCGTACGTGAAGTGACCGCTGATGAGCTGCGCGCACTGAACAAGATCAAGAACTCCCGAAACTCCGAACTCCGGGAGCGCGCGCTGATCATACTCCATTCACACCACGGAAAAACCGTGCCCGAAATCCAGAGAGAGCTGCTCAGGGCCCGGAATACGGTACTCCACTGGATTCGACGATTCAACCAGTTCGGCATCCAGGGGCTCGAGAACCGAAAGCCGCCGGGGGCCAAAGAAAAGTTTACTCCGGAAATCCGCGCACAGATAGCCCGGATTGCCTCGACCGACCCCCGCGCACTGAACATGCGCTTCCAGCACTGGTCGCTCTCGAAGCTGCGCGAATACTTGATTGACCAGGGAATCATTGAAAGCATCAGCATAGAAAGCGTACGTATCTGCTTGCTGAAGGAGAACGTTGCGCTCCACCGCGCGTCCAGGAAGAACCGCGGCATGAGGCGGCCCGGAAATGAGTCGAGGCGCGCTGCTTCTTGACAACCCCGCCCTCGGCGTCGAAACCCTTGCTGAGCTGTTCCTCCCGCTTCCCCTCGTCCATCCAGAATTGTAACAAAAAAGCTACACCAGGCGTCCTCGTTGCCGCAGGTGGAAACATTCGTTACCGGCGACCGCCGCCCCGCAGGCTCGGTCAGGTCTACACGGCTTCGGGCCGCAGATACACCGGCCCCCCCACAAGCGCCACTCGAAACGAGACTCGCTCATCCAACGCCCCGTAGGATTCCTTCAGATCAGCCAGGAGCGTCTTCACGAACTGCTCCGCGTGACGAGCACCCCCGCCTTCCTCCTCACCGAATTCCTCATCGAACGCACGGGCGGACGCCAGCATTTCGCGTTCGAAATCGACACGAAGTTCCCTCATGCGGCCCGGGACATGCGCACCTTGGAACACCATGGGCAGCCACTCTCCGAGCTGACGCCCGGTGAGAGGTCGTGGCTCGAACACGCCACGCAGCATCTTCTGCGCCGTGGCAGTCAGCAGGACACCTCCAGGCGTCAGGGACCTGTGCAGGCGAACCAGGCTGCGCTCGAGGCCGTCGTCCTCGAGGGGTTCGATGGCGAGGAAGCTGAACACGAAGCGGTAGGTGGCCCTGAGGACATCGAGTTTGCGATCAACCAGCTCGAGCTGTCGGACCGAATTGAACGTGACGAACGCGGTCGATGCGCCATCCGGGTCGAGCCCCTCGAAGTATCGGGGGCGCATCCCCTTCAAACCTTCCAGGACTTCTCGCAGCGGTGAATCTGCGTGAGGACCCGGCAGGCGGCGGAATTCGGGTCTCAGGCTCATTTCCAGCCGCCGCGCACGCTTTTGAAGTTCCAGGGTTTTCGTGTGACCGAGGCGAAACAGCCACTCGGGGTGCACATTCCGGAGCGCCTCGACCGCCTGCTCGAGGTGACCTCGAGAGACCAACTCCAGGCCCAGCCCCACGAGGTCGAGGACGATCTGGATCGTGTGGGCCTGCTGTTCGGGATCGCCGAAATCCTGGCGTTGCACCACCATGACCTTGTTGGTCAGGGCGATGAGTTCCGGCGACAGGTCATCGTCCGGAAACTGGCTCGAGAAGGCAGCCACGGCCTCGGCGAGGAGTGCGTTGCGGGACCGCTTGATGAACCGCCCGGGCGCGAGCAGCGGGGGGGGCGTCGAGGAGGGTGGGCGAGGACGGCGGGCGAGCGGCGGCGTGGATGGCAGCGGTTGGAACACCGCGAGTGCCTCGGCGAATTCCAGGAAGCCAAGCTCCTCCATCCGGCCACTCCTGAGCCGGTAGGCCGTTTCTTCCAGTTGCGAAGGCAGTTCCGCGATGTGGCCAAAAATCAGCCGTTGCGCGAGACGCATGTCGGTCCGGTACAGGGCATCCACCAGGGAACGGATGAAGTCCTCGTAGGGATCTCCCGGGGCTACCTCCAGGAAGAACATGCCATCGGGCGTTTCCGTGACGTTCAGCGCTTCTATTTGATCCCTGAGTGCCTCCGGCATGTCCTCGGTGATGACATGAAACCGCGCGTGTTCCTTGAGGAAGACCAGCAACGGCTCGACGTCCAGCTCGTCGAGGAGCAGGTTCAGCCGCTCCCGGTAGGCATCCGACACGACCATGATCCAGTCGGCGTACCGGCTCGTATCTATGCGGTCCCGGGTCCAGATGTCCAGGTCGATCATGCGTTGGATCTGTTCGGGATGGGCGAGGTCGAGGAGTTCGACTGCATCCGAAAGACCGACTCTCTTGACCAGCAGGAACAGGTCCTGGACCGGCATCCGGCGAACCTGCTGTTCGGCATCGCTGCTGGCCAGCAGCGCTTTGAGCAACTGCCCCGCCGAGCGCATCGGGGCGCGGCGCCGCTTCGTCGAAGAAGGAACCACCACTCTTCCCGGTGTAGCACCCTTGCCGGTGCACGCGCTCATTGTGCGACGTTCATGCGTCATTCCAGAAGCCCCTATCGGCGGCGGCGGCGGCGTGGCAGCTCGCAGGTCATCTTGGCGAGGCCCTGGTACTGGCGGCTGCCGGTGTCCTCCGGACTCCGCGGCTTCCCGGGGGAGACCAGCACTTCTTTCTTGAATCCATTGCGTTCGTAGGGAAAGCTGTTTCCGGCCGATTGCCCGATGGCGCTCATGGAACGCAGGCCAACATAAGCGACGATCTTGCGAAAGCCACGATCCTTCGCATATTCAACCACTTCCGCCACGAGCGCCGTCGCCACCCCGCGACCTCGAGCACCTGGGTAGACATGCAGGCAGAGAACAACCAACACCTGCTCCACTTCCCCCCTGGCCATCGGCTCGTGGATGGACTCGAACCACCCCAGCTTCCACACTTCCTCCCGGGGCGCGAACGTCACGAAACCTGCGGCGAGCTGGTCCACGTAGGCACCCAACATGCAGCACCCGTAGCGGCCGGTCCAGCCGGCGAG
>JAJRTE010000081.1 GCA_024278455.1 Myxococcota bacterium
GGGTTCTGCTCACGCCAGGTCGCCACCTGCCGAAAACAGCGCCAGTAGATGGACGGGTCCTTGTACCCCTGGAACTCGACGAACAGGTCCGGACCCTTCCCGTGGCAGGCCACGAACAGGCCGTCGATCCGCTTCCTCGTGTGCTTGACCTCCACACTCTCGAAGGTGTACTCGTCCGATTGCGGGATCCCGATGAGTTCGAAGAGCAAGCCCGGTTCCTGTTTGAACAGCCTGTAGAAGAATTCGTCGGTCTTCATGAACGCCCTGGTGTTGTCCCGTGGTGGTCCACCGCGCCGGGTGCTGGATGGGGCTGCCGCGCCGGTCGTGAGTGGCGGTTGTGCGCCCGACGCACTGTTGGGGGGCAGCGTGCCGCCCCCTGCGCGCGCCACCCGTGGCGCCGGTGGAAAAGCGCACCTGCGCGTACCTGCAAGCAAGCCGACTGCGCGATGATAACGTGGTGCCGAGTCTGGCACAGGCCGGGTGGAATGTCAACGTTGCGAATGGGAGCGAACCGCGCTGCAAGGGTCTTGGGGGAGATGGGAGTCCTCGAGGCTCCGTGCTTCCGGGGGTTTTGAGGCCGCGACCGGGTCCCCGTCCCCCGTGCATTCAAGAGGTCTGAATATGTGGGCGCGGGGCTTTCGGTTGGGTGGGCGACCTGGTGCGACTTGCGTCCTAGTCGGTCCGGGGTGGAATCCGCTCCAAATGGCTGTGGTCCCCGCCTTCCAGGGCGTTTTTGGCGTGGAATCTGGGGTAATGTTGTTTCACCGGCCTCGGTTCGCCGTGATACGACTCAGGTTCTGGACAGGGCGGTTGAGTCCCCTTGATCAGCCACTGCGCAGCGTTCGCCCCTGACCGGCTGGCGGCACCTTCTCACCAGCCAAGTCGTTCGACCTGCCCGCATTCGCGCTTCTCTCTTCCCGCACCGCTGTCGGAGCCAGCACGTGCGCGCGTCGCCCGGGAGACTACGATGCGTCACGACGGAGAGTAGCCCGTCGCGCTCCTTGTCGAAGCACATCGTGGGAATGGCCTTCCGTGCGGCATTCGTTTCGTGCCCGTCTCACCGGCGCGGGCTTCTCCATGCGCACTTTCGAGACCCCTTCGTCGACCCCTGGCCGGGACACGCTCCTGGTGGCGCGAGCGGAAATCCATGCAGTTTTGGCCGCGATGTGAAACAATCGTCCATGGACGAGTGACGTGAACGGCATGAGGATTCCGGCCATGAAGCGTGCGGGGAGACTGTGGGCATCGGTGTGGCTCCTGGTTCTTGTCCTTCGGGCGGCCCCGGGGCGGGCGTAGGAGGAGAAACGGATCTATATCGCCATGGACGACCACACCGACTACATGTGGACCGCGGACGAGGAGACCTACCGGCAGGCCTTCCTCGAGATGCTGGACTACTATCTCGATCTGGCCGATGCGACCGGGAGCGAGCCGGCCGACTACCAATCCCGGTTCAACACGGACGGCACGCTTTGGGTGAAGGTGTACGAGGAGGATCGGAGTCCGGCCCGGTTCCAGCGGTTGATTTCCCGCATCAAGAGCGGTCACATCACCGTGCCCCTGGTGCCGCTGGCGCTGGTGTTCGGGGGTGCGCCCACCGAGGCGGTCATCCGGAGCATGTACTATGCCGGGTATCTCCAGCGGACCTATGGGCTGGATTTTCCACTCGGCGTCGCCCAGGAGAACCAGACGTTGCCCTACGGACTCGGCGCCCTGTTCGCCGGCGCCGGTGCCCGCTATTCCTTCCGCGGTATCTGCGGGTGCCACAGCCAGGTCGGCGACGCCTGGGATCGGGAGCACGACATCTACCGTTGGACCGGCCCGGACGGCAGCAGCCTGCTGATGAAATGGAACTCCATGCTCACCCACGACAACCAGAGCATGGGGGGCTATGCCGAGGCCCGGTACCCGACCGCCGTGGTGGACTACGTGGACAGCGACGAGAGCTTCAAGGCACGCTATCCCTACGACGTCATTGGCGCGTTCGGGTACGGCTGGGACGATCTGAAGAGCCTCACCGACATCATGGTTCAGGCGGCCAAGCAGACGACCACGACTTCGAGGCGGGTCATCGTTTCCAACGAACGAGACTTTTTCGAGGACTTCGATCGGACCTACGGCAGCGATCTCCCGGAACTAGCGGTGACGTTCGGGAACGAATGGGATCTCTACGTCGCCTCCATGGCCGAGGTGACAGCCGGTGTCCGCCGCAGCACGGAGAAGCTCCGCGCCGCCGAAGCCATGGCCGCACTCGCGACCCTGGAGGATCCCGACTTCATGACATCGCGTCGAGCCGATCGAGATCGCGCCATGCTGGACCTGGGGCTCTACTTCGAGCACAACTGGGTGGGCGGAGGCAATGTGGGCACCGACGCTCGAGCCGCCTGGCAGCGGCGGATAGCCGCCGAGATCGCCGCCTATGTCGATGATCTGTACGACGACGGCATCGCGGCTCTTGGCGCGGCCATACACCACGAAGGGGACGCACGGCGATACTTCGTTTTCAACCCCCTGGGCTGGTCTCGAGACGACTACGCCGACCTTCCGGGCACGTTTGCGCAGCCCGTGCATGTCATCGACCTCGCGACCGGCGACGAAGTGCCTTCCCAGACGGTGACCGTGAGCGGAACCGCCAGCCTGCGGGTCCTCGTTCCAGGCGTTCCGGCGGCAGGGTACAAGGTTCTCGAGGTCCGGGACGGGGCGGGAGCGAGCTTTTCCAATGCCGCCATCGTCGATGGCCAGGTTCTCGAGAACGACGCCTACCGGCTCACCGTGGGCGGAAACGGCGCGATCATGAGCCTTGTCGACAAGCTGAGGGGCAACCGGGAGATGGTGAGGACGATCTCGGGGCGCACCGCCAACGATCTGGGTGGGACCAGCGGCAGCGTGGTCGCCGAGAACGTGGGGCCGGTCACCGTGACGCTGAAGGCCACCGGCACGGACCCGCTCCAGCATGTGACCCGTGTTACCTTCGTTCGGGACTCGAGCCGTATCGAGATCCAGAACGAGATCCAGCAGGGGTTCTCCAGCACCTACACCTGGGCGTTCGGGTTCGACCTGGACGGCCCGGACGTGTGGCACGAGGAGGTGGGCGCGGTGATCCACGCACGACTCTCCACCGGAGGAGGCCACTATGCCTCGAGGAACGCCCGGTATGACTGGATGACCCTCAACCACTTCGTGGACATGACCTCGAGCACGGCCGGGGCCGGGGTGACCCTGTCGTCGGCGGATCTGACCTTTTTCAAGCTCGGTTCGAGTTCCGTGACTACACTGGACACCACCACGCCCCAGGTGTCGGTGCTGGCCGGCGGACAGGTCGACGGGACCTACCTCGGTATCCCCAACCAGGGAGGAGATACCTGGTTCTTGCAGCGGTTCGCCCTTCGCACGCACGGCACCTATCACGCGCCGAGCGCCATGGCGTTCGCCCTGGAGCACCAGAACCCGCTGGTGGCAGGCCCGGTACTGCCGGGGGGAGATCTACCCGGGACGAGCCTGTCCATGATCGATGTCTCCAGCTCCGACTTGCTTCTGTGGGCGTTCAAGCCGGCCGAGGAGGGCGGCGGAGCGCTGGTGGCACGGCTGTGGAACCTGGCGAATGAAGCCCGAAGCTTCACCCTGAAGCTCGGCGTGCCGATCGATCGAGCGCGTCCGGCAAGCCTGATCGAAACCCCCACCGGGACGGCCGCGGTCTCGAGCGGGAAGGTCACCGGCGAGGCAGCTCCAAACCAACTTGTCACCTTTTTGCTCTATCCCGAAGACCAGGGCGCCAGCACACCCGTGGGCGACACGCCCGGGCCTGACCACCCTCCTGGCTGCGGGGGGAGTACACCGGCACCGGCTCCGGCCGCCCGGGACGCCCACACGACCCGCGAAGGCAGCGGCGGCGAATCGTGCACGACCCTGGCGGGTGCGCCATCCGATTCGAGGCAGGCTCGACCCTGGTGGGGCGTGCTCGGCGCCGGCCTGATCGGCTGGCCCATCGTCCGATGGCTCCGGCGGTGAAGTCGCGCGCTTCTCCCCGCCGCCCGGCCATTCTACCTGGACTCCCCGGGAAATACCGTTGCGAACGTTGCCTCGAGGTGGTAGTCTGGGGCCATCAGCCGCCACAGCCATTCTTGCAGACGATACGCGCCCTTGCGCGCCCTCTGGCGGACGCGCTCGAGGGCCGTTCCCTGGACGGGCGGTGGTTGGCCCGGGAAAATGTGACGGCTTACCGGAACGGTGATTGCGCCAGCGATGAGGCGAGTGGAGGAGGCGGTTTCATGTCGAACAACGAAGACCGGGCTGCCATGCAGGCCATGTCGAGGAACTTCCTCGACCTCGTGGACGGCAAGTTCTCGGTGTTGCTCCTGAACAAGGTGCGCGCACTCAATACCGTGGAGCCCGACGGGCGCCAGATTGTAAACGACTTCATCACCTCGGTGCGCGGCGATGACGAGTCGTGCCGGCCGCATTTCGAGGCCGTCGTCAACGCCGTGACAGAGCGCAGGCGGCCCGAGAAGGTGGAAGCCTTCAGGTCGGTGGTGAGCGATCCAGCCGTCGGAACCCCGATGACCATCCGGTTCCGGAACCGGGTGAGCTACGTCGTCGAGCAGAGCGTGGACGTAGAACTCGTCGATGAACTGACTCGAGCGGTGCTCGAGCGGTTTCGCCAGATGATCTAGCCGGGTCGAGCGGTTTGGGGGGGCGGTCATGGCCGGCCGCGTGCTCAGTCGACATCGACAAGGTCGTAGTCCGGGCTCCCGAAACCGATTTCCCGGGCGTGCGTCAACTGGAACCGGGCCGGAATGTCGAACGCCAGTTCCCGCAGGGTGCGCCCCGACTCCCGTTCCACCAGGTCCACCGCGGCCGCGTCGATCTCCACCGGGTCCCTCGAGACCAGAAAGCCGATGTCCGGCACGATCTTCTCGTATTTCCCCAGGCAGTCGCAGTCTCGAGTGATCCGCTTGAGCGCGGTGATGTA
>JAJRTE010000082.1 GCA_024278455.1 Myxococcota bacterium
CCGCAGCAGCGGCCGGTAGCAGGCCGGGACGCATTGCCCACAACAACGTTGGACTCAGAACCAACCACGTCATTCTCGCCCACTTGCGTGGCAAGTACATTGGAAGACCTCAGCGTTGAAATTGGAAACAAGATCCCGGGAACCTGGCCGCATCCCCTGCCCCGGCAGTGCTGACACCTGTATCGTGGATCGGACCCTGCGGTGAACAGAGTCCACACCCCTGTATTATAACGTAGCACCTGCCCACGAAGTTACACACATCATTGCCAGCGCGGCGTCGATCTTTTCTCACCGGTGGCACCATCGAGGAATGCAATCTCCGTGCCGGACACGTCCCCCATTGACGTCGGCCGCTCGCGGTCATCGAAGTCTGTGGGGTCTCCGGGCGCACGCCACGCCATTCGGCGACATTTGTTCCACGTCCACGGGGATTTGTATTGACGGCGACTTTTCGAGCAACTACGCTGTTTTTGTGTAGTGTGGCGTCGAGCGCTTTTGGGCGCACCTGGACAGAGCGGCACTGTGTTGCTGTTGGCGGCCAAGCGGATGCGGGAGGGAACATGAAACGGCTACTTGTGTTTGGTACCGCGGGCATGGGCCTGGGTCTGCTGATCGTGCTGGCCGGATGTCCACCGGGATGGCCTTCGGATGACGATGATGCCAGCGTGGAGCCGAGTGAGACGCCGGCGGCGACGCCAACGCCGCCAACACCCACCAACGTGCCGGCGACGCCTGCACCAACGCCCGGTGCTCTCACCATCTCGGGCGACGTCATCGCCGTGGACTGGGAGACAGGCGAGCCGATCGACACCAGTGAGTATTCCCAGTATGCGGGCCGGATCGTCGTGTACGCCGTGGCCGACCCGGCTGATCTGTCTCAGCCTGTGGGAAAAATGACACTTGTGGCGCCCGGTGCCTACGTGATCGATGTCGAACCCGGCATGGGACAGCTCTACGTCATGGCGGTTGTGGATTCCAATCGCGACAGCTTCATCACGGCCAGGGACATGGTCAGGGAGGCGGTGGACTCGCCGGTCACGGTGGAGAACGAGTCCCTGGAGGACATCGATATCTACATCGAAATCTGGACGGGCGTTGAGGGAGGACCTGGAGGTGGAGGTGGGGGGCCTGGAGGCGGGGGACCTGGAGGCGGGGGGCCTGGAGGGGCATGTGCGCCGTTCGACGGCATGGTGACCTACGAGTCCGAGCAGCCCACCAACCTGGCCGTGGCGGCGTTCACGAGTGACTACCTGGACATCCTGGGCGTGGCGTTCCGCCAGGAGTCCGGTCCCTACGATCTCTGCGCCACGATCTACGGCGCCAGCACCAACCTGATTGGCTACGCCGACGCGGACGGCAACGGGATGTACGAACCATGCGATCCGACCGGGCTGGCGCCTGACAACCCTTACGCTCTCACCGAAGAAGGGGCCTCCGGGGTGGACATCCTGATCGAGGGCGTTGGGAAGCCGGACCTGCCGATGCCCTTGCCCTACATCACCATTTCGGGCTCCGTGGTGGCGCACGACGCCTATGCGGGAACCCCCATCGTCGTGTCTGCCAGCGGCTCCCATAGCGGCGTATTGTATGCGACGACCACCATTGACGGTCCGGGTGATTTCAGCGTGCGCGTCCCGGCCTATATCAGCGGACTGCTGCTGTCGGCCATCACGGATTCCAACGGCGACGGCAACCTCGATCCTGCAGTCGATGCGTCCGGGCAGCTTCCGCCGTTCGACGCTGGCGGCTCCAACATGGGTGGCTACGTCATCATCCTTTCGGACCCGGCTGCGGCCACCCCGACACCGGTCCCGGAGACGCAGGCTCCGACGCCGGAGCCCCCTGCTGCGCAGTCCCCGACACCTGCCCCCGAGAGCACGCCGGTGCCAACCCCGATCCCGGTTCCGGAGTCCACGCCGACGCCGCAACCGGAGGTACCCCCGGAGTCCGGAATCAGCGGTACCGTGTTCTACACGGGCACCGTGGCCGATGATGATATCCTCGTGATTTCGGTGTTCCAGAGCACCAACATGTCTGACGACCC
This sequence comes from Myxococcota bacterium, assembly GCA_024278455.1. Taxonomy (GTDB): domain Bacteria; phylum Myxococcota_A; class UBA796; order JAJRTE01; family JAJRTE01; genus JAJRTE01. The sequence goes on from JAJRTE010000082.1 coordinate 2,045, forward strand.
CGTGAGAAACGCCTACCTCGCGCCAGACTTCCCTCAAGCCTATTCCATTACGGGGTTCAACGACATACTCGATGACATGGGTGTCGACAGCCATGAGTTCTATGTGACGGCCGTTCTGGACGTCGGCGGAGACCTGTCCGAGGAGATCGGTCCGGAAGATGTCTTCGGTGTCTACTCCGCCGACGGCGTCAATTTCACACCAATCCTCGTATCCAAGGGCACGATGTCCGCCGGGATCGACTTCGAACTCGGCAACTGGACGCCTCCGGAATAGCCGGCCAGGCGTGGCCCGAGCGACCCGCCCCGTCCCTTGACCGCCCACGTACCCAACCCCGCGCTCGGCCCAGCTGCGTCCCGGCCCTCTCACGGCGGCATCACCTCGCTTCCTGGCCAGATCGATGGTATGGTCTTCGTAAGGTCGGTTGTCCGCGGGGGGCGCGCTCCACCGCGATATACGTGTTGGCAACCAGCGATGGCAAGGGAGAAGTCCGGTAGATGCGCATGTCGAGAATCAGGCTGTTGGGGTTCGGTTTGACCGCGGTCTTCCTCTTCTTCGGCCTCCTCGAGGCTGTCTTGCGCGTGGCAGACTTTCCGCGGGGGGCGCTCTACCGCCCGGAGCCCGGAGCGGGCTGGAGCCTGCAGCCCAACCTCGAGGCGTCGCCCATGGTGCACCACGAGTCCGGCCGAACCTTCCATGTGTCCACGGACCGGAACGGCCTGCGCCGCACACCTCCCAGCACACACCCGCCTCCCGGCTGCCAGCCGTACCGGATACTCCTCCTTGGTGACTCCAACACGTTTGGATGGGGCCTCGAGAACGACCAGACCTGGGGCTCGAGCCTGAAACGCGCACTCGAGGACAGGGGTGTCGAGGTCATCAACGGCGGCATGCCCGGCTACACACTGGTCCAGTGCTTCGAACTATTCCGTCATGTCGCTGGCCTGTACCGGCCGGACATGGTCATCCTGTCGGTGGGTATGCACGACGTCGCACCGATGCCGGGCAGCCCACTTCGGAAAGGCCCCGGAAGCGCGGCCATGAAGACGCGGCGTTCACTGCTGGCACACTCGAGGCTCGCCAGGCTGGTGCGCATGCTGCTCGTCGCACCGGGCCACAGGACGGCTGCCGAGATGAGCGCCCCGGACAGCTCAGGACCGGGCCGAACGACCGCAGCACGGCCTCCGAAGGTATCGGCCCGCGAATTCGAGAGGGTTCTGCTCGAGTTCTGCGACCTGGGAGACCGGGAAGGATTCGTCGTCGTGACGGCCCCGATTCCGGGCATCAACGACAGCCCGTACAGGTCGATCATGACCAAACTGGCCGCGGCCGGAAGGCTGGTGCACATCGATATCCGGCCCAACCGTCGCTACGAACGGTTGCCTGGAGACCCCAACCACCTTGGCGTCGAAGGCGCTGCGCGTTTCGGCCAGGACCTCGCATCCGCGCTGTCGAGCCACCTCCCGCCCCCCTGCACGAGCGAGTGAGCACACACGTCTCCGCCGACGGCCGTGGCAGGCGACACGGGGCATGGGTCTGGCACGGATCGCTCCCGTCTGGAGCGCGGGGTTTCGTTCTACTACCCTGGCACTTTCTGCACCATTGCTGCAATTCTCCCTATCATGCCACCGCTCTTGTGCCGACCCAATAGTTGAGCGTTCCGTTCCATTGTCATCGTCTTTCGCGTTCGACGCGCCGATGGAGGTTGCTCCGATGGCCGTTCCAAAATGGCGTGCTGAGGCGTGGTTCTACTATACAGCCATGGTGGCCGGCGGCGTGTTGGTGCTTGCTCGAGTCCTTTCGCAACCCGCGTCACTGGCAGACCCGAACCTGTACTGGCCACTGCTTGTCATCCCGATGCTCGTTCTGCACAACACCTACATCCAACTGCCGAACTGCGATGGGCGAATCTGTCCTTCCGGGATCTTCGTACTCCACGCGGCGGTGGTGTGGGGCCCCGGTCCGGCTGCCTTGCTGGCCGTGGTGGAAGCACTCACCAATGCCTTCAAACAATCCGCTGATCGATTCTGGCGCCTGCTCTTCAATGTCGCAGCCCTGTCGATGGCGATCTTCTTCGCCACGACTGTTGCGGAGTGGTTTCTCCCCAGGGGTCCCGCGGATAGCGTGGCATCCCTGTTTTCCCGCAGCATGCTGATCGCTCTCCTCTACTACACCCTGAACATGGGTGCGGTGCTGGGCATGATGAGCCTCGTGCAGGGCGGTTTGAACAGCAACGTCCGGTCGGCACTGCTATGGTCGTGGGCGAGCTACGCGGTCGCCGGTGTCTCCTCCGGGGCACTCGGGCTTCTCCGCGGGCAGGAGGTCATCGCCATCATCGTCGGGGCGGTGATCCTGTTCCTGACCGTCAAGACGATGAAACACTACTTCGGCGTCCTCAAGCTCCGGGAGGAGCTGCTCGGAAAGCTCAAGGCCACCCACCACGCAACGCTCAAGACCCTTGCCACGGCGATCGAAGCCAAGGACCCCGTGACCCACGGACACGTCCTGCGCGTGCAGAAGCTCAGCGAAAGCCTCGCCCGCGCGCTTGGCGTCGGGCCGGAGATGCTCGAGTCTGTCACGATTGCGGCCCTGCTCCACGACATCGGCAAATTGGCGGTCCCAGAGTATGTTCTCTACGAGTGCGACGACCGCGACCCGGACGAGCAGCGAAAGGTCCGCAGCCATGCCTTGTTGGGTGCTGAAATCCTCGAACACAGCCTCCTTGGAGACGATGTGAAATCGTTCGTCAAGCACCACCACGAACGGTTTGACGGGCAGGGCTACCCCCATGGGTTGAAGGGCACGGAGATTCCCTATGGCGCCCGCATTCTCGCGGTGGCCAACATGTACGACAAGCTGCGCCATCCGCGCAATGGCGAAGAGAAACCTGTCGACCTGGCCTTGCAGTCCCTGGAGGAAGAATCGGGCAGGGGGCTCGATCCGGATGTCGTTGCCTGCTTCTGCCAGATGATCCGAACGTGCGAGCCCGTGGGCAAGGAGCGTCGCGCCGATGATAGTGGAACAGAAGGGGCGCTGGAAGCCGAACTGGACAACCTCTCGTTCGTCGAAGATGTCCACCTGTCCCACAAGGAGACGCGAACCCTCTTCACACTCGCTCGCAACATCCGCTCCACGAACGAATTGTCACGCATTCTCGACTACCTTCTCGAGGCGATCCAGGAATTCATTCCGTGTACCGCGGCACGAGTCTTCCTGACCAGCCGCTCGACGCACGAGCCGGAACTGGTCCACGCCGTGGGGATGCCGGACATGGACGCCACGTCCTGGCCCAACCAGAGGTGGTTCGCCAGGCTCCGCCAGTGGCTGGATCGCGGCCTCGAGTACGTGGAACAGCGCAACATCGACAACACGTTCGCCGGCGAGGATGGCACTTCGGAGCGGCAAGCCATCCATACCATGGCCATGTTCCCGATCGTATTGAACGGCCCGGACCGTGGCATGATACTGCTGTGCCACCACCAGCCGTTCAGCTACTCGGAGGACGACCGGCAGATCGTGACCCGCATGATCGAACACGCGGCCGCCTCCATCGCCACGGCCAGGGAGTACGAGCAGTTCCAGAAGGAGTCGGTCACCGATGCCCTTACAGGACTGGCCAACGGCAGAATGCTGCGCCAGCAAGGGCCGGTGCTGATCTCGAACACGCTCGAGGAAGGCCGAACCGGTTGTGTCGTCATGCTGGACCTCAACGGATTCAAACAAGTCAACGACACCCTTGGGCACCACGAGGGTGACCGGTTGCTCGTCAACGTGTCGAAGCTCCTCAAGGAGCACTTCCGTGGTGGAGACCTCGTGGCCCGGAACGGTGGCGACGAGTTCGTCGTCGTGCTCGCCGGCATGGACCCGTCCGTCCTCCTGCCAAGGCTGGGCAAGCTGCACGAAGCGGCCTGCAGGCTGTGGCCGGCCGAATGCAGGGCCACCGCCGCCGGGATAAGCTGCGGCTGTGCGTGGTTCCCTGCGGACGGCACGACATTGGCCGAACTGATGAAAGAGGCCGACGTGCGCATGTACGCGGACAAACGAGCCAAGAAGGCAGCACGGGAACGCCTCGAGAGCGACGCGGGATGATGCGCTCTCCCGACTCCCGAGACCACCTGACTACCTGCCTGTCCGGAAAATGCCAGGCTCGAGCCGGCGTGGCGCGCTATCAGCCCCACAGGGCCGGCTGCCCCGTGGTCTCCAGCACCGCCCGCCAGAGTTCTCCCTCTGGGTCGAGGAGCTTCCGCGCCGCCACCGCCTCCCGGATCGGGACATGGGTGAAGACGTTGTTCCAGATACCGACCAGCATCCCCGTCCTGCCCGACAGCCCGGCATGGACGGCATTCTGGGCAAGGGTCGCGCAAAAGAGCGAGTCGTTGGGATTCGCCGGCGCGCTCCGGACGAGATAGCTCGGATCGATGTACTTGAGCGTGTGCCTCACGCCTCGAGCGGTGAGTTCCTGGCCTATCAACTCCTTGAGAAACAACCCGATGTCCGCCAAGTCCACGTTGCCCGAGGGATCGTAACGTTTCCGGTCCTGCTGGAGCCTGTCCTGCCCGACCCCTTCGGCCACCACGATCACCGCGTGCCCCCGGGACTCGAGGCGCCGGACCAACCAGGCAATCAAGCCGCTGTCGCCCTCGAGAACGAAAGGGATTTCTGGGATGAGCACACAGTTGACATCCGGTTCGGCCAGTGCCGCGTTGGCTGCGATGTACCCGGAGTGACGTCCCATCACCTGGACCAGCCCGATGCCGTTCGGCGCCCCCTCGGCCTCGACATGCGCCGATCGGATCGACTGGATGGCTATGGAGAATGCCGTCTCGAATCCAAAGGTCTTCTCCACGAGCAGGATGTCGTTATCGATGGTCTTCGGTACCCCGATGATCGAAATCTTCAGTCCTCGAGCCGCGATCTCCTCGTGTATTGCCAGCACGCCACGCATGGTCCCGTCGCCACCGATGGCGAACAACAGCCCAATCCCCATCCGCTCGAGAGTGTCCACCATGGCGACCACGTCCTGGGGACCTCGAGACGACCCGAGGATCGTGCCGCCGTCGTGATGGATGTTCTTGACGAGGGCCGGCGACAGGTCCGTGACGTCATGTCCCGCGCTGGGCGCCAACCCCTCGAAGCCGTACAGGAATCCGTGGATACGTCGCACGCCGTAGTGGTAGTGGAGTTCCATCACCAGGGCGCGGATGACGTTGTTGATACCCGGGCATAGCCCGCCGCAGGTGACGATGCCGACCCTGAGCTTGGCCGGATCGAAGTAGATGAACTCCCGCGGACCGGCTCTCTCGAAGGAAAGCGGCGGCCGCTCCGGATCTGCCTCGATCTGCGCCATCACCCCCTCCAACGACACATCGTAGAGCACTCGAGCGTGTTCAGGGACGTAGTTGGCGACGTGTTTTCCCAGTACGTTGGAGTATCGAAGCGGCGAAGGAATCCTCGCCGGCCCCAGGCGTTCAATCGTCAAGTCCATGGTTGCTCCTTGCAGCGGTTGCGCACAACACGCGCGGCATCTTACTCAGGCTATCCGGAATTGTCCATCCCCGGTGCCCACAGCCACCGCCCGATTCTCCTCGACGCCGTGCAGCGCGCCATGGACAGCATCGACACGCCCTGGAGTGCCAACCCGGCCGCCCTGCTCGAGGCTGGGAGACGGTGCACGAGCGGGCACCGGAAGAAACCCGGGGTCAGACAGCCAGGCCAGGGGGGTGCTCGTCGGTGAAGGGCTCCCACTCCCGGGCCAGAACCGACCGGATGTAAACCGGAAAATGGGTCATGTGGATGTGTGTCGTGCCGTCGAAGGCCGACAAGGTGCCATCGACTCTGGCCAGGATACGGTCGTCGATCTCAAGCCCAGCAGGGAGCGCTTCTTCCCCCGCACGACAAACGACGAACGACCAGGGGTCACCGAACGAGTGGACGAAACCGAACATGGGCTGGACCTGCTCGAACACATCCCTCAACGTGGCGACGATCCTCGGGAACAACGTCGCCGCCGGCCGACCGGGCAACAAGATGGGACCGGCATGGGTCGCAAAGACACCGCCCGGCACGAGTGCCCTGCGGGCGAGCAGGTAGAACTCCCGCGTAAACAGCAGCCGCGCCGGCCCACCCTCCAGGGGCTCGGTGATGTCGAACACGATGGCGGAAAACGACCCCGGCGGTTGCGCCTCGAGCCACGCACGCGCGTCGTCGTAGACTACGTCCGACCTGGGGTCATCGAAGGCCCCCTGGTGAAAGGTCGGGAGGTAGGTTTTGCAGAAAGCGACGACTTCACGGTCGATGTCCACCATTACCGCTCGCTCGACCCAGCGGTGCTTGAGGACTTCCCGCAGCGTCGCACCCTCGCCACCGCCGAGGACAGCGACAGCGCCTCGAGCCGGACATGCCACCAGGCCGGGATGGACCAGGAACTCGTGATAGATGAATTCGTCACGTTGCGTCGCCTGGAGGCTTCCGTCGAGCACCAGGGAACGACCGTAGGGGACGGTCTCGACCAGTTCGACGGTCTGGTAGCGCGTCCTGGTGTGGGCCAGCCGCTCGCGGACAGCCAGGAGGAGGACATCGCCCTCCTGCAACTCCCCCGTGGCAACCCAGTCCCCGGACAGGCGGGTCGGATCCCAGGTCACGCCAGGCCTCCTTCGGCCGAGGCCAGCCCGACTGGGCAATCGAACGCCACCGCCCTCCCCTCCTGCTCAATAACCGCGGGAACCCCTCGAGGAATCTCGCGGATCTTGTAACTAGCGGGAGAAAACGCCTGGACAAGGTGGGCGGCGGCAAGGTGGGGCATCGCCCTGTTCCCGCACGTGAACACATCCACGGCCGCATACCCCTCTTCAGGCCACGTGTGCACCGAAATGTGACTCTCGGCAAGCACTATCACGCCACTTACCCCTTGAGGAGAAAACGTGTGGAACGAGGTGTTCAAAACGGTCGCCCGGCCTTTGCGCGCGGCGACGGTCATGGTGTCACGAATCCAGGCGGGATCATCCAGGAGGGCGGGATCCACCCCCCCCAGTTCAATCAACAAGTGGGTTCCCAGTCGGCGCATTCATACATCCTTCCCTGCTGCTCTCTCACCTGCCGGCGCACGATGGGTCCAATCGTACAGGCGACCACACGCGCCATGCAGAGAGCCGAAGGAAAGCCGGTGCCGACAGGGTCAGGTCTCTCCGTATGCGCCCTCTGACGCCGTGCGCCGAAGATGTTCGTTCTCGTCCATAAAGGAGGCTGCTTCCATCGGGTGGACAATGAGCGCATATTATAGGGAGGCTCCGGCAGGGCGCAAGCTCTTTTTTCCGCCAACGATCGGCAGGCAGCCCACCATTCGGGCGCGTCCTCCCGGCTGCCCACCTGCCTGCACGATCACAAGCCGGGCGACACGCCGTCGTGCCCCGGACGCGCGCTCTCGCAGCGTTCCTCCGAGCCGGCCACTCGAAGCGGTACACCCACACCCGGCACGTGCCAGACCACGACATCGCAATCCACGAAATCCGCCTCGCCCAGGAGCGCGTCCAGCGCTCGACGCCCCGCGCCACCCGGGTCATCGGATACGGCGAGCAAAACGTAGTGAAACCCACCGGCAGCCTCCGGCGACCATCTGACTCGTCTGCGCTCGGCGACGCCTGACATGGCCCGATCGATGGCGGCAAGCAAGGGAACTTCACGCCTGCGCTGCCGCCAACCCTCCGTCACCAGCCCCGGAATGTGCCAGTCCAACCCCATGTCGATCGGCTGCCCGAGGAAGGCCTGCCAGACGGTGTTCCGTATGGCGGGCATGCCCATCGGAGCCAGCAGGATCGGGGCTGGCCAGGGCTGCTTCGCCAATTCCTCGAACACTTCCGGTACCCGTTGCGCCGGCCACAACGAGTTTGTCCGCCCTGGGTCCAGCCGCAAGACGACAGCGGCCTCGACCACAAGGAAACCGGCCAGCGCAGCCATGACCCACCCGGTGCGCCCGACTCGAGACACACCCCACCCGACGGATACTGCAAAGGCGGGAAGGGCCACGGCCAGCCAGCGATAGGGCCACCAGAACCTGTCGAACCCGGGAAGTGCGCCGAGCCATCTCATGGGAAGCGCCACCCAGCGCCCGGCCACCTCGATCGGCGCGCCGTCCCCACCGGCCAGATAGGGGCCGCAGGCCAGGCACGCCGCCGCCAAGGCGACAAGGCCCAGGGCACGGATCGCACCTCTGCCGCGGATGGCCGCCCACAACGAGGCCGGCACGAGCAGCAACGACGCCTGAAGGTTTCCGTCATGTCTCCCCAGGCCCAGGACGCCCGAAAAACAGGAGGGGGCAAGTGAAAACGCCACCTGCTGGTGCGTGGTTCCGGGGACATGCTCGGCTATCCGGTAGTAGATGTCGGGGGACCTGGCAAAGGATAGGAGGACCGGGGCGAGAAATGGCAGGACAAGGACGAAGGCCCCTCCCCCAACCCAGGCCAGGTCCTTGACGAAACGAACGTCCTGCCGCCGGGTTACGACCACGATGCAGGCCGCGACCAGGGTGACGAGGACAAGGAAATAGGCATAGAACCAGTAGATCGCACCGGCTGCGGCGAGACTTGCGGCAGCAGCGAAGATCCACCGTCTGCCCTCACGCCTCCTCGCCACGAGGACAAGGCAAGCAAGGTAGATGGCCACCGGTGCCCACAACGCCTGGTCCTGGCGACCAGAACCGGCCTCGATCCAGGCATAGGGGCTGGTGGCGCCCACGATGAGGGCGGCGACACCCGCGCGGCGGGATCCGGTAACGACTCGAGCAGCCCACCCGGCTGCCAGGCCGTTCAACACCATGATGCCGAACGCCACCAGGTTGGCGGCCAGGATCGGGTCGGCCAGCAGGTAGACGGGCGAGAAGAGCAGCGCCACGCCGTAGTTCCAGATCATCGGGGTCACGTCCTGCCCATCCGGCCAGACGAGACTTCGCGCCCAAAAGGGGTACTCGCCGCGAAGCAAGGAATGGACGAACGCATGAGGCCACCACAGGCCGCCGTTCGCGTCCACCGTGTACAATCCCTTGTACACCCGTGTGGCGAGGTAGTTCGCCGACGGCCAGGTCGCCACGATCGACAGCGCCAGGGCAAATGCTGCGTGAGCACCAATCCTGGCTCCGCCGGTCTGGGCGACCCTCCACGCCCTGGATAGCCATTGAACCGTGCCGCACGCCTTCAACGATCGTGCTCCGCGCTCGCGGTGTGTCTCGCATGTGTCGGCGAACTGTTGCCACGTCCGCTGTCACTCTCACTTTCTCCTTATCATTCCACTCCCATCCCGTTCAATGGGAATCCGGCAGGTGCGGCGTGAGCAGGCGATTCTGCCCGTCGTTGGCGATGAGGATGAACGGAGGCAACGTGCTGTCCAATCGGATCAACGCTGCGTCGTAGGATCCTTCCTTGTTGAAATACCCCTCGAAGACAGATTCCGTGTACTCGTCGAAGGCGCCCGGGTCTGATGCCCCCCGGGCGAGAAACACGCGGTCCTTCCAGAATCCGTGGTCCGGCTTGTTCGCTTCGATGATATCGTCGTACCCGTCGTCGTTGAGGTCGCCGACGCCCACACTGTAGGTCTCTGTCACCGTGCTTCCCAACCGCCCGTACTGCAAGGTGTATGCGCCGTCCTCGGTGTGGTTCAACAACACGTTGGCACCATCGATCACGGCGACGACGAAATCGTCCCGCACGCCATCTCCATCGAGATCGATCGGGACCAGCCGTTTCACGATCGTGCCCGACTCGAGTGTCATCGTGGTCTCGAGGGTAAAGTTTGCCGTGCCGTCACGAGGGTTGCGAAACAGGTCGATGAAGGGGCCGAAAAACCCACCTCCGAGGAGAAGGTCCGGGTATCTGCCGTCGCCGGCCAGGGCCACCGCGTGGCTGGCGCCGCCCAGGTCTGGCAACTCCACGACATCGGCTTCCGGAAAGACCCCTGCTCCGTCGTTCAGTGCCACCTGGGAGTAGTGGTCCTCGTTGGCGAACACGAGGTCGATGTCTCCATCACCGTCAAGGTCGCCCGCGGCCGCGTCTCGAGTGTTGAAGTCGAAGGATCCGTCTGGATGGTAGGGCAGCGCCCAGGGCTGGTACTCGAGCCGGCCGGCGGCCGGGTTCCACAGGTAGAGGATGTTGGGCTTCGCGGCCCCACTCCACCCGCCTCCGGCAACAACGAGGTCCAACCATCCATCGGCATTCAGGTCGGCCAGCTCCCCGTCCCATCCCCCTGCCCGGACAGGCAATCCCGACGATGGATCGACCACCGAAGGATGTGGGAAGAAGTCCAACTTGTCGTGTCCATCGATGAATCCTCCGGCCTCGTTGAGGTAGATGTCCGGCGGGTAGTCCTTGTTTATGGCCAGGACATCGATGTCTCCGTCCTGGTCGATGTCCCCTTGCAGGAATCGTGTGGACATCTCTCCTCCTGCGGGGAGGTAGGTCTCCGTGACATCTTCCACCGACTCGACGCCCCCATCGACGTACCGGCACCGCCACAGCCGGTTCTGTTCGTTCTGGTCGGCGAGCACGAAGTCTTCATGGCCGTCGCCATCGATGTCGGCGGCCAGCAGGTCCATCGTGGAGTAGATGGTGTTCAGGGGCCCCCCAAGGTAGGACGACTCCGGATCGAGTTCCGCTCGGTAGTCGACAAACTGGATGTCACCGTCAGGAGGCTCACCGCTCGAGGTCCGGTTCACGAGCAGGTAGGGCGTTCCGGCGGCGACCGCGAGGACATCGGTCCGGCCGTCGCCATCGTGGTCGATGGCCTGGGCATTGTAGGACTTCTGGAAGCTGAATCCGTCCGCCCACGCCACCACCTCGGACTCGGTGTGCTGGACGAACGACACCGTGCCGGATTGCGCACCGTTGAGGAAGAAGATTGCTGAGGGTCCCAGGAGCGCGAAGTCGTCCCAGCCGTCGCCGTTGAAGTCTCCCACCACGACTCCGGCGAACGATGCGCCAGCCGACACGTCGAGCACGCCCTCGGCACGAACGAAGCGTGGCACCGCGTCGCCCGGTTCCGTGACGTTCAACAGGAGTTCAGACTGATCGTGTCCGCTCGCGTACTGCCAGACCGCAATCAACAAGTCATCCTTCCCGTCGTGGTTGGCGTCGATCCAGTCCACGTCGGCCATCACGGCGGCGGGCATGGGCAGATTCTCCTGCGGCACTTCGGTCACCGCTGGCGGAGAGGTCGAGCCGTCGATGCGAACCATTCGAAGTGTGTCTGCACGCAGGGTCGACATTTCCTGCTTGTTGTCGTAGTTGCCTCCACCCAGGACCACCCAGTCGCCATCTATGCCAAGACGGCCTGGCCTCGAGGCCAGGGCGACCATCGACAGATGGTCGTCATGCAGCAGATCCTCGTAGCCGACCAGGGTGCGCTGCGCGGTATCGATTGCGAAGAGGCGGTCGTCTCCCAGGGTCGGGTCGTCCTTGTACCCGACTGCCGCGAACAGGTGGTCATCCCGGCCGTCCCCGTCCAGGTCGAGGAAGGCGATATCCTTGATTCCGCCCTCGATCTTTGAACTCTCGAGTGCCCCTCCGTACCAGGTCGTGAATTGCCAGTTGCCGGCCGCCACCGTGTCGTTCCACACCAACTGAATCCACGAGCCGTCTGCGACGCCGATGAGGTCGGCTGTGCGCGGGTCGTCGTCGAGGTTGGCCCCTTTCACATGGTAACCCCAGTAGAAATCCTCCGGATAGACCTGGCCCTCGAGGTCGTACCACGGCACGACATCGGGCTGGTAGTAGCTCAGAAGATCCTCCCTGGGCTCCGAACAGCCCATGTCGTTGCACACCTGGACCGTGACCGGACCGACATCTCCCCCCGGGGCGACGACGGTGAGTTCCGTGCTGCTTGACGCCTTGACGGTGCACCTGACCCCGTCGAAAGTGACAACGTCCGTGCCGTGGCCGAAGTTCGTTCCGGTCAGCAGCACCTCGTCGCCGCCCGCGGCCGACACGCGGTCCGGGGTGCATAGCGTCACGTCAGGAGGGCAGCCTTCGGGCCCCAGCACCGCCAGGCAAGTCAACAGAATCAGTGCATGCGATCGCACGATCACGAAGAGGCCATTCCGGATTCGTGGAAAGAACTCCATAATCACCTCGCATCATCTACTTGTTGTCATCCAAACCCGCAGATACCGTGCGCAATAGAGATGGATACTCCCTGCGGGTCGGCCATGTCGTTTGCACGCGGCGTGCCATCAGGCATGAAGCAAGAAAGGGCACGTGACGGCGACGATGCCGATGCGTGCAACCCGATGTGATGACAACGAAAAACCACCTGGAGGGCCAAGGCCGATTCCTGGCGGGTGGACCGGAAGTGGGAGCAGGCATGTTGACCGGTCGCCGCTGGTCGAGGGAAGTCTATCCTGCGTTCTCGAGGTACAACTCGTAGTAGGATTCGCAGTCGTACCCCTCGACGGGACGGATCTGGATCCAGAAGTCCCCGCCGCTGTCCGGCCCGGAGACACCGAAGACGGTCAGTTCCTCCGACTGCGTGCCTGGATTGGTGGATTCGGCGACAACGGCCTCCTCCGGCGTTTCAGCGACCTCAGGATTGTCCCACCAGAGGAAGAGGTCGTAGTCGGTTCCTGCAGGAATGCTCGAAAGGCGCACGGTGAGATAGAACTCGTCTGGGCCCAGAGCGAAGTCGTCTTCGAGCCAGAGGTGGAACCAGTCCGAGTCGGTGGGCGAATGGATGGAACCGTACAGGGTCAACGTGGCCGGCGAGTCCGGGGAGTCCCCGTCCTGGTCTCCGAGATCGTAGGCCCCGCTCATGGTGTCGTTGGGTTCGTAGTCGTCGAGAAACCCCTCGTCGATCCGGCCGTCGCAGTTGTTGTCGACGCCGTCGCACACCTCGGGCATGGTGGGGTTGACGTCCGGGTCGAGGTCGTCGCAGTCTCCGTTGCAGAATGTCACACCGTCCTCGTCCATGTCGAACCCTTCGTCCACCAGGCCGTCGCCGTCGTTATCGATGCCGTCGCAGTCTTCTGTATCACGACAGTCGGGGATACCGTCGTGGTCCACGTCGGGCCATCCGTTGTCAATGATGCCGTTGCAGTCCTGGTCTTTCCCGTCGCACAACTCTTCCGCGCCGGGATAGACGGTGGGGTCCAGGTCGTCGCAATCGTCGAGGCAGCCCGGGGAGCCGTCGGCGTCCTGATCCAGGCACTTCTGGACGGTGAGACGCATACTGTCGGAGCCGGTGAATCCCGAGGTGTCTGTCGCGGTGAGGATCACGGTCCGCGAGCCCGATGTCAGGGCGTCGGTTGTCAACGTGACGGTCCCATCGCGTTCCGCCGGGTCCGACCCCAGGACGCGACCGCTGTCGTCGGTCCACTCGATGGCCAGGTTCCGGGGATCGTCCTCGGCGTCCGAAACCTTGCCAGAAAAGGTGATCTCGAAACCTTCGTAGGGCGTGTCCGTGTCTGTGCCGACGATCCGCGCCGTGGGGGGTGAATCCACGATGACGGTGACCGACGCCGTGGCTTCTGCGCCATCCTCGTCGGTCACGGTGACGGTTATCTCCCGCTGGCCGCTCGTGGAAAACCGCACATCGAGGGTGACCTCGCCTTCCGAGTTGGCATATTCTTCGCCCAGCTTGCCGTCCACATCCGATTTCCAGCTCGTGGCGAGATTCTCCGCCGGCGTCTCGAGGTCCGAAACGGTCGCGGTCAGCGTGATCCACTCGCTCCTGAGCAAGACTTCGCCCGATTCCGGCCAGGTGATCGCGATCTCTGGTGGGTCGTTGGGCACGGGTGTCGGGGACGACAAGGGGCCGTCATCGTCGGTGCCGCTGCCACCACACGCGCTGGCCATCACCGCGACGGCGAGACAAAGGAGACCCTGGAGGTGCAACGAATTCATAGAATCCTCCGACCCTGGTCGACGGTACTTCTGCGCCTGCGAAGCGGCTGCTGGAAATCCTCGAGATTCCGCCTTCCTCCAGCGATTATGGACGTGCAAGGGGTTCCCCGCAACAAAAACCGGCAGCCACCAGCCTGCGCCGTGGCCCCGGTCAGACCGGGCGCACGCGAAACGGGGCCGCTTCGCGGCGCGGGAACCCGTCGCGACGGCGACGGGATCCAATCGGGCCAGAGCCCGTCGAGGCTGATACCGGCCCCGCCGCCCAGGCAGGCTGCCCAGGTGCCGAAACGACGCCAGGCAAACGGGGGGCGATCCGGCCGGGCCCTGAGGCGCACGGCCCGGGGCAGTCAGCGGTCACGCCAGCTCAGGCGGAACGGACATCGCCCTGCCCCTTCCGCGATGGTGGTCTCTCTCTCCAACTTTACGTCGGGCTCATAGATCGGAAAGTAGAGCCGGTCCACCTCACAGAATACGGATGCCAGCGCACCCGCATCCACGCTTGCCAGGGTGGCCGGAATCCGGCAAGCCACCACGTCGAACGCAGCCCGCAGCGGAGACATTTCGATCACCTCCGTGTCAGCGAACGGAAAGTCGGCCGCCAGTCGCCTCGCCGCCTCGTCCGACCCCCCTTCCACCAGCGAAAGGAAGCTCCCGCGCCGAAAATCGGGATAGATGGCACGCAGGTGCAACAGGCTCGAGTTCAAGATGATACGCCGGGCGATCTCGAACGCGCGCGCGTCTCCCTGCCATTCCCGGAGCACCTGGTAGAGATTGACCGCCGGGGCCAACTCGTCTCGAGTCGCAGCCTCTCGCGCGTCCACGGGCTTGCTCACCTTGCGAAACGGCCGACCGGTCGCGTTGCGCATGCCCACCTCGGCGAGGATGGCGGCCGTTTCGACCCGCCCGAACCCGCGGCGGAGTTCGTCGTAGGCAATCAAAAAGGATCTCGCAATCAGTGACGGTTGGAGCGACATGGCTTCTCCTGATCTCGACATGATCGAATGACCGCCGAACCAGCCCGGCACGAGACCGAGGAGCAAGGGCCGGGCGCGCCCGCGCGGCGGGGCTCCTCCATGGTAGCCCGACAGTCGCGCAGGTTGTCAAGCGCCGGTTGTGCCGGACGCGAGGGCATGGTATAGACCCTGCTGTCCCGGATCGACGGGCCTTTGTGCGTGGGGGTGTACATGAATGCGCTGGTTACCGGCGCCAACGGCTTCATCGGCAGCCACCTGGTCGACCGCCTGCTCGCCCTGGGGCACACGGTTCGGGCGTTCGTCCGGCCCGGGGCGCGCCTCCAGTGGCTCACCTCGCCCCGCGTCGAGCTGTTCTACGGCAGCCTGACCGACCCCGCCGACCTTGCGGAGGCGCTCGATGGTATCGACTGGGTCTTCCACGTGGCCGGCACCGTGGTCGCCCGCGACTGGCGCGGCTTCTACCAGGCCAACGTGCGGCCGGCGCGTGCGCTCCTGAAAGCCATTCGTGAACACGCGCGCCGGATCGAACGGTTTGTCCTCGTGAGTTCCACGGGCGCGAGCGGTCCCAGCCCCGATGGGCACCTGCTGCGCGAGCACGAATTTCCTGCCCCAGTCGGCGACTACGGGCGATCGAAGCTCATCGCCGAACGCATCACGGCGTCCTTTGCCGACGCCGTCCCGGTGACCATCGTCCGGCCGTGTGCCGTGTATGGACCCAGGGATCGCAACTTCCTCATCATGTTTCGCCATGTCCAGAGCGGGCTCATCCCGGTGCTCGGTTCCCGGGAGCAGATCATCAGCTTGATCCATGTCGAAGAGCTTGTAGACGGCATCGTGCGCGCGGCAGAGAGCGTAAGGGCTCGAGGCGAGGTCTACTTCCTCGCCGGAGAGCGACCCCACACCCGGAGCGAGATCCTCGAGACTGCCGAGCGGGTCGCTGCCACGCGGGCACGGAGGCTGGTCATTCCGGACCGGGCACTTTCCGCGTTCCTGGCCATCCAGACCGTGGCCGGCCGGGTCTTTCCCCGGGCCAGCCTCCTGAGCCCGGAACGACTCGCGACGTTGTCGCACCCATGTTGGGCCTTCGATGGCAGCAAGGCTCGAGAGCACCTCGGGTTCCGCACCAAGATAGACCTCGAGGACGGACTGACGAACACCTTTGCCTGGTACTGCGCCCAGGGATGGTTGACCCCGGCCAGATGACATGAGGGCCGCTTCGCGGCAGGCGAGAAGGTGGTCACACGCGCCACGGGCGAAGCGTTCCGCCCCATCCATGTCCCGCGTGGGACATCGATGCCCCACATCGCCCCGACCTACCGCCGATCGTATGCCCCACACCCATTCCGGCAACCACGAAACAATCCATCCAGACGGTTCCGAACAGCTTGCCCGGCAGAGGCTGGCAGCAACCGCTCGCTGCGACGGCATCAAGGAACCACTTGCAATCGCGACGGATGCACGATGACCCTGCCGGCGTGGCCTGCCGCGCGTGCCTGGCGCCGGCGCCCGGACCGAACCGCACGCCGCGAGAAGAAGTCACGATCTCGCTACCCGACGGTTTCCCTTTGCCTCGCATTGACTTGGCAGGCACCTTGCAATATGGTGAAGCCAGAAGTGAGACATGCGACACGGTATCGACGCTGCCACGCATTCTCGATTTCACGGTTTGTTTCGCCTGGAGTCTCTTTCGGAGGTGAACCATGACAAGCTTCCGCGGAAGTACTGCAACCCTCTTGCTGGCTTCGTTGCTGGTGTCGGCGCCCGGCTGCGGCGACGGAGGAGAAGAAGCCACCCCTGTCCACTACGATCGGATCATCACCGGGTACGTCATCGACAGTGACGGGGCGCCCGTCGAGGGTGCCACGGTCCAGGACCAGGACAGTTTCTATGTAGCGCAGACCAACTACCTGGGCCAGTTCGTCATCGGCATGGAAGTCGACGACGGCAGCGACGGTATCCTGTTGACCGCCACGAAGCCGGGATACCTGGCAAACAGCGCGTCGATCCCGTTCGTTGACGCCACCAGCCATTTCACGACCACGATCACGCTGCTTCCCGGCGAAGTGCAAACGCTCGATGCCACGACCGGGGGCGAGTTGGTCTTTGCGGAAGGCAAGCTGATCCTGAACTTCGGCCCCAACTGCATGATGGACGAGTTCGGCAACCCGATCGACGGCGAAGTCGATGTAATGGTGCAGTACACGGAGCCGGAAGACCTGGTTCCGGAACGATTGCCGGTTCCGAGCATGAACGCATGGGATCCGTCGTCTCCTGACGCGCCGGTGGGTCTGTCCAGCTACGGCATGTTCTCCATGGAGATCTACCAGGGGGAGGAGCGGGTGTACCCGGCGAGCGGCACGGAGTTCGGCATCGAATTGACCACGATGGGTCGATTCATCGACGCCGAATGCACAGACCGCGCCGCGGGGTGCAACGGTATCGCGCCAGATTCCACCGTGCCGTTCTGGACGATGGACGAGGGGTCGGATACCTGGGATTTCGCGGGCTGGTTCACGGTCATCGACTACGGTCCGTCGGACGAACAACAAAAGGCCGGTGCCGCCACCGAGGACGACCTGGTGGACACCGACGAGACGCGGTACTCGGTCTACGTGGACGTTGAAGTCGGCACGTCCGGGTCGCCGCCGCCGCAGACCGTTTCCTACAACTGCGACGACCGGTCCATCCTGAGCTGCATGCGGGGCAAGGTGGAGGCCGGCGGGCTGCACGGCAGCACCGAGTCGACGCTGGATCCTCGAGATAGTCTCAGCTACGAACCGGTCTCTGGCGCCTGGGTGGGATTCCAGGGGCTCGGCATGGCAGACTTCTGCACCCAGTGCGAATGTATCCGCCAGGTCGAGAAGGAGGTCTGCAACGACCCCGACGATGCCAACGACGACGGAGATCGCGAATGCTACACCACCTACGTGGATGAGTCCCGGCTCGTCGGACCGGTGGGCAGCGGCGCTGGCAACGACCCGTGCCCCCCGTCCCCCGGAGACAAGTCCTGTAGCTGTACGCAGTGGGATCGCCGCTTCGACGTGCCCTATGCCGGGTCGGCCTACACCGACGCCAACGGCGAATACTGCGCCAACGTCGGACAGCGTATCGACCACGGCACGGTTCTCAAGGAGTGGATGATCACCGAGAGCAACCCGGACAACGGGTCGCCGTCCACCTACGCGGTCCGGTACGAGTACCACGAAGACCTGAGCAAGAATCGTGAACTCCAGGGTCTGAAACCGAACAATATGTGCGAAGACGGCTCCTCGGCGTCGTGCGGGACCTGGAACCACCAGATCCCGTGCGAATGGTTCTGGATGAACGACGCTTGCGTCATCGTGGGCGGGTGCGAGACGTTCCACATGAACGCTTACGACGACGACGAATACTACCAGGGTTGGTACAAGTAGCCGGTCGTGAGCACAGGGCCGGCCGCACCGTGGTTCCGGGCACCGGCCGGCAAGGCGTCTACAAGTCGCATCGACTCGAGTCGATGTTATCGAAAAGGAGTTTCAAATGAAGCGGAGCTTGCTGTTCATTGGCGTACCGTTCCTCCTGGCAGGATGCAGCTCCTCGAGCAGTTCCCCCCAGGAGAGCGAGATGGTCGAGATCCCGGCCGGGCAGGTCACCATGGGTGACGCCAGCGGCGTTCGGTACGACGCGCCGGTCCGGGTCGCCGACATTTCCTCCTTCAAGATCGACAAGTACGAGGTGACCAACCTCCAGTACCGGCAATGTGTCACCGCGGGAGTCTGCACGCCCCCGTCGATGAACGGTTTCGACGTGATTCCCGACTACTACACCAGCGCGAAGTACAACAACTACCCGGTGACCTACGTGAACTGGTTCCAGGCCGCACAGTACTGCGACTGGGCCGGCAAGCGGCTGCCCACCGAAGCCGAATGGGAATACGCGGCTCGAGGCGACGACGGGAGGACCTATCCCTGGGGCGACGAGGATCCCACGTGCGAGTACGCGCAGTTCGGCGAGTGCAACAATGACGATGGCTTGCTGACGCCTCGAGAGGTCGGCTCGTTCGCCAAGGGCGCCTCCCCCTTCGGCGTCATGGATATGGGCGGCAACATGTCCGAATGGGTCCAGGATTGGTATGACGTGGACGCCTACCGGGCCTTCCAGGACGGCGACGCTCCCGTATCCCCAGCAGCGGGCATCAGCAAGATCCTGCGCGGCGGTTCCTGGTGGTGCGAGAGCTTCCGGATGAACGCCTCCCTGCGGGAGCCCATGACGCCTGTCTACCGCGGGGGCAACGTCGGGTTCCGCTGCGCGCAGTAGCGACCGGAGTCTGGAGCCCCACCGGATAGCTTCATCTCACCGGCACGTGCCGCCCCCTCCCCTTTCAAGCTCATCAACGACCAACCAAGGTTCCCCCGCACACGCTATCCGTTTCAGGCAATCCCCCCCCACGGAAGAAGCTGTCCCGCTGTCTCAAGTCACAGCGTCCGCCAGCGCGAACGCGCTGCCCGGAACATCGCCGTAACGATTCTCCTCCGGCTCGCCCTTCAGCGTCATCAGGTACAGGAGAATCAGCATGCCGATGAACGGAACGAAGGCCAACAGAATCCAGTATCCGCTACGCCCGGTGTCGTGGAGCCGCCTTACCGTCAGCGCCAAGGAGGGAAGGGTCACGGCGAGCACATAGACCTGGGCAAGCACAGGAAACCCAAACGTTTCGGGTGTTTTCGAGACGATGTCGAGAACGAGCGCCGCCGCCTCGATGAGCAAGCTGATCAGGGTGAAGACCCAAAACTCCTTCCTGCCGGAGCGGCCGTGGAATACCGCGAATTTGCTCAAGACTTCCCAGTAGATGCCCATGATATCCTCCTCCAGTGCTTGCGGCTTGGACTCGCCCGTTCCCTCCGGCGTAACACCGGTGGCGCGGGCCTCTGAGCCCGTGTCCTGTCGTGGGCGGTAGCCCGAAACAGGTTTCCTGCCTGGCATGGCCCGATCATCCTGCGTGCCAGCGCGAACCCAGGGCCGAAAGCGCCGCAACATCCTGTATTTCATGGGATAGTCGATTCTCGGACATCTTCGACGGAAGTCCGGATTCCGGACTCGAGGCCGAACGGTGTCCGGATTCCGGACACCTCGCGGGCCGCCCGCGACGATGCCTTCGCCGCCACCAGCTCCTGGTTCGGAGCTTCGATCCGCGCGACCAGAACGGCCCGTGGCGGCGCGGCGGAAACCCAGCGGGCGTCGGCCCCTACCCACACCCGCCGGTCACGGCTTTCTTGCGAACCAGCTTGACCTTGTGGACGAAGGGCATCTTCGGCCCTTCCGGGACATGCACGCCGGCCGCGGAGTGGGCTTCGGACGCATCGTGCACCATCTCGAGGTAACAGTCGGTGGGGATTTCCTTGTAGGCGAGTTCGGGATAGGCGGTATTGCAGCAGTCTCCCACTGCGCGAAAATAGGTATAGGCGGGGGTGTCGTCCGCATGAGGTTCCCCGGCCGGTTTCCCCAGGCACGGGGGCGGCGGGAAGACCTCGTGCCAGCGGTTTATCCCCCCCTCCACGATGTACACGTTGGGAAGGCCTCGAGCCTTGAGCCGCTTCCACGCCTCGGTGGCCGCCTTTTCATCCCAGGACACAGTGAAGAAGACGGTGTTGGCAGGCATGGCGGCGAGTGTCTTCACGAATGCGGCGTCCGCCAACCGGTCCAGGGAGACGGACCGGGAATTTCGCAGGTGAAAAAGGTTGTAGTCCGCCTCGGGGCGAACGTCCAGGATGACCGTGTAGACATTGGTGTCCCGGGTGAGTTCGGCGACTTCGAGAGGATGCGCATAGACGGAGCGGTCCTCGAGCAGCTTCCCGGCTTCCGGAGCGATGCGCGCCCACAAATCGCTGGGGGAGGGGTCGCCCTTCGCGGCGGTCACGACAGCGGCGAGGACCAGGAGGCCGACGGCGGCCCAGGAGGCCAACCTGCGCGGGAGCAGGCGCAGTTCCTCCTCGTTCTTGCCATCCCCGAACCTGGCTTCTGCAACCTCCGCGAGCATGAAAGAGAACAGGCCCATGGCCGCCACGAACAGGAGCATCGTCCCGGTGCTGGTGTGGAACACCTCGGGCAGCGTGAGATGGCCGTAGTTCGATGACAGCCAAAAGCCCTCGAACGCCGGCAACGTGAGACCGAACAGGAAGATGCCCATGCCGGCGCCAACGAGGAACACGATTCCGTCGATCTTCAGAGTCGCGGCCGACACCACCGAGGTCCCGGGGCAGAAGCCTCCTATCATGAATCCCACCCCCATCGCAAGCCCGCCGGCGATCCCGGGC
Organism: Myxococcota bacterium; assembly: GCA_024278455.1. Classification (GTDB taxonomy): domain Bacteria; phylum Myxococcota_A; class UBA796; order JAJRTE01; family JAJRTE01; genus JAJRTE01. The sequence continues at coordinate 23,187 of JAJRTE010000082.1, forward strand.
CAAAGATACGTGGGGTTGATCCACACCTGGGTCATGTCGATCCAGCCGAACGAACTGAACATCCCCAGGATAACGGCAGTCATGACCACCGCGCCGAACATCACCTTGAGAACGGTCATGTCCTTGAGATAGAACTGGCCGGTCAGCTTCCTCGAATCGCCGAAACCAGCCATCTCGAGGACCCCGCCGAACCCGACGCCGATGAGGAATGAAACGATGTAGACGGTCGTCGTGCTCCATTCCATGGTACGAGCGAAAGGACCCATCATCCCACCTCCTCAATTCCAGGCTTTTCTGACGAACCACGCGGTGAGGTAGCCGCCAGCGAAGAATGCCAGGAGGAAGGCCCAGCTTCCCGCTGCCAGGACGGCGCCACCGCTCAGGCCTTGACCGGACGTGCAGCCTCGAGCCATTCTCGCGCCCCACCCCACGATGATGCCGCCGACCAAAGCGAGGGCGAGTCGGACGGGCGTGCTGATCCGGGGTCCTTTGCGCACTTCCGGCTTGACTCTCCTGAAGGCCAGGCCGGAAAGCAGGCCCCCCACCAGCACGCCGGCCAACATGGGGACCAGCGGATTCGCGAGGGGATTCTTGCTCCCCCCGGCCGTGTGCGCAAAGTAGGCGTTGTGATCGACCAGGCCGGGAGCCAACTTGGAAATGACCGCGAGTTGTATGCGGTCTATCCCACCCGAAGCGCCAAGACCGCCTCCGGTCAGCCAGAACGCCAGGAACAGCACGAGACCCAGGAGGGCGCCGGACAGGTAGGGATTCACGTAGGATGGCGTACCGTTGTCGTATTTCATGACCTTTCCCCCTGTGACGTTCTCGCCGCACCGGGTTCGACGATATCCCACCCGGTCAACATCGCTTCGATATTGGATGTGATCGTGTGCCCGGTCGTCGTCAGGTAGACGTGCGTGACCAGGAAGGTCAGAAACAGCCACGACCCCAGGTTGTGCAACGGGGCAACGAGCGACAAGCCACCGAACGCCACGGCGTTGTCCGGCATCAGCCCGGCGACCCACAGCAGGAGCCCGGTAACCACCTGGAACGGGAACAGCACGTTCAGGAGCCCGGCATAGGTGAACTGCTGCAACGGATTGAGCTTGCTTTGCCGCGTCTTGACGAACGGGTGCGACGCGCCGACGAAAATGCCGGTCAGGTAGTACTGCGCCTGGATCCAGAGCCGTCGCGCCAGGCCCGCGCCTTCCGGCACGAACTGCCGGATTTCACCAGTGGCCAGGTGGTAGAACATCCCCAGGAATGCGTTGACCAGCAGCACCACGGCAAAGAAGTTGTGGACGAACACCGCGGTCGGATACCCCATCGGCGCGAATCGGTCCGGGTAGTGGACCTGGAACCCGGTCAAGAGCAACATCACGATGCTCGAGGCCATGGTCCAGTGCCAGATTCTCTCGTACACCCCATACATGTAGGCCCGTTCGTGCTCCACCTCCTCCTCGCGGCTGCCGCGTGCCTTCACGGCACGCACGGTGCCGTGGGCGGCCACGCCGAGAATCGCCAGCACGAAAACCCAGAAACCGATGGTATCGCTCCAGGGGCGGCGACTGTGTCCCAGGACGTAGTGCCCCACAGGCTCGGCGTTCCCGGCAAGAACCAGCCCCCCGTCGGCCTGCTCCACCGTCCTCCCGGCCATCAGGCGGGCGGTCTTCTCGTCCGGCACCGGAATGACCCCGCCCGGGAAGGGCCCCGACGCCAGGGGGAGGACCTCGTTGAAGCGCGACCTGTCGTCGTGGCAGCTCTGACAGTCGTTTTCGACCCACTTGCCCTCGACGACCCCGTGCCGAATGGGATAGGCCGTCACCCTGCCGGCGATACGCGGGGCTGCCACGCCAAGCGCTTCGAGCCGGGACCGGATGACACCGACCTTCTCTTCCGAGTCGAGGACCAACTCGTCCTTGCTCAGTCGTCCGTCGTGGTTCGCGTCGCACCGCGCCACGATATCGGCGTGATACGTACCATCCTCGTTCGTCCACGCCCTGGCCACCGTCTCCAGGGGCACGGCAGTGCCCGCCTCCCCCGATACCCACTCCCATACAGTGACGAGGTTGAACGGAGAGAAGGTGTCCCGCCCATCCAGGGATTCATGAAGCAAGGCCGGTCGATACCCTTTCTCGTACCAGGTGTTCGGATTCTGCCGCCCGGGCCCGGGTTCCACCTCCCGGAACCCCATCCGTGGTCCCAGGTCCGAAGTCGTCACCGTCCGGTCCAGGTACTCGAGGGCGAGTCCGCGCAACGTGGGTACATGGCACGCCTGGCAGGCGAGGCTGTCCGTGTGACGCTTCGGATAGGGGAATCCTTTGTGCGCCTCCTCGACATCGTGACAGGATTCGCACGACGCCGTGGCGAACCGGTGATCGGGCCGCCGGAGATAGGCCGCGAGATCCAGGGTCCTGGGATCCCGTACCAGGTGAGACGGTCCAGGCTTCTCGAGAAGCCCGGCACGGGCCGGATCGTTCGACGGATAGTGACAGGAAATGCAGTGAACGCCCCGGGCCGCATGCACATCCCACGGGTAGGCCAGGCCGGACTTCCCCTCGAGATTCACGTGAGAGAAGGAGAGAAGCTGCGGAGAGAATATCTCGCCGGTCGCGAGCGTGCGCCAGTACGGGCCTGGTTCCTCGCCTCGCAGAACACCGGGACGATACTCGAAGAAGGCCTTGTCCTTGTGGACCACCCCGTGACATCGACCGCAAACGGTACAGTCGGGCGGCGTCATTTGCCTGTCGAGGCGACCCTGGGCGTCAAAATCCGCGCCCGAAACGCCTTCGAGCCCCCCCTCGAGGTGACACTGGAAACAGGAAACGGTCACACCCGCGGCGCCGTGGGTGCTGTGCGCAGCGATGAAGCCCGTGTCATGGCACTGGCCGCACGTCTCGATATCGGACACACGCTCGATGGCCTCCCCGGTCACCGGAGCCCCACCGGCGTCCCTGAGCACGAAGGCCGGGTGCAGGTTCTCCGCGCCAAGCGCGGGCCAGGCGAAGCCCAACACGAACAGCAGGAAGCTCGAGGCTTTCATAGCGGCTCCCCCCCTTGCATCGGATCACCGGTGTAGCCGAGCGCGACCCAGTCCAGTCTGCCAGTGTTCCCGTGGCAATCCATGCACCGGAGCGCTCTCTCCTTGGGTTGAACCATGTGGTTGATGGGCCAGTACATCTCGGTCTCGATGAAGTCGTACTGACCGCTGTAGGGAATCCCGGTGTACCGGGTCGCCAGCCTCGACGCCTCGTCCCAGTCGAAGTCATGCCAGTATCCGCCCTTGCCATAGGTCAGCGGCGCGAGCAGCACGGCGTTGACCGGATCGTAGATCTGCTTCCCCCGGTGGACCTTGAACGGCCAGACCTTCGACCCGGGAACACCCGGCCCGCCAATCGGGTGGTTTATCTGCACCGGCCCGTCCCCCACAATCCGATCCCCGGCCAGGTAGTGCTCCGACTTCCCGTTGAACCAGTAGTACTCCGGTACGACCTTGCGCTCGTACCGGAACTCCCCCTTGATCTTCAAGTAGTGGTGAACGTCGTCCTCGCGCGTGTCGTCGCCCGCCTTGGACCAGTCCCACCACATCTTGGTCGGGATCGAGTTGGCGAACGTGGGCACGTGACAGGTATGGCAGGCCACCTTCTCGACATGCTGATTGAGCCGCACGTCGGCGTGAGGCGCGCTGCCATGGCACCCCGTGCACCCTACGCCGTCATCGTCGTTGGAACTCACCGACATGGACTTGCCCCGAATCGTGTGCCCAGGCCCCTCGTGGCAATCGATGCAGGAAAACCCGAGCCGGCCCATGTGCACATCGTCGTAGGCGTCCGGGTTGTCCAACGTCGTGTCCAGGTCTCCGTGCTTGACCGCAAGCCCACCGCCCCCGTAGCTGTGACAGGAGTTGCAAGCCCCCCGCGTCGGCCAGCCCACGCTCTTCGCAGCAGCAAGCAGATCGGCGTCCTTCCGGGGCCAACCCCCCTTGGTCTTGGCATAACCGCCCGAATGGTCGTGACACACCAGGCAGTCCATGCGGCTGAGATCGTCAAAGTCGAAATCCGCATCCTCCCAGCCGTATCCAGCATGACACTTGGTGCAGGCCGCCCAGTTCCCCTGGATCGAAATGCAGAAATTGTTCAAAACGTTCTTCTTGCCAAGCCTCCTCGAGCCCTCGTTACCCGGAACATGCTCCTCCTCCCCAAGCCACTCCCAGTGGGGCGTGCGCCGAAACTGCCGAGCCTCCTCCTCGTGACACGCCAGACAGGCTCGAGTCACATCCTGCCCGCTCGCGAACGGTTCGGTGAAAAAGGCCGAGTGGTCGAGGTGCGGCCGCGGACCGGGCCGGACCGGCTCTCGCTGGCCGGCACGAGAGTCACCCGACCACCAGGCGATGGCCACGATCGCCGCCAGGATTGGAATGACCGCGAGAACTCCCCGATACGGCCTGAACGACTGCATGGTTGGCTCCCCGTCCCTCGAAACCGGCCGGCATCACCCTGCCCAACGTACTTCCGCAACCGCTCACATCCTTGCAGGGACATGCCCCGGACATGATTTCTCGACCAGTTCCGTCGGCGTTCTAGGTGTTATCGCAATATCGCTATATTGCGATAGTCGAATCTGTTGCCTCTAATACACACGGTTCCCCTCCATGTCAACCGCAATTCTTCGCGCGCCATCTGCTTCTTCGGTCCGCGACAGCCAGAATCACTGCTGCGTGTGCATTCCTGGCGACAGCACGCAAGCCATGCCGGGGCGAACCGTGCTACACTGCTGGCAGGAGAGGATTGCACCCTGTAGGAGGTACCCCATGACGACCACCGCGCCCTTGCTCGTCCTACTACCCTTTTTGTTCCTTCCCGGGTCCGGTACGGCCACGGCGGCTTCGGTGTCCCTTGACGACGCTGTGTCGAGCCGGACGACTCCGGCGGCGCCGGTTGCTTCGAAGGAGTTGCCCGAAGACTTCGAGCCGCCCTGGTGCCGGAACTGGTACCCGGATTGTGATGGGGACGGCTTCGGCGACATGTCGGCGCCGCTCTACACATGCCAGAACCCGAACCTGACGGACGACACGTCGTCGTGTCCTTACCGGCGCAACGATCTGGACTGCAACGACACGGATTCGGTAATCAATCCGAAGGCGGCCGAAGACATCATGGGATCCCACGACGGTGTGGACAACGACTGCGACGGCGTGGTCGACCTCGACTGCGACGGCACATCCGCGACGGCCGTTCCCTGGATCTGGATCGAGACGCCGGAGCGGGGCGTGTTCGCGCCGGATGCGCCCATGCGCGTCACCGGCGTGGTCTACCCCGCGAACGACCGTGTGCCGCTCGCGATGGTGACTGTTGGTGGCCAGGATGCGACGCTGACCTCCTGCAGCCGGGACGGCGGGGTATGGTTCGAGGCCACGGTGCCGCTCGCGACCGGCGTGGACACCATCGATGTCCGCGCGACCGATGAGCAGGGTCGGAGCGACCGGGCGCTCACCTCGTGTGCCCATTCGGACGTCTTTCTGCCCCTGCGCGATGGGGTCCCGATCACCGGCTCGCTGGTCACCCTGCTCAACCAGGGCACGTGGGACATACTCGGCGAGTACCTCGAGTCTCTCCTCACGGCCGAGGAACTCCAGTCGGAACTCCTGGCGTCCAATCCATTGGTTTCCGAATCGGGGTCCGACGATTGCCTCGAGGAATACTGGATAACGGCCAGCGCAACCGGCTATACCCACGACGACGTGGACGTGAGTTTCGTCGTGACCGGCGGCCACATCGCCACCACGGCGCGGTTGGTGCACCCCCAGATGTGGGCCACCGGCACCGGCTACTACGAACTCGAGTGGTACTGCGGTGGTTGGGACGACACGGTAGGGATGACCGGGTACATGGCCTTCTCCGAGGTCGTTGCCACGGCCAATGCCTGGCTGAGCCTGACCAGTGATGGCCAGGTCGCGGTCAGCTTCACCGACGTGTACGTGGATGCTCGAGGCGCCACCGTGGACGTGGACGCGGACGACTGGTTCTACGACTGGCTGATCGACCTGTTCGAGTCGGAGATGGAGGACGAGTTGGAGGGCTTCATCGAGGACGAACTGGCCGACTACGTGGCGAACGACCTGGGCCCCGACCTGGCCGAGGAACTCAACAGCCTGGACATGGACTATGACCTGGACGTCGACGGCGTCCCCTACGGCGTGACGCTGGACTACGACGCGCTGGATGTGATCGATGGGTCCGTCGTGCTCGGTTTCGGCATGGGTCTGAGCTATGAACCCGACCCCTCCGCACCGGTGAATCCGGGCATGGTGACCTTTCCCGCCGGGTACACCGTGGACGTCGCGCCGACTTTCGGCCTCGAGGTCGGAGTGAACTTCTTCAACGCGGCCTTGCACGCACTGTGGGAGGGAGGCAACCTGTCGATATCGAGCGAGTTGTGGTCGGATCCGGCGATCGAAGGCCTGGCCACGCCGCTTCTCCCCCCGGTCATCGGCCCGAGCACTTCGGACTACCTGCTCGAGCTGTCCCTGGGCGACGTGCTCGTGGGGCTGGTGATCTCGGCTCCGGAAGGCGATCCGACCTTGATCGACGTGGCGCTATCAGCCAAGGTGCAACTGGACATCGACCCTGTGCTGGAGGATGGCATGATCGGGTTCGACCTGGCGTTCGCCCCTGCGGAGATCTCCTACGATCCGCTGGGCGACATTCCCATTCCCGCCGAACTCCTCGAGGCCACGGAAGGTGCGCTCGAGGCGTTGGCCGACGAAATACTGGCCGAACTGGAGGTGTACCTCGAGGAGATGCAGATCAGCTACCTGGACCTGCCGCTCGACATCACCGGCCTGCGGCTCGAAACAGACTCGGGCAATCCGGCCATGCTGTCGCTGTCGGGAGAAGCGGTCTACACGGGCCCCTGACCGCTCCGGCACCGCGCGGGCAGCGGCGCCGCGGGGTAGCCAGACACTGGCTGTTTCCACTCCGGCGGCGCCCCGCTCGACCTTCGACCATCTCGATATCCCGAAGCTGTAGAGGCGGCGAAACGGCGGGCAGAACGGGGACATTTCGGGAGATCATCGACGGCACCCGGCCACGCTCATCTACCACCCACGACCAACAGGCGCGCGAACGCACGACAGGGCTTCCGGACGACCCAGCCCGCCGGCGGACGCGCCATCCGGAGGCAGGCATGAACGAATCGATCCCGCTGACCACCTGCGTCGGCAGACTGATGACATCCCACACCATCGTTGGGTTCACCGATTGCGACATGTACGGACACGTGACCACCGCGAAGTACCTCGAGATGGCCATCGACCACCGGTTTCGCGCGGTCACGCAACAGCTCGGGATCGACTTCGAAGCCTTCGCCACCGACGAGCGGGTGATACTCGTCAACCGCACGGTGACCTTGCGGTTCCTGGCGGCGGCCCGGCTGCACGACCCCGTCGAGATCCAGCTCTGGATCGACCGGATGCGGGGTTTCCGCTCCGAGATCGAGGTACGGATGCGTCATGCCGCGACCGGGACGCCCCTGTGTGACATCCGCATCGATTCGGTCAGCGTCGACGTGGATGACCGGGTCCCGGTGCCCCTGCCTGCAGAGTACGTCCCCGCGGGGGGTGCGGACCCGCGCAACCTCCCCTGGGCGCCGGGCCACCCCAAGAAATCCTCCCGGTCCGGGTGACAGCGGCGCCTGCCACGCGGGTCGAGCGGTTTGGACGGGAAGGAGGAGCCGCCGGCAACTCCGGGTGCCGGCGAACGGCCCGTTGTGCCGTGTCCGGAAAAGATTGGCGTCCCACGGCAGGAGGAACTCGGAACATCATTTCGGACGCCCCGGCCCGCGGCTACCCGCGCCAGTCTTGCGGCGGCGACGCCGGTGTATCGCCGCGGCAGCCAGGACCAGCCCGTACAGGGGAGTGAGCGCCGCGTGCCGGGAGCCTCCCTCCCCCGTCTCTATCGGGCCAGTGCACGCCGGGACATCATCGTTGCAGTCGATGCAGTTGTCGACGTAGCCGGCTGGAGGGGAGCATTGGACCACGTAGACGTCCGGGTCGCCGAGGCCGTCCCCGTCCGCGTCACGGCAGAACTTCTCCTGGCCCCACACGGGATCGTCCTCATCGTCCACCAGGTCGTCGCAGTCGTTGTCCTTCCCGTCGCACACCTCGGGCGCGCCAGGATAGACTTCCGGGTCGGCGGCATCGCAGTCGCAGAGATCCGGAACACCGTCACCGTCCGTATCAGCCGGCGTGAAGTTGACCTGTACCGTCTGCGAGCACTGCATCTCTCCACGAAGATAGCCTTCGACCACGAGGTCATACCACTCGCCGGATGACGGAAGCGCCATCTCGATGGCGAAAGATCCATCCTGGACCGGAGCCGGATCGGCCTCGCCCAGGACGACGCCTTGGACCTTGATCACGACATGGTCGATCCAGGTGGTCCGGCCCGCCACCAGGAACGTCTCGTCAGGGAGGCACGCCCCATCGTCAGGCGTGATAATCTCGAGGGTGGAGGGCCTCGCGTCGAGGACCTCGATCGCGCCGTCGTCCGCGGACACGACGAACTCGACCAGCCCGTCACCATCCATGTCGGCCGGGACGATGTGCCGGATCGGTGTGCCCCGGTCCCGGGTCCAAAGCAGGGCCGGAGAGCCTCCCCCCGCGATCCTGAGCGCATAGATCTTGCCCTCGTCGGTGCCGATGACCGCTTCGTGGTCGCCATCGCCATCGATGTCCACCGCCAGCACGACGCTGCAGGACCGCGCCCCGGCCGGGCGGGTGGTGAGGACCTCGCCCCCGTCCAGGAAGACGGGGTAGCCGTCGAGCAGGTTGCCGGTCGCCCCGTCCCGGATCTCGAACGCGCCCATCGCGCTGATGGTCAGGATGTCCTCGTCCCCGTCGCCGTCCACGTCCAGGGCGGCATAATCGGCATAGGGGTTTTGCGTGGGGAAGGTGTCGAGCTGCTGGGTCCATACGAGGGTCGGTTCGAAATCCCCGGCGTCATCGAGCAACTTCCAGAGCGATACGGGCGCCGGCGACCGCCCATCGTTGGCGAGTTGGAGATAGTCGACGCGGCCGTCACCGAGGAAATCGCCGGCCATGTTGGACGCGGACGAGTGGGTGTTGGACCAGCTTGCAATACGCTCTCCTCCGCGGAACAGCTCGGTGGAGGAGTGGTACTGGAGCAGGATTTCATCCCCGTTTCCCGGGGTGCCATCCAGGTCGTAGACAATGGCACGGCTGCGGGCGTACTGGTATCGATAACCGGTGGTCGAGTAGGTGACCCAGTCCAGGTCCCACGGCGCAGGAGGGGGAGTGATACCGTCTTCCTCCCCGGGTGCCACGGCCAGTGCGCCCAGGAGGATGTCATCGCTTTGCCACTGGGAATAGTCGATACCGCCCCAGACCAATTCGTACCCGGGAGCAGGGCTCGAGTCCGAAGCGGAGTGCACGTCACCATACCCGAAGAGGAGCCCGTTCAGGGTATGATCGGGATAGTCGGTCCCACCCATTTCGGCCCGCACGGTGCACGTGCCCTGGTTCGGATCGATGTCCACGAGGCGGACGGGGAAGTTCCGTTCTTCGCTCCGGTAGGTGACCACCTCCTTCACCTGGTCGCCGTCCAGGTCGGCGGCGAAAACGAACTGGCCCGGGAGCGAACACATCGCGTCCGGTGCACTATCCCCGGAGGCCGGGAAGTAGACCGGGCTGTTCCACTTGTTGACGATCAACACCGCCGGGCCGTCCGGACGAAGCTGAACCGCATAGGGCCAGGGGCTGCCCTGGGGCCGGAAGTCCCCAACCGGCTCCCCGACCGGCTCCAGGTCCTGCCCCAGCACCTGGGCGCAGTTCTCCTCCCCGTCGAGCACGATGAGGATGTCCGGGCCGGACCCCACGACGTCCGCCACCTGCTGGCAGGTCGGCTCATGGTTTGCCGGCGTGAGGGTCGCGTTGCCCTGTTCGTCGATACGGAGCAACGATATCTGCCCGTCCAGCTTCACCATCAGTCCCGGCCGGCCGTCCCCCTCGAGGTCCACGATTGCCAGGGTCGTGGCCGAGTCGTCGGGCTGGTAGTACTCGTCATGCCCGCGCCACCCGGCGCCCGGCCTCTGGGGACGAGGGAGATAGTTGAGCGGTACCAGGGAAGGGGGAGATGTGTCCTCCCCGCTCGAAGCGCCCGCCGCCTCCCAGGCCGTGTTCAAAGTCCAGGCACCGTCCTCCCGGTGCAGCTCGAGACCCTTCAGGGGCCCGCTGATATCCGACCCATCGGTGGTCTGCGCGACGATCTCGAGCGTCCCGTCGGGCCGAAGGTCGGCCACCCCATGCGCAAACATCCTCTCCGCCTGGGCCAGGAGCCGTCCCGTGCCATCGAACACCGCCAGGACCCACTCGCCTGCCAGGTCGACGCCGTCGCTCACCGGGTTTCCGTCCGCGTCCAGTTCCTCCCCGGTGTCGTCGAAAAGGGACACGACGATCTCATCACGGCCATCGCCGTCCAGGTCCACCGGGCCTCCCCGCGCCAGGAGCACCCGGACGGGAACGGTGTACCCCAACTCCTGGCCATTCCCGTATGTGTACTTCCAGGCCACCTCGGTGCCCCCATCGACGGACAGCTCGACCAGGGCCAGGGCGATTTCGAGCTTGGAGTCCAGGCCTGCTTCGACGAGTTCAGGCTCCTGGTCTCCGTCGGTGTCACCCAGGAACGCCATGTTCCTGTGACCGACAACGGGCGCGGGCGAGGAGGTCCGGCAGAGGCAGAGGGCGCCGTCGCCCGTGCAATCGCCCCCGCTGCTCGAGTCGCATGCATAAAAAATGTCTGCCGAGTCTGCCGAGAGCGCCATGTACTCCCCGGTACCATCGCCGTCGATGTCTCCGCTCACGAGCACCGACGCGTTCCAGCCCGAGTTCCCGAGCGCCGTGGCAATCATGCCGGACTGCGGGTCTCCTGGCCGCCCGATGTCGAGCCAGAAGGCGTCCCGGACCCCGCCGATGCTCAACCCGCAAAACAGCGAAGGGGAGGCGATGTCGCCGGAGGCCGGAAAAGACGTACACTCCCCCATGGTGATACCGCCCCCGTCCGGCCAGTCCACGCCGGACCAGACCTGGCCGCCGGTGCGGCCGTTGAAAAAGAAGATACCCCCGCCCGCCCGGGGCGATGTGACCACCACGAGAGGCACGAACTCGCCGTCCTCCTCATAGACACCGTCGTAGATTCCCAGAAGCTCACCAATCTCCCGGGGAGCACTCTCCCACTCGAGGCTCCCTTCGGTCGCGTTCCAGGCGCGAATGCGTCCCTGGTTGAGGTAGTAGATGAGCAGGTACGACTCGCCGTCATGCCGAATCATCCGGGCCGACGTGTGGCCCCAGGCAAAGCCAGGACCGTAGATCGGCACCCGCCACAGCGGGCCGGGATGGGCGCCCCGGGCGTCCGTGATGGCCCCGGACGCGCCGTCCAGCCTGTTGGAGCTGAGGCGGTTGCCCCGAAGCTGTGGCCAGTCGAGTTGTGCGCCGGCCGGTCCGTCTGCCACGGCACTGGCTGAGAATGTACAGAATACCAGGCCTGAGACGAGGATCCTGAAGACAGACATTTCCAGGTAGGCCTGCAGTCGAGATCTTGTACCAGGTTCCATCGGTTCGACCTCCTGCAAAGGGGGGTTGGCAGAAGCTGGACACCATCCCAGGTGTGAAGACTCCGGGCCTCTGCCGCCACTATGTCCACTGATCAGGATGCCTGAAAATGCCGATGGTTAGCAAGAAATCGGTCTGGGAAAGCTGCCTGGTTCCTGACAGGCGCTGGTCAACTTCGTCGAGACAGGGCTACTGTCCCACGGGCTCGAGGTCCGAGCGGAGCGCGTCCCGCTGGGTTGCTGTCAGGACGGTTTCGCACCGCAGTGCCGGCAAGTCCGATCCGAGGGCCACGGGGACCTCGCCGTGGGTGTGGAACTTGAGAAACTGCACGGAGGAGAGGCGGTCGTCGCCCACCTGCCTGGGGTCGTGGCTGGCGCGGACCAGGGTGCCATCCTCGAGACGGGCGTAGATGTGAGAAACGAGGTCCAACCACTCCCTGAGCCGGACAGCACGCTCGGCCTCGCCGGTGATTTCGATCAACAGCGTACAGCCCAGTTCCCCGGGACCGCCGAGCAATTCGTTGTAGGTCTCCAGTTCGTGGCGAATGTCGGCCTCCTTGACCATCCGTTCGGCGCGGACCATCTCGAGCACCTGGTAGCGCACCGTCTCGTGGTTCTCGAAGAGGAAGGTCAAGTATTGCCCCACGTGGATACGACGTGCCGCCTTGGCCCTCATGGCGCTCGTCCGTATCGTATCGCGCTGCTCCTCGTAGGTCATGTAGTCGAGTATCTCGTCTCGCCGCACTGTATTCATGGCATCACCCGTTGAGAACGCGGCACCGGCGGCCCTCACCCGGATACGGGCGTGGGGAACCCTCCCGTGCGATAGGCCCTGGCCAGAATGGTCATGGGATGGAGCGGCTTGACGCCAGCATGCTGCTGGAACTGGACCGCGGCGAGGGGGCATTCCGTGGCCCAGATCTTCGCATCGGCCTCGACCATGGCGTCGAAGGCCCGCCGGCCAATCCGCTGCGACGGCGCGAACCCCTCCACGGTCATGGCGTAGGTCCCGTTGTGCCCACAGCACTCCATGACGGTGGCGACGGAGACGCCGGGGATTTTCTTCAACAGGTCCCGCCCCTTGAACCCGACCGCCTGGACGCGCAGGTGGCAGGGGGCGTGGTAGGCCACACGGCCAGGTGTACTCTTGAAACCGGTGTCGAACCGATCGTCCCGGCGTATGGACCACAGGTACTCCCCGGGGTCCCGGACAGCTTCCGCAAGAACCTGTGCCCGCGCGCGGTCCTGCCCGGACAACAGCTCCGGGTACTCCCGCCGCATCATCATGGCGCAGGTGGGGTTGAGCACGAGCACCTTGGCGCCGGCGCGCACGTAGGGCATCAGCCGGTCCAGGTTGTTGCGGGCGTTGGCGCGCAGGGTCTCGAGGTCTCCACTCTCCCAGGCGGGCATGCCGCAGCAGACGAGGCCTCGCACGCAGGTGGCGTCGACACCGTTCTTCTCGAGCACGTAGAGCAGGTCGAGGCCTATCTGGGGATCGTTGTGCTGGACGAAGCAAGTCTGGAACACGACCACTTCCGCGGGGGGGCCCAACCGCACCCGCCCGGTCCGCTCGGCCAGTCGCTCGAAGGTCACGGAGGCAAAATCGGGGAGCAGCTTGTCCCGGTGGATCCCGAGCGATTTCTCCATCAACCGGCGCTGGAGCCGGGATCGATTGAGCCGGTTGACCAGGCCGCCGCTCGCCCGTGCCAACTTGCCTGAAGCGTCCGGATCACCCAGGAACCGCTCCCGCAAGGTCGGCGCTCGCCCCCGGCGGTGCACCGCCTTGTACCGGTGGACCAACTTGGGGAAGTCGAGTTGGAATTCGTGGCCGTCTCGAGGCGTGTACGGACACTGGACCTCGCACAGCTTGCACTGGAAGCAGGCGTCCATGATGCGTTGCACATCGCGCTGCCCCAACCGCCGGACATCTCCCTCGCAACGTCCATCGACGAGGTCGAACAGGGCCGGAAAGGCGTCGCAGAACTTGAAACACATCCGGCACCCCTGGCAGATCTCGAATGCCCGGAAGATCTCCATCTCGAGCATGTCGTCTTCCCAGTAGACGGGGTCTTCCGGGTCGTAGCAGAGTCCTTCGGTGGGATGATAGGATAGGTGTTTCCCGGAATCGGTCATATTGGCTCCCTCCCTTTGCAGCCCGGGTGGGTATCGGTGCGCGCCTCCCCGGTGACCACTTCTGGTTGTTGCCTTACCGCAAAGGAAGTCACTTGTCCAGGTAAATACCCCGCACACGGTGCCGAAAAAAGCACCGGCGCCACACGGCCGCGTGCCGCCCATGCCCTCGAGTCGGCGGGGATCGAAATCAGCTTATGCTGTCCAGCATCTTCTGGAAGCGGCCGGCGTGGGACTTCTCGGCCTTGGCAAGCGTCTCGAACCAGTCGGCGATCTCCTCGAAGCCCTCTTCTCGAGCCGTCCTGGCCATGCCCGGGTACATGTCGGTGTACTCGTGGGTCTCACCCGCGATGGCGGCCTTGAGATTCAGCTCGGTGTCGCCGATGGGCAGCCCGGTGGCGGGGTCGCCCACCTTCTTGATGTAGTCCAGGTGGCCGTGCGCATGACCGGTTTCCCCCTCGGCGGTCTCCCGGAAGTTCATCGCCACCTCCGGGTACCCCTCCACGTCGGCGATCTTGGCAAAGTACATGTACCGGCGATTGGCCTGCGATTCCCCGGAAAACGCGGCTTTCAGATTCTCGAGCGTCTTGCTGTCCTTCAATGGCGCCATGGTGTGGTCCTCCTCATTGACGTTGCGATTGCTCCAGACGACGTTGGGTGTGCTGCGCCACGCCTCGACGCCTCACCGGCGCCCGTCCGGCGCACCACCGGTTCGGGGCGGGCGAGCAAAGCCGCGCCGCCGTCCCGACCGCATCGAGGTTCCTGGCACGAGGAACCCCTGTGTGGTGCCAACATATAACCACGCACCGCCAGGTCGCCAGCACTATCGTCCCAATCTGTGAACTACTTCTCCAAACGTTCGCCACCGGGACAGCACCCGCATGGTGCGGGAAGCATGCCGCGGCGTCACCGCCGTTGTGCTTGACCTCGAGCACGACCGGAGTACAATTCCCCTCATGGCACATCCGAGCAACGGCTTCAAGCACTGGGCGTGGATCAGCGGGGGGCTGTTCGTTGTCGCTCACCTGGTGCTCGTTCTAGGCCTCCAGCAGGTGTTCGACTCGTTCGTCGCCCTGACAGGTGGCGTCATCGTCGGACTCGGCGCCTATGCTTCCTATCGCTTCCACCCGGCGTTGTGGCGGAATCCGTGGGCAGCCCTGGTCGTCGGGGGTGTCATCGCCACCGAGTGGAGCTTGTTCGACGAGGCCATGCGTCCACCCCCGCCACCGGAACCACTGGCCATCATGCGTGCCGGCGACGGCACGTATCGCCTCAACCGCGGCGGCAGGATGCAGCTTGCGCGTGTCTACTTCGTGCTGCCCGAACCCGCGGAGGAGCGCACCTGTCCCACGGTCCTGGGCGCCGTCAGGGTCACCAGGCCCCTGGACGACACGACGTCCCGTGTCGATTGGATCGTCGTGCGAAGCAAGTACGCGGGCCGCGCCAAGTACCCGGTACGGCCCTTGCGACCCGGCGAAAGCCCTCCCTCCCCATCCAAGTTCGCCACGCTGACACCAGGAACGGCACCGGGCAGGGTTGTCCTGGACGTGGGATCCGCCGAAGGCGTCAAGGTGGACCAGGTCTACGCCCTGTACCATCCCGGAGGCCGGGGCCGTGCCGGCTACGCGGTGGTGGACGCCCTGTCCGAGCACACGTCGGAAGGCTACCTGGCCATGGCCAACCCCACCTATCCGCACGACGCGGACCGGATCGGGGTCCTCAAGAACGTGCTCCAATACGCCATGACCCAGGCCGAAGTCGACTATCTCGCCGGAGACCTCGAGGCCGCCAGACATGGCTTCCAGGAGGTCCTCGAACTCTCGAAAGGCACGAACCAGCGGGCCATCGAACGTCTGAGCACGATCGACGCGCGACTCTGAAAGGTGTACATGGACTGGAAGGTCGGATACAAGGTCATCCATCCGTTCAACCCCGACTGGGGTGTCGGCAACGTCATCGCGGTGGGTCCCCAGGGACGCCACATCACCGTGCACTTCCCCGCAACCGACGAGACCGTCACGCTCTCGACCCACGAGGCCGCGTTCCATCGGTGGACGTTCCCCCCGGGTTCTCGAGCAACCGTGGTGGAAGGCCCATCGGCGGGACAGGATGTCCTCCTCGTGGCCCGCGAGCGCGGCTCGAGCGGCCACGACACCTACCGCACCGACAGCGGCGCCGACATTCCGGAGCAGCACCTCGAGCCGCTGGGGCGCGTGGACGGACCGCTGCAGAGGCTCGAGCGGCTCGATATCGACTTGGTCGACCACTACGAAAACCGCTACGCCGGCATCCAGCTCGACCTCGAGCGGCAGACGCTCGGCATTCCGGGCATTCTCGGCGCTCGAGTCATGCTGTTCCCCCACCAGTTGCACGTGGCCCACGAGGTTGCGCGGAAACAACCGGTGCGGGCCCTGCTGGCCGACGAGGTGGGGCTTGGCAAGACGATCGAAGCGTGCATGATCTACAGTGCCCTTCGCCAGGCCGGGCGTGCCGATCGTGTCCTGGTCGTGGTCCCGGATGCGCTGGCCGTTCAGTGGCTCGGCGAGTTGTACCGGAAGTTTCACGACGTGTTCGTACTGATGGACGCCGATCGGGTGGACGACGCGGAGCAGGACCACCCGAACCTTAGTCCGTGGCAGGTCTATCCTCGCACCGTCTGTTCCCTCGACTTCCTCACGAGCCACCGGCTCCTCGCCGTCGACGCCGCCCAGCTCGAGGAAGGCTGGGACCTGTTGATCGTCGACGAGGCGCACCATCTCCGGTACGACACGCAGGGGGCCAACGAGGCCTACCAGGTCGTGGCGGAACTGGCGTCCAACACCCGCAACATCCTTTTCCTGACAGCCACGCCGATGGAACTCGATCGCCGGGAATACTTCGGCCTGCTCAAGCTCCTGCGTCCCGGCCTGTTCCATGATTTCGACCTTTTCGAAATCCAGCTCGAGGAGATCGCCGCCGCGAGCGAGTTGGCCAAGGAACTGGGCAGGGCGCTCGGTGAACCCTCGCCGGCGGGCAACGGTGCCCCGGCAGCGGAGTCCGGGTTCCACCTCCCGGACGACCTTCCGGAGCGGGTGGCCGACGCCTTCACCGATGACGCCCGTCTCGAGGTCCTGGCGGAACTCGCGGTGGGGGGGAACCAGGACGCGGCGGTGCGCTTGCTCGACGCGCTGACTCGGCTGCACCCGCTCGGAGACACCGTGTTTTCCAACACGCGGGCTCGAGTCGGTGGGTTTCCTGATCGGCGAAGCGAGATAAGGGTTTTCGACCAGAGCGAAGCGCGCCGAGCCATTCATGAACGCATGCACGACTGGGTGGTCGAACAGGCCCGGAGCGAACGGCTGGGCCCGCAGTCGCGGCGAGCGCTGCAGCTCTTCAAGCTCCTCCGGCTCTCCTCCGGACCGCTGGCTGGGCTGCTCGAAGAACTCGAGCAGGTCCGAAGAGGAACCCCTCCCGGGCAGAAGCGACGATTCCTGGAGGAGATGGTAGGCCTTTGCGAAGCCACGATCACGGAAGACAGTGCCCGGCTGGATGCGTTGCTCGACGAAGTCAGGAACACGATCGCCCATGGAGAGAAGCTCCTGGTGTTCGTCGGACACGTCGCTGACCTCGAGCACCTGAAGAACCGCATCGAGGCCCGGGTCGGGGTGCGGGTGGCGACGTTCCACGAGCGCCTGCCCGCGGCGGACCGTGACATCCAGGTCGCCATGTTCCGCGCGCCCGACGGCTACCCGGTGTTGCTCTCCACGGAAGCCGGTGGAGAGGGACGAAACTTCCAGTTCTGCCACCGCCTGGTCCACTACGACCTGCCGGCCAGTCCCAACCGCGTGGAGCAGCGCATCGGCAGGCTCGATCGTATCGGACAGCGCCACGCCGTGGAGAACATCGTCATCGTGTCCCGCGACACCGTGGAGCACCACCTCGCGACGCTGCTGCAGGAGCACATCGGCGTGTTCGAACAGACCATCGGCGGTCTCGACCCGGTCATGGAGACCATTGGGGCTCGAGTCGTGGCGTTGTCCCTGAGTCCAGGCGGCCGGTCCGCATCCGCGTGGAGCGCCCTTGCCGACGAAGCCCGTTCGTTGCTCCACGGCGCGCGGGACGCCATTGCTCGAGGTCTCGATCACCTGCTCCACCGGGGGGCGTTCGACCCTGCCCAGGCTGCGCGGATCCAGGCTGCCATTCCCGGAGACATCGAGGAACGATTCGAGGAATTCATCATCGACTTTTGCGAGTTGACCGGCATCACGGTGCAGGACAAGGATGGACGGAGCACCTATTTCCTTGGCCTGGACCGGTACTGTATCTTCGACGCATTGCCCGGCGTTCCGCTGGGCAGCAGGTTCCTGGGGACGTTCAGGCGCGAAACCGCGTTGGAACGCGAGGACTTCGACTTTTTCGCGTCTGGCCACGCGCTCGTAGAGGGCATTTTCGGGTTCATCCGTGACACGCCTTACGGGACCACGACGATCCGGCGGTACAAGGGGACCGGGTTCAGGCCATCCACGGGCGTCCAGTTCAACTTCCGGTTGATCCCGGAGGCACAGGAAGACGTGGACGCCGGCGCGTTCTTCCCTCCCAGGCTCGTCCCCATCGCGGTCGACCTCGACGGGACGCTTCGTCCCGAGCTTGTCGACCTGCTCACCGCACGCTTCTCCAAGGCCTACCCGGTGGACGTGGAGGAGATCCGGCACGGTTCCATACAGCCCGGCTGGCTGGATCGCGCCGCCCGCGCCGCCCGGGAGGAGGCTGGGAGGATATGGACCGACGCCGTGGCGGAGGCGCAACGGCGATTCGATACCTTCGCCGAGGAAGAACGCGCCAGGCTCGAAGCCTTCTTCGAGCACCGGCTGGACACCGCGGAAGCGGTCATCGCCTTCAGCTCCAACGCCCGCCACGTGGCAGCAGCCAGGAAAGAATTGGTCTCCATACAGGAGGAATGGAAACGGCGGATCGAGCACCTGCGCCGTCGCCGCAAGCGGCTGTCTCGAGGCGAACCGGTGGTGGATTCGGTGAGCCTCTACATCATCGAGTAGGTCACGGGCGCACCGCGCGTCCCTGCTGCTCCGGCGCGCGCACGACGATGAGCGAAACCTCGGCGCGTCCGGGCGTGGGCCACGCCCACGAGCGGCGGGAATCCCGCTTTCCGCGCAACGACAGAAGCTGGCAGCCGGCGCTCGTTGTGCTATCATGGCAAGCTGCGTTGTTGGCCGTGAGGCTTGCAGGCGCACTCGCATGCACCCCGCGTCTCACGTGTGGAAGAAGAACCCCTTGTGCCGATCGGAACATACCATGCGGAAAACGATTGCGACCCTCTGCTCGGGTCTGTTGCTCTGTGCCCTGCTCGTGGCGGGCGGCTGCGGCGGCGATGACGACGACGACACGTCCCCGTCCGCCACGGTTCCCGGGGACGATGATATCACCCTGACCGGGGACGACGACGCCTCCCTCGGAGACGACGACGCGACCACACCCGGCGACGACACCGCGACGCCGGTCCCGCCGAGTCCGACTCCCAACGCGCTTCCCGAAGGGGAATACCTGATCCTGGTTCCCGACAATCAGGCCAATCTGTTCAGGGTGATCGACCCCTACACCGATACCCAGGTCTACCTCCTGGACCTCGCGGACGTGAATCCGGAACTCTGCACGCAGATCCCCATGGGCTGCCTCATCGCCGGAGGCTATCACCAACTCGTGGATGGTCACGACCATCTCGATGTGGCCTATGGACTGGCCGGGGCCAACGGACTCCGGGTCGGGTTCGTCGGACAACTCCAACGCATCCTGATGACGGACCCCCCCGAGACCCGGTGGACCCTGAGCGAGCTGGACTTCTCCGGCCTTCCCGACGGCCCGGACGCCTATTGCGCCGCGGACCCCGAGGACCCCTGCAAACCCGACCCCGACGCTCCCGAGGAACTCAGCGGCCTGTGTCACGTCGGCGACGCTCACGACTTCATCGTCCTCTCGGACGACTCCCAGGCACAAACCGCGGAACTGCTCGTGACCGGTACGGATACCTACCGCATGTACAAGGTGCGCCTCGACTACTCCGGCGGCAACACCTGTGGGAAGGTCACCGCCTACATCGATCATCAACGCAACCCCGAATGGCCCGAATACACACAGGCAAACAACCTGATCGCCGTCCCCGACGACGAGCGGGAGCTGTACATCATCAATTTCCGCTCGATCGAGTCCAATCACAATCGCAGCGGCATCGTCCAGTTGTGGGAAATCACGTCCGATGGGCAGTGGGTAAGCCACTGGACCTTCCCGGAACAGCCCGATGACGGATCGATGCACTTCTTCCGCATGCCCCACGGGGGAGACCTCGAGGTGGATGGAAGCCCTGACGGCCACATCTACCGGCTGTGCAACTCGGCCGCCTTCGCCGAATCCGACGACTACACAGGGACCAACCCGCCCGGAGGAAGCTGCCCGGCGCTCCTTTTGCGGGATTTCATGTCCACCCCGGACTACTTGCACGACCTGTACCAGCCGGAAGACGTCATGGGGTGGGCCTTTCCGCGCCAGGTGACCCACGTGGGAGACGGAACGCTGATCGTGACCGACTCGGGCTGCCAGGCCGCCTCCATGTGCCCCTACACGCCCCGCCTCATCTGGCTCGACGACGTCGAAACCCTGAATTCGAGCAAGGGCGGCTACTGGACCGAGACGTTCGACCAGTACGAGCTGCTCGACCAGACCCCCAACGTGCTCAAGGTGCTCGAATGCGGGCTGGTCAACCCCTACTGGGTCGACGTGATCCACAGCGACGACTACGGCCCCGAAATCCTCTCCGCTCTCGCCTCCGGCGGTATCCCCTGCCCGCGCTGACGCACGATGGCGCGGGCGCTGAGGAGCGTCGCGCCGACTCCCTGGCGCAGGGCGAACACCGGCGCCCAGGCCAACACCGCCTCCTCGAGCAGGCCAATCTCGCTCCAGGGCTAGACGCACCGGTCTGAATTTGGTAGTACTATCAGCAGCGTCGTTCCGGCAGCGGAATCCGGCAGCCGGGCACGGGTCTGCCGGCGCTTCGGGGGCATCGTGCTACCGGTTGAACAAAAAATGTTCTTGCAGAAGCAGTGGTGAAATGTCTTCCAAGCCCGTCCACATCGCCCTCGTGTCCCTCTACGTCATAGAGAACAGCGGCATCCGGACCCTGGCCGCCGTCCTGCGGCGCAACGGACACCGTGTGACCGAGGTCTATTTCAAGGACTGGATCAACAATCGTATCGCATGGCCCACCGAACGGGAACTGCGCAACCTCACCCGGCTTCTCCTGGACCGAGGGGTCGCCCTGGTCGGGCTCAGCGTGCGAGCCTCCGCATTCATCGATATCGCGGTCCACATCACGAAGCGCATAAGGGCCGACGTGGCGGTCCCGGTCATCTGGGGAGGCATCCACGCTACATCCGTGCCCGACGAATGCGTCGCCGCCGCGGACGCCATCTGTATCGGCGAGGGAGAACAGGCCTTGGCCGAATTCGTCGACGCCTTCGCCGAAGGAGACGGCCGGCTCCCCACCCAGATCCCCAACTTCTGGGTCCGGGACGGTGACGCGATCATCCGCAACGACGTGGCCCCCCTCTGCACGGACCTCGACACCATACCGTTCAAGGACTACCACAGCCACGACGACAAGTTCTACCTCGACGGCCGGCGCGTCGTGCCGGGCGACCCGGGCAGGAACGACCGAATGTACCTGGTGATGGCGTCTCGAGGCTGTATCTACAGCAAATGCAGCTTCTGCATCAACACCATGTTGAACAAAGTCTATCCTGGCGGATACCGGTACCGGCGACGCAGTGTCGAGAACGTGATCGACGAATTGGTCTATGCCAGGAAGCACCTCCCGAAACTCAAGCGGATTCGGTTCGACGACGAGATCTTCCCGTTGGACCGGGACTGGGTCGACGCTTTCTGCAAGGCCTATGGCGCAAAGGTGGCGCTCCCGTTCGAGTGTCACCTGCACCCGGTTTTCTACAGCGAGCGCAACCTGCGCAAGCTCAAGGCGGTAGGACTCGATTCGGTCGCCATCGGCGTACAGACCAGCGAACGGGTGGCGCGCACGTGGTACAACCGGAGCGAGACCACGGAGGACATCCTGAAGGCGGCGCACGTGCTGCACCGGCTCAAGCTCAAGGCGTGCTACCAGGTTATCATGGACGACCCGGTGACCACCGAGGAGGACAGGCGGCGCCTTTTCGACCTCCTGCTGAAGATTCCCAGGCCCTACGAACTCTACCTGTTTTCCCTGACCCTGTACCCGGGCACGGACCTCACCACGCGGCTCCTCAAGGAGGGGTTGGCCACCATCGACGACGTGGAAGGCAAGGCGAGAAAGGTATTCTCCCAGTTCAGGGTCGACCTCTCCTACCCCCGGTCTCGAGACGAGACGTTCTGGATCGCGCTCCTGGTTCTCGTGTCCAAGGACTTCGTGCCCAGACCGTTGCTCCGCAGGATCGCCCGAAGCAAACGCGCGCGCCGGCACCTCGGCCTCCTCGTGGCGGCCGCCCAGGCGGCGAACGTCGCAAAGATGTCGGCCATCGCCATGGAGATGCTGCTGAAAGGAGAACTGAGCGCCAGCCTGTTGCGGCGATGGCTGAACCCGCGCTCATTGATCACGCAGTAGGGGCGCCGCGCGCTGCGCCCCTACCCGCGCCTCTATCCGCGCCCCTTCCTGTGGGGGGGGCCGATTCACGTCACATTCCCAACCGCAACGCGGGCGGCCAATTCTCACCTCACATGTCCAACCGCACCGCGGGGCGGCTACCTGGATCTACGGCGACACCTCGTGCAGAAAGGCCCGCATGGCTCGAGCCGTATCGCGGGGGTTGGAGTGGTTGCACGAGTGGTCGCCGGCGATGGTCACCTCACGCGGGAACAGGTGGCGCCTGGTCCACACGAACTCTCCTGGCAGGAAAGATATGGTTCGGCTCGCCTTGATCAGCAGGACCGGGCAACGGATGCGAGCCGCCACGTCCCGGATGTCGGACATGAGCGTCTGGTAGAGTATTTCCTCGAGGCCTTCGTCGGGAAGGTGATGATGGTAGGAGCCATCCGGGTGCCGCAGGAAGTTCGCGGTCCAGAAGCGGCGGTCCATCTCGTCGTCGTGGCACAGGAACGGGATCTGCCGGTAGGCGTTCCACCAGGCGTCATCGTCTGGGAACGGCCCGCGTTCCGCGGCGAACATGGCGTCCATGACCCTGTCGAGCGTTCTGTAGGCGACGTTGAGGCCCTGGGGCAAGACCGGGTCGCCCAGGATGAGCGACCGGACCCGTTCGGGACATGACCCGGCGAAGTGGGTGACCACCACGCCGCCCCACGAGTGTCCCGCGATGTCTACCTGTCCGATGCCCCACGCATCGAGGAACGCCTCGAGGTCCCTGGTGGTGTTCTCGAGGGCGTAGCCGTCTGGGGGGAGGTCGCTTTGGCCGTGGCCTCTCAGTTCCACCGCAACGACGTCCCGCGCCGGGCTCAACAGGCAAGCGACTCGAGCCCAGATCCAGGCGTTGGCGTTCAGGCCGTGCACGAGCAGGAGCGGCGGCCCACTGCCTTCCCAGTGGAGTGCATTCAACGTCAGAGCCCCGGCCCGGACCTTCTGGTCGGGCGGAAAGCGATAGGTATCCGGATCCACCGGGGGGAGGGACGGGCCCAACCTGGCCCCGACCTTCAGCAAGCGCACAGCGCCGCGCACCCA
Organism: Myxococcota bacterium; assembly: GCA_024278455.1. GTDB lineage: Bacteria > Myxococcota_A > UBA796 > JAJRTE01 > JAJRTE01 > JAJRTE01. The sequence continues at coordinate 46,648 of JAJRTE010000082.1, forward strand.
CCAGGTGGGACGGCGCCCCTGGTCCACGGTGATGCCTCTTTCCTGTCGCCGCCGGTGGTGGTTGTGCACGATCACCTCTCCCCGAAACGTTTTTCTGTCAAGTCCGACACAACGTCGTTGAAGTCTTCCAGTGCGAGTGCTAACATGAATCCGCCTGCCATTTGTGGCTTTTCAGCACGTTCGAATGTATCAGGAGGTTTGCAATGCACGAAACCCGACGCTCGCGAAGCCTGTCGTGGCCGGCTGTAGCCGTGCCCCTGGTTCTCGCCGCCTGGATGACACCGGCACGGGCCGAGGACCTGGTCCTGGACGGCGAGGAGATCATTCTATCCGGGGAGGTATCGCTTGACCAGGTGATCCTCCGCAACGGCGCGGCCATCCATGTCCTGCCCTACGATGGCGACCCTGCTACCGGCATGTTGACGATCCATGCCAAGAACATCGTCATCGACGAAACGTCGGCCATCATTGCAGACGGCGCCGGCTACCGTGGCGTGGCGGGCCGTCCGGGCGAGGGTCCTGCCGGCGGTGACGGCGGGGGTCGAGGCGGCGCCTGCTGCTGGGATGCCGGGGGAGGCGGTGCCTATGGCGGCGACGGTGGCAACGGTGCGAACGACAACTGCGTCCGGAGCGAAGGGGACGGCGGCAACGCCTATGGGACGACGAAGCGAGAAGACATCGATCGCGGAGCAGCCGGCGGGTCATCCGGGGCTCGAGACGGGGGCGACGAGGGGCCTGGCGGCAACGGTGGTGGCGCGATCGCGCTCTACGCGGACAATGCCGACATTGCGGGCACATTGAGTGCCAACGGTGCCCCAGGCATTCCGGCTGACGGAGACGCGCCAGGCGGTGGCGCTGGGGGCGGAATCCTCATCAAGGCAGGCACGCTCATGTTCACCGGGACAGCGGCGGCTCGAGGAGGTGACGGAGCGGTTGCGGACGACTTCGGCGGCGCAGGAGGCGGCGGTCGTATCAAGATCTTCCACGACGCCGGCCAGGTCGGCGGGCGGTTCGAGGTCCAGGGCGGTTCGGTCGGCCCGGGTTGCGACCTGGCATCCGCCGGCTCCCCCGGCACGGCGGTCATCGTGCCCATCGACTACGACGGCGACGGCTACCAGGTATCGCAGGGAGATTGCAACGTCGCCGACCCGGACATCTACCCGGACGCCACGGAAATCGCCAACGGCATCGACGAAAACTGCAACGGACTCGTGGACGACGGCACCGAGGTCTACGACGACGACGGCGACGGCTTCGCCGAAGTCCACGGCGACTGCGATGACGCCAACCCCTACACCTATCCAGACGCCGACGAACTGCCCGACCATTTCGACAACGACTGCGACGGCACCATCGACGAGGGCACCGTCCTCTACGACGACGATGGCGACGGATACGCCGAAGACGAGGGCGACTGCGACGACACGACGCCATCGATCCACCCCGGGGCCGAGGAACTCCCGGACCTGGTCGACAACGACTGCGACGGCACCGTCGACGAAGGCACAACCCTCTACGACGACGACGGTGATGGATTCTCCGAAGCCGACGGCGACTGCGACGACGACGCCCCCGAATACTACCCCGGCGCCCCGGAACTCGAGAACGGCATCGACGACGATTGCGACGGCACCATCGACGAGGGCACCGCGGCCTACGGCGACGACGGAGACGGGTTCTCAGAGAACGACGGCGACTGCGACGATACCGACCCAGGCGTCTTCCCCGGTGCGACAGAAACAGAGAACGGCATCGACGACAACTGCGACGGCACCATCGACGAGGGCACCCCCGCCTACGACGACGACGGAGACGGGTTCTCCGAAAACGACGGCGACTGCGACGACACCGCACCCGAGTACTACCCTGGTGCACAGGAACTCGAAAACGGCATCGACGACGATTGCGACGGCACCATCGACGAGGGCACCGCGGCCTACGACGACGACGGAGACGGGTTCTCCGAAAACGACGGCGACTGCGACGACACCTCCGACACCATCTATCCCGGCGCACTCGAGACCGCCAACACGCTCGACGACGACTGCGATGGCACCATCGACGAAGGGACGGAGTTCTACGACGACGACGGAGACGGGTACACCGAGGCCAAGGGAGACTGCGACGACGCCGACCCGGCCATCCACCCAGCGGCGACCGAGACCGCCAACGGTATCGACGACGACTGCAACGGTATCGTCGACGACGGCACGGCGGTCTATGACGACGACGGCGATGGATACTCCGAAAACGACGGGGACTGCGACGACACCGACCCGGCCGTCAGCCCGGCCGGCACGGAGATCGAAAACGGCGCCGATGACAACTGCGACGGCACGATCGACGAGGGAACTCGAGCCTTCGATGACGACGGCGACGGGGTCACGGAACTCGAGGGAGACTGCGACGACGCCAACAGCGCCATCTTCCCGGGCGCAACCGAGACGCAGAACGGCATCGACGACGATTGCGACGGGCTCATCGACGACAGCACCCCCATCTACGACGACGACGGCGACGGCCTTTCCGAAGAACAAGGGGACTGCAACGACGGAAACCCGAACGTCTACCCCGGTGCTCCCGAAATCGTCAACGGCCTGGACGACGACTGCAACGGCATCGCCGACGACGGCACCGACTTCTACGACGACGACGGCGACGGCATCACAGAGAACGATGGAGACTGCGACGACGCCGACCCCAACGCCTATCCGGGCGCGGACGAGACCGCCGACGGGACCGACAACGACTGCGACGGCGACACCGACGAAGGCACTTCCGTCTTCGACGACGATGGCGACGGATATGCCGAGGACGACGGGGACTGCGACGACACCAACATCAACGTCTACCCCGGCGCTCTGGAACTCGGCGACGGCCTCGACAACGATTGCGACGGCGAAATCGACGAGGATCCGGACCCGATCGACGACGACGGCGACGGGTTCGCCGAACTGGACGGCGACTGCGACGATACCAACCCGGACATCTATCCCGGCGCGCCGGAGATCGAGGATGGGCTCGACAACGACTGCGACGGCACCGCCGACGAGGGCACCGCCGCGTTCGACGACGACGGCGACGGATATTCGGAAAACGAAGGGGACTGCGACGACGAAGACCCGCTCCGCAATCCCGCCGCCGAAGAACTCGAGGACGGCACCGACAACGACTGCGACGGCCGGATCGACAACGGAACACCAGGATTCGACGACGACGGCGACGGGTACTCGGAAAACGAAGGGGACTGCGACGACGCCAACCCTTACGCCTCCCCGGGGCTCGAGGAACTACCGGACGGCATCGACAACGACTGCGATACCATCATCGACGAAGGCACCGAAGCCTACGACGATGACGGAGACGGATACTCGGAACTCGAGGGAGACTGCGACGACGCTAACGCCCTCGTCAACCCTGCCGCGCAAGAGGTCGCCGACGGCATCGACAACGACTGCGACGGCCAGGCAGACGAACCCGCCGGCCTCGACCAGGACGGCGACGGGTACACCCCGGACCAGGGCGACTGCGACGACACCGACCCGGCAGTCAACCCCGCCCAAACCGAGATCCCCGACAACGGCATCGACGATGACTGCGACGGCACCGTCGACGGCGGTCAACCAACCCCCGGCGTCACCCCTGAACCAACGCTCGCCCCAACATCCACGCCACTGCCAGGCGACGACGACGGCACCACCGGCGGCGACGATGACGACACCGTTCCCGCCGGCGACGATGACACGGATACCGCATTCACGGGAGATGCCGGCGGCTGCTCCTGCACGAGTTCAGGACACGAGACCACCGGCCTCGGCGCGCTGCTCCTCCTCGTGGCCGTGCCCGCACCGTTCTTCCGGAGGCGCCGCACGCGCTGAGACCGGGCCTCGCACCCCGGAACGCCCCCCGAATCTCCACCGGCCGTGATGTCCACGGCACGCACCGGCACGGGCACTGCTCGGACCGGCCCCCGCGGGAACCTCCTTAGCACGAAGGCATCGAGGGGCAAACCTCGAACGGTGCGGCTTCGCGCTTCCCCACCTCACGCGGCACCGCGCCGGCGGCCCTCCCCCGGCAGTGCGTCTTCGTCGCCCGCGGCAGGCGAACCACCCGCGGCAACTGCCATGGACGAGGCGCGCGAGCCGGGGTCGATGGTACCGCCGGCACGCACGCGGCCCAAGAACACCTTCACGAGAGAGGGATCCATCTCCGGACAACCCAGGTCACCGAGCGCCTCGCGCGTGTTGTCCGCCACTATCCGTGCCGGCATCGACGCTCGGTCGAATAGCGCCAGCACCGCGGCCCCGCGGTCACCGCCACCACTCGAGTTCGCCGGGAAGAACTGCTGCAACGGATTGCCCGGCGCACCCCTGACACGCTCCCGCCAGGCCGCGTAGGGCACCATGTCCAGCCGGGCGCCGGCCGCGTTCAACAGCTCCACCAACTCGGCCCACACCGTCCCCCTTTCATCACCGATGATGTGGTAGGCCTTGCCGGGCGAGTGGGGATCGGCGGCAAGCGCGGCAATGGCCCGGGCCACCACGTCCACGGGCGCGATGTGGAACAACGGGGACACATCGGGCGCGACGCCCAATTCCAGGCATCCCAGCAGGAATTGCACCAGGAAGTCCCGCGTGTTGTATACACCGGTCCGGGTGTCCCACCCGATGAACGGTGGCCGATGTATCGCCACCGGCAGGCCTCGAGCACCGGCCTCGAGCACCATGGCCTCGCAGACCCGTTTCGTCTCGCGGTATCCTCCCGGCCCCGCGCATGGCATGTCGTCCTCTCGCACCGTCTTGCCAGCGTACTCCGAGGTCAGGAACACCGAGAAGCTCGAGACGAAGTGCATGGGCTTCACCCGCCCGGTACAGGCTAGCCGGAGGAGTTCCCGCGTGCCGAGCACATTGGTCGGCCGTAGGTCCTGGTATGAAAAGAGGAAGTTCACCAGGAACCCCGCGTGGACGATGAGGTCCGTCTCCTCGGCAAGATCCTCCCACCTCTCCGGCGCTACTCCCAGGCCAGGCACGGACAGGTCGCCCGGAATCGCGCGCACCCGGGTCTCGAACGACGGATCCCAGCGCCCGCTCGCCTCCAGGTTCGCACGCACCCGCGCGAACGCCTCCGCCTCGCTCGAGGCGCGCACCAGGCAGGTCACGCGAACACCCGGACCACGGCAAAGTTCGGCCAGGAGCGGCCCGCCAAGGAACCCCGCCGCGCCGGTGAGAAGGACGCTCTTCGGCGCCGCGCCGTCCCAGGAAGCCCCTCGAGACGGATCCACCGTTTCGTCGACCAACTCCCGCACCTCCCTCGCCGCATCCACAAGGGAAGCCGGTTCGCCCACGCCTGACAGGCCCGATCGCCCAGCGTTGCAACGACCCACCAGGGCGACGGCAGTCCTCTCCTGGTCCCGTCCGGCCTGCCCGCGTTCCGAAACGATGCCTCGAGACGGATCTCGAGCGGGGGCCTCCGCTCCTCGCGCCGTTCCAGCTCCGTCGCCTTCCCCGCCGGAAGGCGCCGCTTCCGGCCGCACCCCCGGCAACCCTGCCACCACCTCGGCGGCGAGCGCATCCACGGAATCTCCCCGCAGAAGGTGCACCACGTTGATCCGAACGCCGGTCTCGGCCTGGATACGATTGCGCAGTTCCGACGCGGTCAGCGAGTCCATCCCCTGCGTCGTCAGGGGCGCGCCACGATCGAGGTCCTCGAGGGACAGGCCCAAGGCATTGGCGGCGAACCCGGCGAGCAGAGCCTTCGCCTCCTCGAGACGTTGCGCGGGATCGGAAACAGCGGAAAGCCGGACGGCGGCGGAAACCGCGGCGCCCGAATCGGCCGCCCGCTCCTGTTCGGCCTCCGGCGCGTCCACCACGAGGTCCTCGAGGAGACGGCGGCGCGGCTGCTGCTCATACATGGGCTTGAACACCTGCCAGTCCACGGCCGCCACGGTGGCCTGGATCGCGTTGACCGCCATGAGCTGCTCGAGCAACCGCAAGGCCTCCTCGGGAGCCATGGGGTCGAGGCCCATGTTCCTCAGCATCCGGGCGTTGTCGGATTGCGAGGCCATTCCCGAGTCTCCCCACATCGCCCAGTCGACGCTGAGTGCCGGGAGACCGAGACCGCGCCGGTAGTGGGCCAGGGCATCCAGGAACTGGTTGGCAGCCGCGTAGTGGGCGAGCAACCTGGACCCCCAGGTCGCCGCCGCGGAGGAGAAGAGGACGAAGAAGTCCAGGTTCCGCTCCTGCGTCGCCCGGTGCAACACCCAGGCCCCCTGGACCTTGGGCGCCAGCACCTTCTCCAGATCCTCCCTCCCCAACTCCGCGCACGCCACCGTCGAAACCACGCCCGCGGCATGAATGACACCACGCAACGACGGCCCTTCCCGCTCCACCCGCTCCAGAAGCGCTGACATGGCCTCACCGTCGGATACGTCGACCCGTGCCACCGTGACGCGCGTCCCTTGCGCCTCGATCCGGGCCAGGGTGGCCGCCGGCTCGAGTCCCAGGGCGGCGGAAACCTCCCACTCGGTGCGGGTCTCGGGACCGCTGCGGCTGGTCAACACAAGGTGACCGGCACCTCGTTCGGCCAGCCAGCGAGCCAGCTTGAGCCCCAGGGAGCCGAGCCCCCCGGTCACCAGGTAGGTACCGTCCTGGCGCATGGACGGGGCCAGGCAGACGCCCGCGTCCTCCCGCCGAACCAGGCGGCGCACCATCCGCCGCCCGCCCCGGTAGGCCACCTCATCGTCTCGAGGCATGCCGGCAAGTTCCGCCATCAAGGCGGCAGAGGCGGTCACAGCGTCCCAGTCCGGGTCGAGATCGATCAGCCCCCCCCAGGTCTCGGGAACTTCCTGGGCGATGCCACGCCCGAGACCCCAAAGGCAGGCACCGCGCGGATCGACGGCGCTTCCTCCAACTGGTTGCGCGCCTCGAGTCACCACCCACACCACCGCCTTCTCCGCCCCACGTTCGCCGACGCGCGAACCCGCCCGGCCGGCCCCGGCCACCGCCTCGTCCCGCGCGCCACCCACGGCCCGCACCAGCTCGACCAGGCGGCCGCACTGGTCCACCTGCAAGACCTGGATATCCCGCGGAGAACCGCTGTCCACGGCAGGTGCATCCAGGGGCCATAGGTCCACGATCCGGTCGAAAGGCCTGCCAGCAGCCGCCTCGAGACGCTCGACGAGCCGACCCAGGTCGCCCGCCTCGTCCGCGCCGACCACCCAGCCATCGTCGCCCGCACGCCCGGCCCCTTCGCCGGCCCGAACCTCCCAGCAGACCGCGCCCGCACGCCGTACCTGTTCGCAAAGCAGGCGTCCCACGCCCGTCGCGCCGGCAAGCACGAGCCATGCCTGGCCGGCAAGCGATCGATCCCCATCCGCAGCGACGGACAAGGGCGCGAGGTGTGGCCGGGGGACCCAGACACTGTCGTAGAGCCAGTCGGCCCGCACCGGGGCCGCGATGCCTTCGTGAGACAGGCGCCGAATACGGAACCCATCGAACGCGACCAACACCCGTCCGTCCTCGTCGATAAGCCGCACATCGGCCTCGAGATGGTCCGGGACGGCCGGCACCCCACCGGGCTCGCTCTCGTGCGACACGGCCACCGCGTGGCTCCAGATGGCTCGAGGCGGCTGGCGCAAGACACGCATCTCCTTGAGCCGCACCGGCAGGAAGCTGTCCCGGTCGGTCTCCGCGTCCGGCAACATGGCGGCGATCACCTGCAAGCAGGCGTCGAGCAGCGCAGGATGGAGATGGAAGGCCCCGGCCTGCTCCGCCACGCTCTCCGGCAGGACGATGCGACCCAGCGCCTCTCCCGGACGGGACCAGAGGACGGTCACCCCCTGGAACGCCGGTCCATACTGGATGCCTCTCGCCTCGCAGTGGCGGTAGTGGCTTTCTGAGGTACGCGACTGCTCGAACGCCTGCTGCAACGCCGCGATAGAGACAGTCTGGTGGTGGATGTCTCCGCTACCAGGGGACCGTGCCGGCCGCGCCCCTGAACGCGCCCGGCCGATCGCCACCTTCCCCTCGACGTGGCGGACCCATGGGGCCTCGTCCGCCGACTCCGGCCGGCTGAAGATCTCGAACGCGAACCGGTGCCGATCCTGCGCCGCACCCATTTCGAGCTGCACCTTGCGTGGCGCGCCAGAAGTGAGGAACATCGCCTTGTCGAACCGCACGTCGGACAGGACGGCGTGACGGTCACCGAACGCTTCAGCCACCGCGGCGTGGATCATTTCCAGGTAGGCCGTAGCGGGAAACACCACCACCCCCTGGACCTTGTGGTCGGCGATGAAGGGAACCTCCTCGAGGCTCAGTGTGGAAACCCAGCAGTGTCGTCCCGGCCGGGACGCCAACTCGACGTGCGTCGCGAGGAACGGATGGCCTTCCCGCCGCCGCTGGACCCTCGTCTCCTGCTCTTGGGCTACCGGGGCGTCGATCCAGTATCGCTTCCGCTGCCACGGGTAGGGAGGAAGCGAGACGCAGCGCGCGGAATCCGGGAACAGCGGCCGGAACTCGACGGGGAGACCCAGGCAATGGAGTGCGCCGAGGGACTGGAGGATGGTCTTGTGCTCGGGACCCTCGCGCTTGATCGACGGGAGCACGTGGCAGGCGCCGCCCGCGCCCGTCACGGCCTCCTGGACCGCGTTCAGCAGCGTCGGATGGGGACTCAACTCCAGGAAAACCAGGTGCCCGCGGCTCCCAAGCCGCTCGAGCACCGTGTGGAACAGCACCGGTTCCCGGAGGTTGCGGGACCAGTAGGCCGCCTGGAACGTGTCACGGCCGGCCTCCTCCCCGGTCACCGTGGACACGATGGGCACCTCCGGCTCATGCGTGCGCACGTCGCCGATGGCCGCCTCGAGCCGACCCATCAACGGGTCCATCTGGGGGCTGTGCCCTGCCAGGTCCACCTTGAGACGGCGGTGGAAGACACCTCGAGCCTCCAACCGGCCGAGCAGCGTGGCCAGCGCGTCGGGGTCGCCGGAAATCGTGCACGAGGATGGACCATTGTTCGCGGCGACCGAGAGCCGGTCTTCGAATCCGCGCAAGGCATCGAGCGCATCCTCGAGGGGCAGGGCCACGGCGGCCATGGCGCCCTTGCCGGTCACGAGCTGCATGACCTGCCCGCGATGATAGATGATGCGAACGGCGGTCTCGAGGTCGATGCAGCCGGCGATGTGCGCGGCCGCCACCTCGCCCATGCTGTGTCCGATCACCACGTCCGGGTGGATACCCCACGAGCGCCAGAGGGCGGCGAGCGACACCTGGATGGCGAACAGGGCCGGCTGGGTGACTTCGGTCTCATGGATCCTCGAGGCGTCCCGCCCGGCGCGCAAGGCGTCCCGCACGGACCACCCGGCCAGGCGCAGCAGGTGGACGTCGACCGCCTCCATGCTCGCCCGGAACACGGGCTCGGCGGCCATCAACTCCCTGCCCATGCCCCACCACTGGGGTCCCTGGCCGGGACACAGGAACACGACACGCCGTCCTTGCGCGGGCAACGACGCGGCCTGGAACACGTCCGGTCCACCGTCCCCGGCGACGAAACGCCGCAGCTTGTCGGCCGCCTCCTTGTGAGATTCGGCCACCAGGCTCAGGCGGTGGGGCCTGGCGTCCCGCCGGAGCGCCGCCGTGTAGCAGATGTCGCCCAGATCGTAGGCCGCTCCGCTCGCGGCGACGAAACGGCTGAAACGGGCAGCAGCATCCCGGAGAGCCGCCGGGGTGACCGCGGACAGGGTGAGCAGGTGGGCCCGGCGGCGTGGCCGATCGGGCGTCCTTTCCGCGCGCGCCGGCGGCGCCTCCTTGACGACCACGTGGACGTTCGTCCCGCCGAACCCGAAGGAACTGACCCCCGCAAGCGCTTCTCCCGGAGGTGCCGGCCACGCTTCCAGGGCCTGCTGCACCTTGACAGGCAACGTGTCGAACGGGATCCGCGGATTGGGCTTGCCCAGCTTTCGGGAGGGGGGTATCCGGCGGTGCTTGAGCGCGAGCACGACCTTGATGAGTCCCGCGATGCCGGCAGCGGCCTCGAGGTGGCCGACCAGGCTCTTGACCGCCCCGATGGCGCACGGCCGATCACTGGGCCGGCCCTCGGCCACCACCGATCCAAGGGCCTGCACCTCGATAGGATCGCCGAGCGCGGTGCCGGTGCCGTGCGTCTCGATGTAGTGCACTTGCCCCGGCGAGACGCCCGCGCGGCGGTAGGCCTCCCTCAGAACCTCGGCCTGGGCCAGCCCGTTCGGGGCCATGAGACCGTTGGTCTTGCCATCGTTGTTGGTGGCGCTGGCCAGCAGTACCGCATACACGGGATCACCATCCTCGAGGGCTCGAGACAGCGGCTTGAGCACCACCACGCCCGCCCCTTCGGCCCTCCCGTACCCGTCGGCCGCCGCGTCGAACGTCTTGCACCGCCCGTCCGGAGCCATCACCCCCGCCTTGGAGAAGTTGATCGTGATGTCAGGGGTCAGGATCACGTTCACACCGCCGGCAATGGCCAGGGTGGACTCCCCGGAGCGAAGGCTCTTGACGGCCTCGTGCACCGCCACCAGGGAGGAGGAGCACGCCGTGTCCACCGCCATGCTCGGCCCGCGCAGATCGAACGTGTAGGACAACCGGTTGGCGGCGATGGAGAACGCGCTTCCTGTACCGAAATAGGCGTCGATGCGTGACCTGTCCGAGAACAGGATCCGGCTGTAGTCCGAGTTCGTGATACCTACGAACACGCCAGTGCGACTCCCCATCAGCTCCATGGGGCGCAATCCAGCGTCCTCCAGGGCCTCGTAAGCCACCTCGAGCAGCAACCGCTGCTGCGGATCCATGCGCTCCGCTTCTCTCGGGGAGATGGAGAAGAGCAACGGGTCGAATTCGTCGACACGGTCGAGGAAGCCCCCTCGTGCGGTCACGGCCTTCCCAGGCGCCGACGGGTCGGGGTCGTAGTAGTCCTCGAGTTTCCATCGATCTCGAGGCACCTCACGGGTGGCGTCCCGTCCTTCTTCGAGGAGTCGCCAGAACGCTTCCGGGCCGTCGGCCCCGGGGAAGCGGCAGCCGATTCCGATGACCGCGATGGGCTCCTTGTCCGCGCCAAGCTCTCTCCCGGAAGGGCTGGTCGCTGCTCGAACGCCTGTCGCGCCGGGCGCGTGTTCTGCCAGGAAGCCGGCCAGGCGGGAGACAGTGGGATAGTCGTACATGACGGTGGCCGGCAAGTCCACGTTCAGCCAGGCCTCGAGGTCGCCGGTCAAGAGGACGGCCTCCTTCGAGTCCAGGCCGTAGTTCGCGAACGGTTCTTCGGGATCGACGGTGCCCGCGGGCAGACGGAGCCGTTCCTCGAGACGCCGGATGAGCCAGGTCGAGATCTCTCCGGTCGCCTTTCCGGGGCGGAGCCTGGGAACGGTCGCCCCGGCGTCCTCCACCTTTTTCTCCGTGCGGTGCGTTTCGGGGACACGCCAGGCATGGAGTGGCTCGAGGCGCCCGCCGAGGAAGGCGGCCCGGCAGGCTTTCCGGCGGATCTTGCCACTCGAGGTCTTGGGCACGGTGCCTGCCCGGATCAGCGCCACGGCGTGGAGCTGGAGATCGTGGTGTTCGGCGACGGCCCGGCGGATCTTCTTGACGATCTCCTCCGGCGAGGGCGGTGCGTTTTGCCGGGACGTGAAGGCGTCCACTTCCGGGTCCTCCCGGCGCCTGTCTTTTCCTTCGAACACGGCGTCGGCATAGCGGCGTTCGAGTTCGTGGACGAGGACGAGCCGTTCCTCGCCGTCGATATCGACGGAGAAGGCCGCCCCGCAGCCCTGGCGAATCGCCCCTGGCGCCGCGGTCTCCACGGTCCTCTCGATGTCCTGCGGGTAGTGGTTGCGACCCCGTATCACGATCAGGTCCTTGAGCCTGCCGGTGATGAACAGCTCGCCGTCCTCGCGGAGGAATCCCAGGTCCCCGGACCGCATGAACGGCCCGTCGCCGTTCGCCAGTCGGGCGCGGAAGGTCTCCTCGGTGGCGCCGGGTCGCTTCCAATAGCCGACGGCGATGGACGGTCCCGACATCCACACCTCCCCAACCCGGCCGGGCGGACAGGGCTCGAGAGTCTCGGGGTCGGCGATGACCAGCCGCTCGACCTCCGGCGTGCCGCACCCGACGAGTGTGATCCCCCCCGGGGAGCCCTGTGGCACCGGCACCGCTTCGTTGCGGCTCAACGCATCCTTGCTGACCGTGAAGAGCTTCGGGGGCTCTCCCTTTTCGCCGCCGCTGACGAACAACGTGGCCTCGGCCAGACCGTAGCAAGGCCAGGCGGCGCCGGCACGAAATCCCGCGGGGCCGAAGACTCGAGCAAAACGTTCCAGGGTCTCGGCGCGGACCGGTTCGGCGCCGTTGTAGGCGATCGCCCACGACGACAGGTCCAGCCTGGCGAGTTGGTCGCCGGTGACCTGCTTGACGCACAGGTCGTAGGCGAAGTTCGGACCGCCGCTGACGATTGGGCGCCAGGTCGTGATGGCCTCGAGCCACCTGGACGGCTGCTTGAGGAACGCGATGGGGGACATGAACACACAGGTCTGGCCCGCGTAGAGGGGGCGCAGGAGGCCGTCGATGAGGCCCATGTCGTGGTAGTTGGGCAGCCAGGTCAAGGCGACGCTGCCTTCCGGGGTCCCGAACTTCCTGGTCAGCACTTCGAAGTTGAGCACCAGGTTCCGGTGGGTGACCATCACGCCCTTCGGTGTGCCGGTGGAGCCCGACGTGTACTGGAGCAGCGCCAGGGAATCCCCCCCCACGCCCGGATCGCGCCAGTCGTTCTCGATACCGCCGGGAAGCCCGTCCGCCGCCGCCCAGTCGAGCCGCTCCAGTTCCGGTGCGGCCTGGAAGAGGGCCGGTGCCATCCCCTTCAGCGCCCGCGTGGTCAGCACCATGGCGGCGCCGGAATCGGACACGATGGCCTGAAATCGAGGCAAGGTGCGCGCAATGCGCTTCGGATCCGGCGGATAGGTGGGAGTGGCGACCGCTCCAGCGTAGAGGCAGCCGAGGAAGCCGACGAGGAAATCCGTCCCGGGAGGGTAGACCAGAAGGATGGGCCGGCCGATGGCTCCGTGCTGCTGGAGGAACGCGCCCACACGCCGGGCTCGAGCGTCCAGTTCGGCGTAGGTGATGCGTATCTCGTGGTTCCGGCCTCCGGCAAGGTGCACGCATGCCAGGTCGTTCGCCTGGTGTACCGCACGCCGGCGCAACACCTCGGCAAGGGTTTTTTCTTCAGCAAGCTTCCCGGTCCCTCTCTCCCTCTTCTCTTCAGGCATGGTCACCCCCTGCTCTATCGTCCAACGGGATGCGGCGGCGAACCGGCCGGCGCTTCTCCAGTCATGTCCACAAGAACGAACGTGAGATCATCATCGAGGGGCACATCCCCCCTCGCGTCGTCGAGCGCGTCCGCAATGGCGGCCACCGCGTCGCGTGTGGCGAGGTCCCTGGTCGCGGCGAGCTGCTTGGACAGCTTCCGGATACCCAACTGTCTGCCGTTCGGCAGCGTCAACTCCGGGAGCCCGTCCGTGTACATGAACAGTCGATCGCCGGGCTCGAGCTGCCGTTCGCGTACCCCGAGAGAGAACGGGTCGTTGCCCAGGGCGGTTCCGGCGCAGGAGAGAGACAACACCTTGCCACTTCCGGTGAGAATGAGGAGTGCGGGTCCGCCGGCGTTGAACCAGCGCATCTGGCCAGTCTTCGCATCGATTTCCACCGCGGACATCGTCATGTTGTACTTGCCCTGGCAGATGTCCTCGAGTTCCGCGTTGAGTTCCTCGAGAAGCGTTTCGATGGCGATGCCGGGCTCCCTTCGCCTGAGCGCCCGGTAGTGTGTGGCGGCCGAAGCGGTCAGCATGGCCGACGCCGCGCCGTGTCCGGTGACATCACCGACCAGGACCACGATACGGTCGCCCGTCATGTCGTACCACCACCAGTCGCCGCTGCACTGCGCCGCGGGCCGGTAGAAGCCGTGGACCACGAACCTGGCGGTCCGGGCCGAGGCTTCTCGAGGCAGGAAGAAGGACTGGACCGCCGAGGTGAGGGCAAGGTCCTTTTCCATGGCCTTGCGCTCGAGTTCCACCTGCACGAGCCGTCCTGTCTCCAGGGCGATGGCGATATGGTTGGCCAACGCGGTGAGGATCTCCAGGTCCTCTTCGGTGAACAGGCCTCGAGCCAGGCTGCTGTCCAGGTAGACGATCCCGATGAAACGTTCATCCATCGTGAGAGGTGCGGCGATGATGCTCTTCAGGCCATGAGCCACCACGCTTTCGGCCATGGAGAGTTCCCGTTCCGCGTCGCCGACCATGACAAGGGGTGAACCGGAGTCCCGCACCTTGTCCACGACCGTCGTGCTGTACGCGCCTTCGCCGATGATGTCCTGGCCTCGAGCGTCCCGGGCGCAGGCCACGGCCAGCTCCCCCTTGTCCTCGAGGAACAAGAAGCCCCGTTCGGCGCCGAGCACCTTCACGAGTTCATCCAGTGCGGCTCGCGCTCGCTCCTTGGGGTCCAGGCTCGACGACGACGCCACGCTGACCTGGAGTAGAGCATCGAGATACCGGGAAGTGGTGACCGCGCCTCCGGAGCTTCCCCCGATTTCGGTCCGGCCCGAGTGCACGGTACGGGTGGCGGCCAGGGTCGTGCCACCTCCAACCGGCTTCCTCGAGACGGCGTCGAATTCCGCCTCGAGACGTCCCAGCCGGGCCCGCCAGCCATGTTTCTCCGCAATGGCCAGTGCCGCCGCGGCGTGGCGCTGCTCAGCGCCGGCGTCCTCCCCTTGCCGGGCCAGCCTGGCACGCTCCAGGGCCACTTCGAACCGCCCCCACTCGCTGTCCGCATCCTCGGAAAGGGTCGCAGCCTGTTCCAACAGCTCCGCCGCAATCTTGACCTTCCCGGCGTCTCGAGCCAGTGCTGCCTGGATAATGAACCAGTGGCAATCGTTGTAGGACAGCTTCTCCACCATCTTCAGAAGCCGCAGCGCACGGTTCACCCTCTCGAGAGCCTCGCCGTGGCTCTCCGCGGGAGCACGGAGGTATTGCCTGAGCCGGGCGTAGGCGATGAAAACGAACATCGGCCTGGGGTGCGCCGGCACGTGCCCGGGAGGAATCGCGTAGGACTCCCAGGTCTCGATCAGCTCCTCAAGCCCGGCCCCGAGGTCGCCCCGCTCCACCATGCCGAACGCCAGGTAGGTCAGCATGATCGTCCGGGCCCACCGCTCCGCCTCTGGAAGCGCAGAAGCCATCTCGAGCGCTTCGTAGTGGAAGTGGGTCGCCTCGCGGGTCCGACCGAGAACCGACAGAATCGCCGCACGATAGGCGCGGGTCATGACCGACGAAGCCGTCAGGTGAGCCTGGTCGGCCTTTTGCATGCCCCGCCGGGCAACGGCTAGCGCCTCCCGCATGTACCCGCGCATCATCAAGTTGATGCAATAGTCGCTCACCGCCTTGTTGTAGTCTCGAGGATGCAGCCAGTTGTCGATGTCGGGCAACGTCTGCAGCCATTGCTCCTCGGCCCGCTTGAAATCACCAAGGAAGTGCGCCGAAAAATTCGCCCACATCCGGCTGGCATGCAGCGTGGCCGGATCGCCCATCTCTTCGGCCTGCTCGATGGCGCGACGCCCGTAGAACTCGGCGATGGAACGCTTCTTCAGGTTGGCCATGACCGCCCCGAACCAGCTCGACGTGGCGACCGACTCGAGACTCGGCCCGAGCAAGTGGGCATACAGAAGCTGCCGGAGCGTCAGGAGCAGCATGGCCACCGGCTCGAAGGCATAGTACCGGATCTCTCCCGCTAGTTTGTAGATATGACAGAGGAGCTTGTGCTTCTCGCGCCGTTCGCCGCGCGAACTGCCGTAGCCGATGCGCAAGCGACGCAAGACCGCGGCTGCGAACCAGGAGAGGAGCGCGCCGAAAACCTGCCTCGCCTTCGATGACGGATAGGGCTTCCCCAACGCGCCCAGGGCAAGCATGCATTCGTGCCACGCCGCGTCCAGATCCACCTCGTCCACGAACACCGAACCCGTGCTGGCATGAAGCCGCGCCGCCAGCATGGGGTCTCGCGTGTCCTGGAGCGCATTCCGGAAGTGATGGATGGCGTCCCGGTTGCGCCCGACGCCTCGAGCCGCCTGCCCGAGCGCCTGCTCGAGCGCGGCCCTGTCGGCGCGGATGCTCTGTCCCTCCGGCGAGTCCAGCACGTTGCGAGCCGTGGAGAGGAAGGTGCACGCATCCCGGTAGGCATACCGAGCGAGCGTGAGGCGTCCTGCCTCGAGGTTCGTCTCGAAAACACGGTTCGGGTTCTTGCCCCAATCACCGAGAGCATAGTGCCGGGCGATGGCCAGAACCCGTTCCGGCGCATCCGAGTCCTCGGCATCGAGCGCTTCGCCGATCTTTTGATGTATCTCAGCCGACGTGGGTTCATCGAGCGCCGCGGCCAACGTCTCGCACAGACGGTCCTGCAGGAACATGTAGGTCTCGGCACCGGTTCGGGCGACGAGGTTCGCGCCCGTCGCCTCCGCGATGGCACGATTCACAGGCTCCTCACCCATTCCGGCGACATCCACGAGCAGGTGGAGAGCGAAAGTCCTGCCGGCGAGAGCGGCGCGTTCGAGCACGCGTCGTGTCTCGGAACTCAGCGCCTCGAGCCGCCTGAGCGAGAGGTCGAACACGTCGGCGGGAAGGTGCAGGGACGCGAACCCGTCCATGTCGACGCGCCACTGGCCCTGGGCAGGGAGTATCAGCCCGGCGTCGACGGCGGTTCGGACGTACTCCTCCACGGCGAGGGGGTTTCCGTTCGTCGCCACGGCGAGCCGTTCCACGAACCGGCGTTCGACGATGTGGCCCCCGAGATGGCCTGCGATGAGTTCCGCCACGCCTTCCACGTCCACGGGTCCGAGCGCGAGGTGTCGTGCTGCCGGAAACGCGCCCAGGGACCCGGCGTGCCTCCCGCCGTCTGCCTCGGTCTCCGACCGAGCTGCGAGGACGAGGAGGATGGGCACCCGTTCCGCCGCGCTCGCTACCCTCGACAGCACTTCCCGGGACCCTTCGTCCAACCACTGGGCGTCATCCACGACGAAGAGCATCCGGCCGCTCTCCGCGGCCAGGTTGGCGACGAAGCGGGCCAGGGCGTCGTTGAACAGTTCACCTTCGAGCTGGGCCACGGCACCGGTGTCTCCAGCGGCACGGGCCATGGCGGGGGACAACGATTTCACGAGAGGGCCGAGTTCGCCCATCGATCGCTCGAGCAGGCGTCTTGTCGCCGTGTCGCCCTGTTCGATGCGTTGGAACAGGTCCTCGAGGCAGGTATCGAGAGCCTGCCGGAGGGCTCCGTAGGGCACGGCGTTCCCCCGGCTGCCTCTTGTCCGCAACACGAGCGCTCCGGACTCCGCGCAGGACGCGATGCTCGAGAACTCCTGGCACAACCGGGTCTTGCCGCTGCCGACCTCGCCTTCGATCGCCAGGACCCGGCCGCGGCCAGAACCCGCCTCCTTCCACAGGGTTCCGAAGGTCTCGAGTTCCTGCTCCCGTCCGGCCAGGGGCAGTATCCGACTCGGCGGCTCCGGACGGTCGTTCCGTCCGAGCACCGCGTCCCCCGCATCGGCGAACAGGGTCTCGAGTTCTTCCAGGCGTTCGAGGTCGGATATCAGCCCTTCCACCGACTGGTAGCGGTCGTCCGGGTCCTTGGCGAGCAGCCGGGCAACGATGGCAGACAGCGCGGGCCCGATGTCGTCGTTCAACGTGTGCAGCCTGGGAGGCACGACGGCAGCATGCTGGCGCAGGAGTTCTCCGAGGTCGTCGGCCAGGAAGGGGGGGGTTCCGGCGAGGCATTCGAACAGGATGACGCCGAGGGAGTAGAGGTCGGCGCGTCCATCGACGGGCCGCTTGAGCAGCCCTGCCTGCTCCGGAGCAGTGTAGAGGAACGTGCCCACGACCTCCTCTTCCCGGTGCCCCCCCTCCTCCCCCACTGCCCGGGTGGCGAGCCCGAAGTCGATGAGCCTTGGTGTTCCCTGAAGGTCGATGATGATGTTGGCGGGCTTGATATCCCGGTGGACGAGCCCGTGACGGTGAACCTCCCCCAACGCGCCTGCGATGGTCGATGCCAGGCCGACGACTCGAGAAGGGGGCACCGGACCGCGTGCCAGGACAGCCGAGAGTTCTTCTCCCTCCACGAGTTCCATCAGGAGATAGGGACTCCCGCGAAGGTCTCCCGCTTCGATCACCTTGACGAGACCGGGGTGGTCGAGCCGTGCCAGGACGACAGCCTCGCGGTAGAAGCGTCGCCTGATCGCGTCTCCATGGTCGTCGCCCGCTGCGCGCATTACCTTGAGCGCATAGGTGTGTCCGTCTCGAGAGGCCTGGTAGACCGTACTCATCGCGCCCCTGCCAAGCTCACAGCCCACCTGCAGACCCCGCACCGCTGGATCCACCTCACGCAACCTGGCTGCAGCAATCATGGTTCGCCCTTCCTGTTCCCGATTGGAATCGGCCCGGTACGAGTGCGCACCGGCTCACGTCGATAGCACTTGCCCAAGAATCGGAGAGACAGGCGAAAAACTTGAATACTGGTCTGGCGCTGGGCACCGTGGCCGGCTCGAAAGACTAACAGGGCGGCGATACGCGGCAACCTTTCCGCTCAAGAGGACCACCAGGGTCGCCGAAGTGATAGGTGACGGAGCGGAAGCGACAGGCTTTCCCGCCTTCGCGACCCGTCACGTCGATGCCCAGGTACAAAGAAGCTGAACAGCTCTCGATTGTGCCGTCTCGGCCAAAAACATCGGCCCGACACGTGCCTGGCTCGTGCCGCGCCGATGTGACCATACTGCTCGCACCTCATCGCAGGGGAAGGAACCACCATGAATGTTGACATGGACACCATCGTCAAGAAACCAGAAGCGGCGCCGGTTCTTGGCGCAAGCGGCATCGTGTTTGTGAACGGCAGCGCGAATCAACTACCGAATCTTCCTCGAGTTCTGAGACGTGTCGTTGGGAAAGTGGAGTTGCGGGGATCGATGGCAGAAGTCCGTGATTCCAATAGCAGTGAACTCGTGGCGGTGAACTTCGATAGCCTGACGGCAAAGGAGCGGGACGGCCTGATCCGCGATTTCGCCTTCGGACCGGGAAGACCGACGCTGCTCCTCCTCTCCGAAGGACACGCGCGCGACTACCTGTCGCGACTGTTCGCCAACCACACCCTGACGAACATGCTGGTCGTCAACAACAGGAACGTCGATATCTGCGACTTCCTGGTGACCATCCGCAAGATTCTGAAGCAGGACATCTTCGGACTGGAGAAGTACTTCGTCTGGGGAACGAAGACCCACCGCCTGCTCCTCACCAGTTCCACGCAACGCGGGGACGTGCTGGACACCATCGAGGCCTACTGCCACGACCTCAACATACCGCGCAGGCTCAGGAACCTGGTCGTCTCCGTCGCGGACGAGTTCGTCACCAACGCGCTCTACAACGCACCGGTCGACGAACAGGGAGGCCCCAGGCATGCGAGCCTGCCGCGGACCGAGGAGGTGACGCTCGCCGAGGGCGAAGTGATCGAGGTCAAGCTCTGCTGTGACGGTTGGAGATTCGGCATCGCCACGTCGGACCCCTTCGGAACCTTGACACCGGAACTCCTGCTCGACTACCTGGCGAAGTGCTTCACCAAGGAAGACTATCAACCCGACGAGAGCAAGGGAGGCGCCGGTCTCGGCTTCTATCACATCTTCGAAAGCTTGTCCCACTTCATCGTCAACATCGCCCCTGGCAAGCGCACGGAACTCATCGGGCTCCTGGACGTGAGCGGAAGCTACCGCACCTTCGCCCAGGCGGGCAAATCCTTCAACCTCTTCACGGGAGAATGACGATGGGCCACCAGATGTCCTGGAAACGGATTCTCGTGGACGGGCAGGAGCGAATCCAGTTGGAGGGCAGCATCTCCGAGCACACCGACTTCAGGTCACTCATCGAAGTCGCTTCCGATTCTCTCGCTCTCGACCTGGCCCACGTCGACCAGATCAACTCCTGCGGCGTGCGCGAGTGGATCAATTTCGTCAACGCACTAAGGGAGTTGGGAAAAAACCTCGAAATGCACCGCTGCTCGCCGGCCATCGTCCGGCAGCTCAACATGATCTCCAACTTCAGGGGTGACGGCAAGGTCCAGTCGGTTCTGGCCCCCTACTTCTGCGACGCCTGTGACAACGAGATGACACAGATCGTGGATCTGGCCGGTATCGAGTCGCCCCCCGAAATCGCCGAGACGCTCCCATGTCCGAACTGCGGCGAGGACATGGAATTCGACGATCTCGTCGATAGCTACCTGGGCTTCCTGGGCCGATGAAACAGAAAGACCCACCCAGGTTGTCAAAGGAGATCAAGGCCATGGTCGATGCGTCCATGGACGCCGTGATGGTCTCGGACCTGGACCTCCGAGTCATCTACTACAACACGAATATGCTCGAACTGGCCGGTCTCCGCCCGCGCGAACTGCGCAGGGCACGCGCGCAGGGCATGTGCCACAACCACTTCGGCCTCGAGACGTGCGACGAGCCTGATGGATGCGTCGCCAGGCGTGCCATCGACAACAGGCGACACCTGCGCGTCGACGAGGTGCGGTGCGCGTCTCCCGCAGGGGACGAATCCAGGCGCCTGATCATCGTCGCCGTGCCCTTGCTCGACACCGAAGGGCACCCCTACGCCGTCCTGGAGCAGTACAGGGATGTCACCGCAGAAAGCCGGATGCAGGAGCACTACAAGAACCTGCTCAAAAAGGAGCGGGAGCGGCTGGAGCGGCTCGCGGCCGAGGTCGAGCAGCAGGCCACGCTGGCGAGAACCGACCCCCTGACCGGCGTCGCGAACCGTCGCTGGTTCGATGAAACGCTCGCCGCCGCCATCGACAAGGCCGTCCACACCAACGAACCGCTCGTCCTGCTCATGTTCGACCTCGACCACTTCAAGAAGGTCAACGATACTTACGGGCACCAGACCGGGGACGAGGTGCTCCGGCAGTTCGCCAACGTGCTCCGCCGCTGCACCCGTGCCGACGCGGACGTGGTGGCTCGAGTCGGTGGCGAGGAGTTCGCCGTGCTCATGCCGGGCTGCACCCTGGACATGGCTGTCAAGGCCTACTGCCGGGTGAGGGAGCAGAACGCACGCACAGGACTACTGACCACCTGTAGCTGTGGCATCGCCTGCTTGCATATCGATGCCGACAATGCCTCCGGCCTGTTCAAGGCAGCCGACAGCGCGCTCTACGCATCCAAGGAGAACGGCCGCAACCGGGTGACCGTGGCTGCTGATCTCGATGCATGTCCCCTTGCAGCGCCCGGCAAGGGCGAAGCGCTGTCCGCCGGCCCATTCTGAGCAACCTGCATTTTTTCACTTGATTATATGCCCATGGGGGTATATGTTTCCTCTCACACACAAAGTCGATGGAGGTTTGCATGCCAACGATAGAAGTGACGGACAAGGCCAGGGAAAAACTTCTGGAAGCCGTGAAGGACAAGGAGGGGCAGTACGTGCGGGTCCTGCTCGAGGGGATTGGGTGAGGCGGTCCCCGCCTGGGGATGGCTCTGGATGAGCTGCGTGACAACGACACCCGCATCAAGGTCAACGGGATTGAACTCATCGTGAGAAAGGATCACGAGAGGTACGTGGACAACACGATCATCGACTACCAGGACTCCTACTGGGGCCGGGGACTCACCATCCGCCCCAACTACTACGCGCGCTCCTGCTGCTGAACCGGTGAGAATCGAGTCCCCGCACCGGACCTGCCAGCGATCGAAACCCCGGCCCGCGACTGCGACGGCATCCCGTCTCCTGGTATCCTCCGCGCGGCGCTACCATCTCCCGCGCCGAGGACGCTGCACCTTGAAGACCAGGGCGTAGCAATCGCGGTCCGGTTCCACGATCCGTCCGATCAGTTCGAGTTCGAAGAACCGGGCCACCTTGACGGCTCGAGCGTGAATCGATCGTGAAGATGCCTGGTAGTTCTCCCGATCGTAGGCGAACAGGACGCACCCCCCTGAGCGGGCCTCGAGTTCCTTGCGTCTCGAGTCGTCGAACAGTTCGAAATGCGACGCGCGAATGGCCGTGTCGATGCAACCGCTTTCCGCTATCCACACGCAAGCGGAGTAGGCGTGCATGTCCAGGTCGTCCGTCTCCCGGAACCTGTGGTCGGCCAGGAAGAAGGTTTCTGCGGAGGCGTAGTAACGCTGCGCCACGTCCGACGTGTCCCTGAGCGCGGGCAGGAGAATCGCGAGGAACAGGCAGAGCACGGTCGACGGGGCGGCCCCTGCGCGCGCCCAGACCGGCCACCGGGTCCGGTTCGCCCTTTCGTCGGCGAATGCGTGGGCGGCGACCAGGCCGGCGCCTGCCAGCGACGCCAGGCAAAGGCGAACGACGAGGGTGTGCCGGTAGCCGTAGTCGTCGAACAGGGCGAAGGCCAGGTGTTGGGAAGCAGCGGTCCCCAGGAAGAACAGGACCAGGCCGCGACGCCTGGGCCACACGGTCCAGATCGCCACGACCGCGACCCCGATGGCCACCAGGCCGGACGGCCGCGCGTAAGGAGAAAGAAAATCCAACATCAGCACCTGCCGGCGAAACATCGAGAGCAGGTAGGCGCTTCCCCCTCCGAGATGGGTCTGCTGTCCGAGGACGAGGTAGGCGGCCACCAGGATCGAGGGCAATGCCAGGGAAGCCCACCAACCGGTGTGGGAAAGCACGATCCGCCGGACAGCCGACAGGCGCCAGGCGAGCGGCACGGCGAGCAGCACGGCCTCCGGTCGAAGCGCCACGGCCGCGGCCCACCATCCCATCGCGCCCGCCATCGCGACCGGGCTCACCCTCCGAATCGCCCGCTCCAGCACGGCCAGCGCAGCGACGCTGCAAACGAAGGGTAGCAGGATATTGTAGGCCGAGCTGGACCAGAAACCGAGTACGGGGTCGGCGGCCAGCAAGGCACCGGCCCACAGACCCGCCTCCTCGTTCTCGGTCAGGTCGCACAGCCAGGACCAGACCAGAACGGAGATGAGCAGCGAGGCCAGAATGTGGAGCACGACCAGCCACCACCCACTTCCCCCGAAGACCGGGCCTATCCACCGATAAAGCTGCCGGAGCACGCCCGACGCCCGATAGGCGAAATCGGGTTCGGGCGACGCATGTCGCCACACGTCGAAATAGTCGGCCTCGTGCCCGTCGAACACGTGGCTGGACAGGGCTGGAATGACCCCGGCCCGCACGCCCGCCGCGGCGACCACGATCAGCGCCAGGGCGACGAGGTGCCGGCGCGAAGTGCGCCGAAACGGCTCGAGCAGTATCCCCGCGGACAGCACGGTCAGCACGCCCAGGGCCAGCAGGTGCGCGGTCACGAGCGGCTCGAGGTGCGTCTCGATCAGGATCCTCACGGGTTGCAAGCGCTGGAACAGGTCCATTCGCGGCCTACCTGAAGTGGCTATGGAGGAGCGTGGCCGGCGCCACCTTCGCCCCGGCCGCCCGCACGGACCCCGCCCGCACGGGAATCGAGGCCCAGTTCGTACAGGTGGGTACCTCCGACCACCTGGTGCACGGGATGAAACGGCTTCAGCACCGCCTCGAGGCGCGGGACATAGGCCGGGCTCGTCACGACATCATACATGACAATGGACACGCGGTCTCCCCGCCGCCGGTAGTGGTCGAGGAGAAACGACATTTCGGCGGGATAGATGTCCGTGAAGGTGTGCATCACCATGGTGCCGCAGGAAAACGGCTGGCCGAAGGCGTAGTTCACGTACTCGAAACCGAGGTCGAGGCCGTAGTATCGGCAGCGGCGCCATTTCGGGAGCGCGAGGTAGACCGGGTCCACGGCACGTTTGTCGTCGTCTCCGAAGAGGGGCGGTGCGATGAGCCACAGGACGTCTGGGGGAGGTTTCCGGGCAAGCGCTGCGCGAATGGCATGGGGCCGTCGTTCCGCTTGCGCGATCGTGGTCCGGGCCTCCCCGACTTCGCCCAGGGCGAAAGCGACTTCCGTGGCACATACGAAGCCCAGCGCAAGCCATCCGAAAGAGGGCGACCGACCGGCCGGCGAGTCGCCACGGCCGAGGAACCCTCTTGCGGCCAGCACCAGGAACGGGCCAAGGCACGAGAGGTAGTAGGGATACTGTTCGGCCGAGGCCACCTGGACCACGATGAGGGCCGCGACGGCCGGCACGACGCCCAGGGCGGCGAACAAAGCGGTGGTCGCGCGAACCCGCCGTGGATCTTTCAATCCGTACCACGCCCCGGCCGCCGACGCCGCGACCAGCAGCAGAACGATCGCTGGCGGCCCGAACCTCTGTGTCATCACCTCGATCACCGACGACCACAACGCCAGGGGATGGATGGTCTCGTTCTGGTATGTCCCCGTCGAGGTCACCAGCGCCAGGACGGGCGGTATCATGGGCGAACAGGCGACCGCCACCGCCAGGGCCGCGAGCGCGACCTGCCGGAGGTACCGCCGGCGGTGGATGCCCAGGAACACCAGGAACTGCCCGCACACCAGGACGGCTACCAGGGCATGGGTGTACAGCCCGGCCACCATCGTGGCAATCCATCCGGCCAGGCGGCGCGTGTCCGGCCGGTGCAGCGCGCGGAGGAACGTCCACTGGCCCAGCGTGGCCACGAAGGTCAGGAGGGGGTAGTTGTTCACCTCGAGCGCATAGTGCGATTGGTAGACGGAAACGGCCATGAGAGCGGCGGCGCCGAGACCGGTGCGATCTCCGTAGGCCTCGCGTCCGAGAAGGAAGGCCGCCACGACGGCGGCGGTAGAAAACACTCCGGACATGAGCAGGTAGCCCGCCGGCGCCCCCCAGGCATGGTAGAGAAACGCGAAGAGGATACTGTAGAGCGGCGGGTGCAGGCCGACGAAGGTCGTCAGCACGGCGTACCAGTCGCCGGCCTCGAACGCGGACACGACAGGCTGATAGTAGGCGGCGTAGGCGAAGGTGATCTGGTTGAACCGCAGGTCGAACCGTATCCAGCGCAGGCAGGCACCGAGGAAGACCAGGAGCGCGAGGCCCAGCCACGTGAGCCGGGGGCCCGCCTGGTCCAGTGCGCGGCTCGGGACAGCCGCCGGCCGGCGCCCTGCCCCTGATGGTGTCTCGAGCGGCATCGCGGTCCAACGACCTCCCTGGTCCCCGGGCTTCGCCGTCCCGCCGGCAGGTGGGAGGGACGGCGTCTATTTCATGTAGCCGAGCGCCCTGAGACGCTCCACCGTGTCATCGGACAGGACCTTGTTCTGCCCGGCGCCCAGCGACCGTTCCGAGGTCCTCGCCAGGAACACGGCGACGCCGTCATCCCCCGGGTCCGGCAGGGCCTCCGGAGCGGCCACGAGAACGCTGTCGTCGCACGTGATGGTGAGTTCCCCATTGCCGGCGACACCTCCCCGAGGCGTCCTCACGCCCCCCCGCCAGGGTTCGCCATCCACGTCGAGTTCGAGCGTCACGGCCCCTTCGCCCGCGCGGAGCGTTCCATCCGTCCTGAACGCCAACACGGCTCGAGGGGTGGTGACGTCGAATTCGAGCTTGTCCCGGCGATTGGCGACCTTGAAGGCGCCCTGGGAACCGTCAGGCAACGGCGCGATGATGTCCTCGTAGTAGACGAACCAGCGGCGCTGGCCGGGCAGTGCCAGAGACCCCTTGAAGCGCCTCGTTTGCCCCCCGCCATCGAGGACGAGCACGTAACGCCCGGCGAGCATGGTCCTGAGATGGCTGTCCATGAGCCGATGGAGTTCGCGCAATTCCTGGGGGCGGGTCTGCGCGATGGAGTGGGTTTCCCCCGGGTCGGCCGACAGGTCGTAGAGTTCGTGCCTGGCCTTGGACCTGGGCCGTCTCTCCTGCGGGCTCGAGTTGGCCATGTTGTACAGATACTTGAGGTTTCCCTTGACGAGAGCTGCCTGGGCGGAGCCGTACAGTTCGTTTTCCGCGTGGATTTCGCGGTCCATGGGCCACCCGGCAGGCTTGTTCTCGAGGAGCGGCCGCAGGGAGATGCCCTGGATGCCGGTGAGCGGTTCGACGCCAGCGAGATCGAGAATGGTCGGGACCAGGTCGTTGAGACGGACGGGGGCGGCGATGCGACGGCCTCCATCGAAGGCGGCGGGATTGATCATCACCAGCGGGACCCGGATGAGTTCCTGGTAGGCCTGGTGTCCGTGCTCGTATCCTCCATGCTCCCACAGTTCCTCCCCGTGGTCCGAGGTGACGATGAAGGTAACGTCGGCGGTTCCGGCGTTCGCCTCGACGTAGTCGTAGAGTCTTCCCATCATGGTGTCGGCGTAGAGGAGTGCTCCGTCGTAGAGGTCCCGGACCTGCTGTTTCTCGAGTTCATCCCTGGCGGGCGCGTCGCCCTGGGCCAGGTCGAGGTAGTCCTTTCCGTTCATTCCCTTTTCGAACCGTCCCTCGTAGTCCCCGGAGACGAACCGGGTCGCGTAGGACCTGGGCGGGCGGTAGGGTCCATGGCAATCCATGAGGTGCACGACGAGGAACCGATCGTATCCCCGGTGGGTCTCGAGCCAGTCGATGGCCCTGTCCACGCCGACCTTTCCGGAGCCGGTCCGCGTGCCGACGCCGTAGTCGCGATAGGTCGTGAACCCCTGTCCCAGCCCGAATGCGCTGGTCAAGTAGGGATTATTCATGAGGGCCATGGTCTGGAACCCGGCCGCCCTGAGCGCTTCGGCAAGCGTCACGAAACGTTCCGGAAGGGGTCGCCGCCAGATGAGTTCCCGCCAGGCCCTCTCCCCGGCCCCGTGATGGACCGGGTCGATTCCGGTGAAGAACGACGCGAAGGAGGGCAAGGTCCAGGGGGCGGCGGTGTAAGCCTGCTCGAAAACCACGCCCTGCGCACCGATACGCTCCAGGTGGGGCGTGGTTCGCCGTTCGTAGCCGTAGGCGGACAGGTGCGACAGGCTGACGGCATCGATGACAACCATCACGACCAGCCGGCCCTGCCCGTCCCTCGAGAACAGCACCGGATCGCCCCAGACGGCCGCTGCGCCGGGATAGTCGTCCTGGAAGGCCGGATCCGCCGAGGTCTCGAGTTCGATCGTGACCTTCTGGCCGGCGAAGTCGCCCAGGTCCACCAGGTGCGCATGCCAATACCTGTCCTCGAGCGTCCCCCCCGGATCGTGCGTCGCCTCGAGCACCCGGTGGCGTTCGCCACCTGCATCGACCACGGTGACAGTGAAGCGCACATCCCCCCGCTCTCGAACCCAGCCTTCGCGAACGACGCCTGTCGCCAGGCTCAAGAAGGCCGACGGCGGAATCGTCCGGGTGAATCGCAACACCGATGGGGCCGGCGCATAGAGCGCGTAGCGGGTCTCCGCACCGTGGTCTTCCGCCGGGAGTTCCACGCGAAGCTGCAATGGACTCGAGGAGGCGTCGAGGTCATCCGGATTGGCATACTTCGTACCAACGGAAGGGCCTCGAGCCACCAGCCTGATGTCGTCGAACCACACCTCCCCCGATGTCGTGAATCCGACGCCGCGGTCGGACATGCCGCGCGAATGATCGATGGACAGCACCACGCGATTGGCCTTGTCCGGCGCCGTGAAGTGGAAGCTGTGCGTCACCCAGTCCACGGTACCTGTCTCGTTCGGTCCGGCGGCGGGCTGCTTCGATCGTTTGCGGCACCGCTTGCGATTGGCCGCGGAACGCAGGTGGCGCGTGGCGTCGTGGTAGTGGTCCGGCACGCCGTAGAATAGTGCCTCCACGGTCCCGAACCGGTATCTCGAGCCGTTGCGTCCCTTGAGGTCCCTTGTCCGAACGCGGTAGGACACGGTGTAGCTCGTGCCGGGATCGATGGGGATGGCCTCGCTGCGGAAGCTGGCTGGACCGCTGACGCCGCCGCCGATGTGCAGGACATGAGCCGCATTGCCCAGTCCGACGACTCGAGACACCGATTTCAGTTTCTTGCCGGGGTTCTTCGGGGGCCGGTCCTTGTTGGTTCCCCGCTTCGAGCGCCCGTCCTCTTGCAGGGGAGAGAGTCCCTGGAGCGTGCCGTCCTCGAAGTCGAGCGACAGGAGGGTCGTGACCCTCTCCGCTTCCGGGTTCGCGACCACGCGGGCGGCGGCCCCATCGATCGCGGCGCCGGCGACGGTGGCGTAGAAGCTGTCCACCGGCTGCGGGCGAGCGGGGGGGCGGCGAGGCGGAACGGTCACGGGCGTCTCGCCGCACCCCGTCCAGGCCACGACCGCCACGACCATCGCCAGGGCCGGCAACGCGCGGCACGTTGCGCCAAGGCCGGCAGGACGCCACCGGCGGGATGCCCGGAGCGGACCGGGCACCGGGTCCCGGCAGGGCTGGGCAACAAGATCAATCGTCGAACCCGGTGAGGCGGTTGTACACGTCACGGATCTCCCTAGTTTCATGGCTCGCTCTTTCGGAATCGGCGCAGCGGCCTGCCCGGCGAGCGTCTCCTGGTCGCAGCCGGCAGGTCCCCGATGTCGCTTTCGTCTTGCCCTCCGGGCGCCCGCGAACCGCCGGCAACGTCGCACGGACTGGTCTCTGGACCGGGCCCCGGCGATGGAGCGCCCGCCAACTGTTGTTTCCCAGGCGTTGAAGTGTAGCAGAGCCGCCACGCTTTCCAAAGCGCATTCGAATGGAGGGAAAACGGGCCAACAGCACCGCGGGCGACCTTTTCTGTTGCCAAGGTGCGGGAAAGCGGGTATAGACCGCCACCATTCGATAATCCCTCCGGCACGGGACCCCGACAGGCACCGCCCTTGGGTACGTATCCCACCGGCTCGAGACGACGATATGAACGATATGCTGCGCAACACGCGGAACATCGGGATTTCCGCGCACATAGACTCTGGCAAGACCACGCTCACCGAGCGCATCCTGTACTACGCGGGGCGCATCCACCGCATGGGTGAAGTCCGTGGGGGAGGCCGCGGGGCCAAGATGGACTTCATGGACCTGGAGCGCGAGAAAGGCATCACGATCACGTCGGCGGCGACCACGCTGACCTGGGACGGCCATCGTATCAACCTGATCGACACCCCGGGGCACGTGGACTTCACGATCGAGGTGGAGCGGTCGCTCCGAGCCCTCGACGGCGCGGTCATGGTCCTCTGCGGCGTGGGAGGCGTCCAGTCCCAGACCATCACCGTCGATCGGCAGATGAAGCGGTACGACGTGCCGCGGCTCACGTTCATCAACAAGCTCGACCGGCAAGGCGCCGACCCGGACCGCGTAGTCGAAGCGATACGCGACAAACTACGGCTCGTCCCAGTGCTGATACAGATTCCCATCGGACTCGAGGACCGGTTCGAGGGCGTTGTCGATCTGATCAACATGGTGGCGGACTACTTCGAAGGGGAGCACGGCGAGCAGTGCGTCACGCGGCCCATTCCCGCCGCACTCGAACCCCGGGCGTGCCAGGCCCGAGAAGCCATGTTGGACACGCTTTGCATGTACTCGGACGACATGATGGCCCTGATGCTCGACGACGAACCGGTTCCGGCGGACATGATCGTCGAGACGCTGCGACGCGCCACGCTGGAGCGGGCCATCACGCCGGTTCTGCTGGGCTCCGCCTACAAGAACCGAGGGGTCCAGAACCTGCTCGACGCGGTCGTTCGATACCTTCCTTCACCGCTGGACCGGCAGGCCGCTGGTGCCACGGACATCGAGACGGGCCTCCCCGTGGCGCTCACGCCGGACCCGGAAGCACCCCTGGTCGCCCTGGCGTTCAAGCTCACCGAGGAACCGTTTGGACAGCTCACCTACCTTCGGGTCTACTCCGGGTCGATTCGCAAGGGGGATATCGTCCAGAACAGCCGCACGAGACGCCGCCTTCGTGTCGGAAGGGTCGTTCGCATGCACGCCGACGAACGCAGCGACGTCGACGTGGCCCACGGTGGGGACATCATCGCAGTCATCGGGCTCGACTGTGCGTCGGGCGACACGCTCTGCTCTCCAGATATCGCTGTGTCCCTCGAGGGACTCCACGTGCCCGAACCCGTCATGACGCTGGCCATCTCCCCGAGAAAACAGGACGACGCCAGGCGGCTGTCCAAGGCGCTCAACCGTTTCATGCGGGAAGACCCCACGTTTCGCGTCTCCGTGGACCCCGAAACCCGCCAGACGCTCATCGCCGGCATGGGTGAACTCCACCTGGAGATCTACACCGAACGCATGCGGCGAGAATACCACGCCGACGTGGAGATAGGCCGGCCTCGAGTCGCCTACCGGGAGGCCATCACGGCGGTTTCGGGGTTCGACTACCGGCACCGGAAGCAGACCGGCGGCGCGGGGCAATACGCTCACGTGGTGGGACGCCTGGAACCGTCGGAGAGTCCCTTCGAGTTCGCCAACGAGATCTCGGGCGGAACGATCCCCAAAGAGTTCATCCCGGCGTGCGAGAAGGGGTTCCGCGACGCCTGCATCAAGGGACCCCTGGCAGGATTCCCGGTCACCGGCGTCCGCGTCGTTCTCGCCGACGGGTCGGCCCATGACGTCGATTCGTCGGACCTGGCCTTCCGGACCGCGGCTCGAATGGCGTTCCAGTACGCCTTCGCCCGGGCCCGCCCGGTCATCCTCGAGCCGATCATGCGCGTGGACGTCGAAACGCCTGTCCCATTCATGGGCACCGTGCAGGGGGACCTGGCATCTCGCCGCGGCATCCTGATGAATGCCGAGTCCGGCTCGGATTCCGCCGTGATTCTGGCAGAGGTGCCCCTGGCTGAAATGTTCGGATATGCCACCGACCTGCGCTCCCGCACCCAGGGCCGGGCCACGTTCACCATGGAATTCTCCCGGTACAAGCAGGTACCGGCCGGGCTACAGGAAGCCCTCATGGACAAGGCCCTGCGCGAAAAAGGGCGAAAACGGGCCGCCTGAAAACCGCTCCCCGCTCCTGGCGGAACATATCATCCCGCTTCATCTGGCATGTGGATTGCATACCTCGAAGCAAGACCATCTCGCGCAGGCAGCACCCGGGCCGGTACCGCCGGTCGCGGACCGAAGGCGAACAAGCAAGGCGAATGAAATCGTCTCGAGCACGTCCAACCAACGCACGTATTCGCCCTCGAGCACCGATCCGGCGTCGACCCGCGGATGTGGATCCCATACAACGATCGTGGTACGCAGTGTAGGAGGAAGTCGCCCATGTCGCCCAACCACCGTTCTGGAATCGCAAGCGTCTCTCCTTTCCCGTTTCTCCTGCTTCTCCTCGTCACTCAAGGCTGTGGCTCCGGCACCGACGCCGACGGCGACGGTTGGACGGTGGAAGATGGGGACTGCGTCGACATGAACGCCGAGATCAACCCCGACGCGACCGAGGTATGCGATGACATCGACAACGATTGCGACGGGCTCATCGACGAGGGCGTGCCCACCACGCTGTGGTATTTCGACGAGGACGGCGACGGCCATGGCACCCCGGAATCCACCGTGGACACGTGCCAACAGCCGAAGCGCTACGTGGCCATCGGCGACGACTGCGACGACCAGGAACCGGCGGCGTTTCCAGGCAACCTCGAGGTCTGCGACGGGGTGGACAACGACTGCGACGGTGCGCGGGACGACGGTCTGGTGGTCGTTGCCTGGTACACCGACGCGGACGGAGACGGGTTCGGAGTGGACGGGGACAGTTCCTACAGTTGCTTCCAGCCAGAAGGGTCCGCCCCTGCTCGAGGTGACTGCGACGATACCGACCCGGCCGTTTTCCCCGGCGCCCCTGATGCCTCCGGTGACGGACTCGACACCGATTGTGGTGGCAGCGACACGCAAGACCCTCATGTCGGCCTGTCATCCGATTCCTATGCTTCGATTCAAGACGCGATCCTGGCAGCACGGGACGGAACCACCGTGTGGGTCGGACCAGGCACGTATCACGCATACGAAATCTCCTTTGCGGGGCGGCCGGTCTCTCTCCGTGCCACCGAGGGGCCAGGGACCACCATCATCGATGCACAGTCACAGGGCCGCGTGTTCATGCTCAACAGCGGCGAAACCAGCGGCACGATGATCGACGGCTTCACACTGACGGGGGGAGAAGCCACCCGTGGCGCCGGCATCCGCACCTACAGGACATCTCCCGTCCTGGTGAACCTCGTCGTCACCGGCAACCACGCGACGATCGACGGCGGCGGCATCAGCTCGTCGTTCGGCTCGCCTGTCTATCGCAACGTGCTGGTGGAGTCCAACAGCGCCGACAACGTCGGCGGCGGAGGACTGACCGACAGCTCGGCCAACGTGGTCCTCGAGGACGTCCGGTTTCGGGGCAACGAGGCCCTGGAAGCTGGAGGTCTCTATGCGAAGAATGTCACGCTCACCATGATTCGAGCGGGCTTCGAGGACAACGTGGCGACGCAAGGCGCCGGGAGGGGCGGCGGGCTGCTCGCCATCGATGCCTTGTCGATCGCCGGGACCCACTGGTGGTTCAAGGGAAACAGCGCCGCCTATGGGGGTGGCGCCTTCCTCTCGAACTCGGATCTCGTCGTTCAGAACAGCATGTTCCTCGACAACAACGCGGTCCAGGGAGGCGGCATCTACGTGGAGAGTTCCAGCCCGACGTGGCAAAACAGTGCGATCGTCGCCAACGTCGCGGACAACGGTGGTGGCATCTACGTGGCCGGCGACAGTGGATCGCCGCTCTTCGTCAATGTCATCATTGCCTACAACGGCTACGGCAACTTTTTTGACAACACCAGCGGCACGAGCACTCCCACCCTGTCCTGCTCGAGCCTCTACGCACCGGCAGGAGACTTAAACCACAACCTGCAAGACACGTCCGGGTTCAGTGTGGACGAGGAGCCTGTTTTCCTCCTGTATGACAGCGCCGGTAACCCAGCCGATCTTCACCTGGCCAGTTCATCGCCGCTTGTGGACGCCGGTTGTGCGGACATGGCCGACCCGGACGGGTCGCGTTCCGACATCGGGGCCTACGGCGGCCCTGCGGGCGACGGATGGGACCGCGACGCCGACTGGTATCCTGACTACTTCTGGCCCGGGAATCCCACCGACGCCCCCGATGGGTTCGATCCCGCCGATTTCGACTGCGACGACTTGTCACCGGCCATCCAACAATGCACCGACTGAGTTCCGGGCTGCCGGAGCGGCGCAGTTTTTTGCAACACACGGGGCGCTGTCGTGGTAGAGTCTTTATAAGACAGCCTCCCCGCGAGCGCCAGCAGCGGCTTCACTGCCGGTCATGGCCCGGGGAGGTTCGGCGTACGAAACAGCGGAGCGACCCCGACGACCATGACCGCACCTTCCAGGTATCGAAACCCGTTGCCTACCGTCGACATCGTCATCGAGCAGGACGGCGGCGTCATCTTGGTGGAACGCAGGAATCCACCCCGTGGCTGGGCGATTCCGGGCGGATTCGTCGACGAGGGGGAAACGGTGGAGCAGGCGGCGATACGGGAGGCGCGGGAAGAGACCGGTCTCGATGTCGAACTCCTCGAGATGTTGTATGTCTACTCGGACCCGCGCAGAGACCCCCGGCATCACACGCTGAGCGTCGTTTTCGTCGCCTCGGCCAGGGGAATGCCTGTCGCAGGAGACGACGCCCGGTCGGCGTCGCGGTTTCCCCTTGACGAACTGCCTCCACTCGTGTTCGATCATCGCCTCATCCTGGACGACTACCTCTGTTGGCGGAGGACGGGTCATCGTCCCACTCCCGCGGACGTGCTCAGCCGTTTGAACACCTGACACGCGGCATGAGAGGTTGAACGACAGCCCCGGCGTCTGGTTTCCGCCGCTGAAGGATGGCTGGAATGCCTGGTCGCCGGCACAGGAGGTTGAACAGGAAGCATGCCCATTCACATCTCGCCTGGTGGCTTGCACAGGCAGCGAGACTGGTCCTGCCAGCAGTCCGCCGAGTTGTACAATGTCCAGAACTGGGGTGGCGGTTTCTTCTCCATCAACGAGCGCGGCAACGTGCAGGTCCACCCATACGGCCAGCCCGGCCCCACCCTGGACCTGGAGGAACTCGAGCAGGAGTTGGAAGCGCGGGGCTACGAATTGCCCATTCTCGTGCGGTTTTCGGACATCCTGAAACAGCGTGTCCAACAACTACGCGACACGTTTGCGCAGGTCATCCGGGACCTCGACTACCAGAGCCATTTCGTGGGCATCTACCCCGTGAAGGTCAACCAGCAGCGGCACATCGTGGAGGAGATCGTGTCGTATGGCGGCCCAGAGGACTTCGGCCTCGAGGTAGGGTCCAAGCCGGAATTGCTCGGCGTGCTCGCCGTCCTGGATTCGCCGGACGCGTTGATCGTGTGCAACGGATACAAGGACGAGGAATACCTGGACATGGTGATCCTGGCCACCAAGATGGGGATGCGAGCCTTTCCAGTGATCGAGAAGTTCTCCGAACTGCACACGGTCATACGTCTGTGCAAGAAGCACGGGGTCAAGCAGCCCATCGGTGTGCGCGCCAAGCTCGCCTCGAGGGGGTCGGGCAGGTGGGAAGCATCCGGCGGAGACCGTTCCAAGTTCGGCCTGTCCGTCGCCGAGCTGCTTCGGGTCCAGAGGTTGCTGGAAAAGGAGGGCATGCTGGACATGCTCCAGCTTCTCCATTTCCACGTCGGGTCGCAAATCACGAACATCCGTGCAATCCGGAGCGCGGTGCAGGAAGCGGCTCGCATCTACGTCGAACTTGCGCAACTGGGGTGCCCGCTCCGGTACCTGGACGTCGGCGGTGGTCTCGCCGTGGACTACGACGGATCCAAGACCAATTTCCGTTCCTCGATGAACTACTCTCTCCAGGAGTACGCCACCGGCGTCGTATCGACCATCAAGGAAGCCTGTGACGATGAAGGCGTTCCCCATCCAGTAATCATCACGGAATCGGGACGTGCCTTGACCGCCCACCACGCGGCTCTCATCGTCAACGTGCTCGGCGTCACCGAATTCGGAAAGGAGCCCATTCCCGACCCGCTTCCCGAGGAGGAGGATTCCGCGCCTCTCGAGGCGCTCATGCGGGTGCACAACGACCTGACTCGCAAGAATGTGCAGGAGTCGTACAACGAGGCCCTGGACATTCGCGACGAGGCGCTGAGCCTGTTCAACCTGGGCTACCTCACCCTCGAGGGTCGTGCCGCGGCGGAGAGCATATTCTGGTCGATCTGCACGAGGATTCTCCACATCGTTCGTGAGATGCCTTATGTGCCAGAGGACCTGCAAGGCCTGGAGAAACTCCTGGCGGATACCTACATCTGCAACTTCTCCGTCTTCCAGTCGGTGCCGGATTTTTGGGCCGTGCAGCAGCTTTTCCCCATCATGCCCATCCACAGGCTGAACGAGAGGCCATCGAGGCGGGGGATCCTGGGCGACGTAACCTGCGACTCGGACGGCAAGATTGACCAGTTCATCGATCTGCGGGACGTGAAGGGCGTGCTCGAGCTTCATCCGCTGGACGGCCGGCCGTATCACCTCGGTATCTTCATGGTCGGCGCCTACCAAGAGACACTGAGTGTGCTTCACAACCTTTTCGGCGACACCAACGCCGTCCACGTATCCATCGACCCCGAGGGTGGATACCGGATCGAACATATCGTCAAGGGAGACTCGGTCACCGATGTGCTGAGATACGTGTCGTTTCCGCCAGACCGGTTGATCAACCGTATCCGCCGCCGGGTGGAGACGGCCATTCGGCAGGGTCAGATCGATTTCAAGGAGGGTGCGCATTTTCTCAGACGTTACGAATCGGGCCTGGCCGGGTACACCTACATGGTCTGACCCGGTCCCTCCGCGGCCGTTCATCCCCGGACACTGCCGGCCACGGACCGCTCGAGCCGGGGAACAGGTCAGCAGCACGGCCGGCGAGATCCCAGGTCCTGCCGGGCCGTGCCACGTTTGTCATCCACAGAAGAGGGGAGTTCATCGATGAATCGTTGCGTGGTCTCGTTCTGTTTCGCTCTTTGTCTTCCGTTTTGGGCACAGGCCCAGGACACGACCCGCGTCGAGGCCGGGGACGCCAGTGTCCAGGTGTCCGAAGATGGGTCGGTCAAGGTGAAGGCCGGCGGTGCCGAAATCAACGTGGGGGAGTCCGGCGTCGAGGTGAAGTCACAGCCAGTGGAGGGCACCGGGGCGGCGTCGCATGGCGCTATCAGCATCGATGGAGTCGAACGGGTCGTACACCATGCATGTGACGCCACCCATGCCCGGACGGTGCACATCAGCGGTTCCGACAATCGCGTCACACTGACCGGCGTTTGCGACGCCGTGGTGGTCTCCGGAACGGACAACGTGGTCCAGGTGGACGGAGCAGGACGTATCGTCGTGTCCGGCGTGGACAACACGATATCCTACAAGCAAGGCAAAGATGGAAAGAAGCCGGTTGTCC
This sequence comes from Myxococcota bacterium, assembly GCA_024278455.1. GTDB lineage: Bacteria > Myxococcota_A > UBA796 > JAJRTE01 > JAJRTE01 > JAJRTE01. The sequence goes on from JAJRTE010000082.1 coordinate 82,937, forward strand.
AGGAGACGGGCGTGGACAACGAGGTGGTCAAGGTTCCCCGGAAGTGACCCGAACTCACCGGGGTTCGGGGTTCCGGGTTCGGGGTTCGGGGTTCGGGGTTCGGGGTTCCGGGTTCGGGGTTCGGGGTTCGGGAGGCGCGGGGCAGTTACGGCAGCGGTAGGGCCGCGTGGTTGCCACCTGCGTTGCGATGGGCGGTGCCTGCCTCTCTGAACTCGGGCCCCCGTGTCCACCTGTTCCTTGCCCAAATCACTCGAGACGGGACACCCATGTCCGCTTCCCGTCGAACACCACACCGTAGGCGTGGATCGGGGTCGCTCCGGCTCCCTCCAACTCCGCCGCGTAGTGCCGAGCCTCGAGCTGGGCCAGTGCCTTGCTCATCGCATGCTCCGGCGTCTCCCCGGCTCGCAGCACCTTCAATTCCATCACCACGCCCGCACCCCCCGCCTCCCGGGGCCGCACCAGGACATCCGCCCGCCCATGCCCGCTCTCCCGGTTCGACCTCACTTCGTGCGTCCCCTCGAGCGCCACCAGCAACCCCAG